>JAZNHI010000218.1:0-8070 GCA_045576895.1 Clostridia bacterium | reverse complement strand
CAACTGAGGGATGCCGAACTGAATCAGACCGCGGACGGCCTGATGACCGAAGACAGCGGACACTATCTCTTCGATCTGACGTCGATCGGCGTTGCCGACGCAAGCAAGGTGACGATCAACAGCGCGGACTGGACGCTGGATCCCGGTACCGGCGTTGCGACATATAACGGATCCGGGATCCCGAATCAGCTCGTCTATACATATGATACGGGCAATGCAGCCTTCCCGATGCAGGTGACCGTGACGCTCGGTGTTGCGGTGACGGTAGATCCGAACGATTTCGATCCCGGTTTCTTTAACTGGCTGTTGAACAAAGATATCGTCAATGACAGCGGAAACGGCGTCTATACGATTTCGAGCGCCGTGACCGAGCTTGACTGCAGCTATGAGGGATTGACGTCCCTCAAAGGCATCGGGTATTTCCAGAACCTCGAACGGCTGAACTGCCAGGACAACGAGCTTACGAACGCTCTGTCTGCGGAGCTTTCGCAGAATACCGCGCTGAAAACGCTCATCTGCCATTCGAACCACAATATCACCGAACTCGATTTTTCGGCAAATACGAACCTGGAGGAGCTGGAGGTTCTGAACTGCTCGGGGCTGACGTCGCTGAACATTGCGGGCAATACGCACCTTCGCATGCTCGTCGTCGACGCGACGCCGCTGACGCTGAAGGATTCGAACGGAGACTGGATCTACGCGTCCAATACCGCATTGGAAAAGATCGCATGCAAATATCTCAACATCACCGAGCTGGATGTCAGCATGCTTCCGGCGCTTCGCGAAGTGGAATTCGGCGGCTGCGGAGATCTTGAGACGCTGACGCTCGGCGTCCATCCGAATCTCGAGGCGGTGCTCGGCAACGGCGAATGGAACGGCTGCAGACTGCACCGTCTCGATCTGTCCGCTTATTCGAATCTCAAGCGGGTGAATCTCGTGGAGAATCGGCTCGCGGAACTGATCCTTCCGGACAAGAACGCGGACGAATACGACGAGATCTATCTCGAACCGCAGCGCAAGATCGTCGGAAACTATCACGCGACGGCGGAGGCGGACGGGACGTATACCTTTGATCTCGGATTGCTCGGCGTAACGGAATTCGCATGCGTGACGCCGACCAACGCTTCGTGGAAGGATCAGCAGGCGGGCATTGTCGAGTTTGCCTCCAAGCCCTCGGAGCTGACCTATACCTATCAGCCGGCGAACAGCGCAGGCAATTATCCGTCGTTCAATGTGACCGTCTATCTCGGCGACGCGATCGCAATCAGCAAGGAAAACTTCCCGGATGAAAATCTCCGCAACGCGCTGCGCGAACATCCCGCGGCGATTGAAGACGGCGCGCTGATCAACGCAGAGGATGTGACCGAGCTTGATCTTTGGGCACGCGACATCACAGACATGACGGGCATTGCGCTGTTCCCGAATCTGGAGGTGCTGAACGTCAGCAACAATCGCTTCAGCCAACTGGATGTATCGTACAATTCCAAGCTGAAAGAGCTTCGCTGCAGCGAATGCAAACTGGAGCAACTGACGATCGGCGCATCGACGAATCCCGATCTGGAGATCCTGGAAGTCAGAGAAAATCTGCTGACAGAGCTGAACGTTGCCGGAATGACGAAGCTTGCAGAGCTCAACGTCGAGAGAAACCGTCTGCAGGCGCTTGCGCTGAACGGCTGCTCTTCGCTGCGGCTGCTGCAGTGCGGCGACAACCTGATCAAGGTGCTGGATCTTTCGGACGCGGTCATCACCGATCTGGGTGTCGGGCCGAATCCGGTGACCGTAATTCTTTTCAAAGACGGTCTCAGCCAGGACGGAAAGGACGTCTATACCGATCAGATCAGCGGGTATTCGGCTGAAATCAATAACGGTACGTACACCTTTGATCTTTTGACGCTGATCCCGCTGCAGTATATGGGACGCATCAACCTGGAGAATACAACCGCAAGTCTGGATCCTGCGACTGGTGTTGTGACATTCCCGGACGGTAAACCGGACGAATTGTGTTATACGGTTAATACCGGCACGGATGAGAACGGAGATCCGTACCCGATGTTTACGCAGACGATCCTGTTCGGAACAGACATTGAGCTGAACAGCACGAACTTCCCGGATCCCGTGTTCCTTGATTATCTGATCAATCATTCCGGCAATGCGACGGAAAAGAACGGCAAGTATTACATCTCGGATTCTCTGCAGCTGATCGACTGCAACGAATACGGCATCAATTCGCTGCAGGGTATTGAGCTGTTCCCGCGTCTGATGCGGATCAATGCAAACCGGAACAATCTGACGGCAGTCGATTTCAGCGGGAACCTGAATCTCGAGAATTTCGAGGTCTCAGATAATCAGCTCACGTCGATCGACGTAAGCATGCTGCAGAATCTCGGCTCCATCTGGATCTCTGACAATTATCTCACGTCGATCGATATTTCGCACAATGAGAACCTCTGGGGACTCTGCGTCAGCAACAACCCGATCGACAGTCTGGACCTTTCGCACAATGAGAATCTCATGAACCTTGTCTGCGCGAACATCCATACGCTGACGGAACTGGATCTTTCGCACAATCCGAGACTGGAGTCGCTCGATCCGAACGATACGATGATCGAGCGCCTGGACCTCTCCGCCAACGAGGAGCTCGAGTACGTGCAGCTGTATCGAATGCCCGCGCTGACGGAGCTCAAGCTGCCGCAGGAAGGCAAATTCATGCTGTTCGCGATGGAGGAAACGCCAATTCAGTCTCTGGACCTTTCGGCGTACGGCGATACGCTCCGCAAGGTCCATGTCAAATGGAACCGGCTCGGCGAGCTGCTGCTTCCGACGCTGCCCGCCGGTGAAGATTACTGGGAGCTCGATTTCGATGAACAGAATGCGATCGAAGGTCTCGGGCTGACGCGCACACAGGACGGCAAATATGCGTTCGATCTTACGCAGGTCGTGGCAAAGGAAAACCTGAGCCGCGTGTCCGGGCTGACGTTCGATGCGGACGGCATCGTAACGCTCGACGAGATTCCGTACGAACTCACCTATCAGTTCGACGTCGGGTACAACAACGAAACGCTGGAGGTGCATCTGGTCGGTTTTGAAGTCGTTCCCGCATTCAAGACGAAGTCGCTTGTGCTCTCCGGACTGATCGGCGTGAACTTCTACATGGATCTGTCCTGCCTGAGCGATGAGGAGAAAGCAGATTCCTATATGGAATTCACGGTCAACGGCAGGACCGAGCGCGCGGACTTCGATCCGGACTTTATCTCCGCGAGCAAGAGCGTCTGCTACGGCTTCACCTGCCATATCGCGTCGGTCGAGATGGCGGACGAGATCACGGCGGCGTTCCATTACGGAGACGACAAGACGGTCGGAACGACCTACACCGCGCAGGCGTATATCCAGGACGCGCTGGAATCGCAGGATTATCCGCAAGATGCGAAGGCGTTGGTCGAGGCAACCGCAGACTACGGACATTATGTGCAGGCGTACCTGAAGGAGGTCAAGAACTGGCCCGACGACGAACATGTGACGATCAAAGCGAGGAGTGAAATCGGCGAAGCCGAGATTGCGGCGGCAGCGGCGGCGACGGAGGACTGGTCCGTGACCGCGAATGTTCCGGAAGGCGCATTTGTCTGCTTGCTCGGTTATTCGCTGATGATGGAAGACATGGTCACGCTGATCCTGACCGTACGGACCGAGAGCGGACATGCGCTGTCCTCCGCAAAAATCGGCGAGGAAGAGCTTCCGATCGAAGGCGGCGCGGGCGGCAGATACCGGGTGCGCATCGAAAACATCATGGCGCAGCAGCTCGGCAGCCGGTATACGATCGTACTGAACGCGGGCGGGGAGGACGCCGAGATCACCGTATCACCGATGTCCTATGTAAAGACCCTCCTGACGGCGCCGGCGTACGAGAACAATCTGACCGCAAAACAGGCGGCCGCGGCGATCTATCAATACTATCAGGCGGCGATCGAGTATATAGAAGCGCGCAAAGCACACTGATTTACACCGACCGAAAAACGGAGGCTGTTCCCGGACAGCCTCCGTTTTTATACCGTCAGATCGCCTTCGTCGCTGTTGATGACCTCGAAGATCTCCTCCTCCGCGCCGCTCTGCGCGTTGATGTAAACGATGAAGAACGTTTCGCCGCAGGTGCACTTGCACTCGTAGCAGAGCACCTCGCGCGTGTTCGATTTCGGGATCAGCGCAAGCGCGGTGTGCTCGAGCGTCAGCGCGTCGGACAGGCGGCTTATCGCGTCCTCCTCGGTCAGGATGGGATCCGAAAAATCGCGCTCGCGGTGGTGGAAGCGGTAGTTCGTCGCGTCCAGACCGATCACAGCCCCGGTATCGCGGTCCACATAGACCTTGACGAGATCGGCATAGAGGATCACGCCGCTCTGCACGGCGGCATAGTTCAGCACGACCGTGCCCGCGTAATACTGCGCGTAGGACGGCTCCATCGTGCCGAAGCCGTGTTCCGAAAGGTACGCGCTCGCCGCGCCGTGCAGCCGCTCGCTCTCCTCGTCACTCGGCGGATCGTTCTTCGTGCCCGCGGGCGTTCCCATGAAGTACAGCAGCAGACCGCCGCGCTCCGTGATCGAAACGCACAGCTCGCTCCCGCCGTCGTCGGCGGAAAAATCGAACGTCGCGATCGCCGATTCCGTTCGCCCGTCAAGCTTCAGCGTCCGGTCCGGAAAGAGCGCCGCCGCAAGCTCCGCGGCGTTCGCTTCGTCGACGGTCTTTTCGGGAAGCCCCAAAGGCTCCGCCTGCTCGCTGCTTTCGGAAAACGGTCCGTCGTAGAGGAGCGAGGGATAGTTCGTGATGTTCTCCTCGTCCTTTTCGGCATAGAAGCCGTCCTCCTTCGGCTGCGGGAACCTGCCGTCTCTGCAGTCGCCGTCGCAGGTTTCGGACAGCGACGCGCAGCAGGCGCGAAGATCGGTGAGCGAGCCGAGCTGATCCTCCGAGAGCATCTGCCCGGACAGCACGCGGTCCATCAGCGTCTCGGCGAAATCGCCGGTGCGCGTCAGAAACTGCATCAGCTCCCCTTCGTTTGCCTGTGAAACCGGCAGAAGCGAAAGCGCGCGCACCGCGTCGGCGGAAAGCCTGCGGATGTCGGCAAAGCTCTTGCTTAAGCGTGCGGGCGTGCCCGCCGCCTCAAGCTTGCTGAGCGCCACGGAGAGGTCGGAAAGGTCGTTGCTGAGCGCGCGGTACGCGCTCTCGGTCTGCGCGTCGATCACGCGCTGCTGCGCCGCGATCGTCTCGCGTTGTTTGAAAAAAGTCACGGTCATCACCGCAAGCCCGATCATCAGGATCGCGGGAAGTCCGAACAGCCAGATTTTCTTGGATACTCGCATTTACTTACAGAATACATGGTTGCCGATGCGCAGCACGATCGGACGGCTGCGGATCCAGCGGTTGCTTGTTTTTGCAGGGTTGTAGTAATAGAGACAGCCGCCCGTGGGGTCCCAGCCGTTCATGGCGTCCTTTGCGGCCTTCAGCGCGGAATCGTTCGGGGTGAGGTTGATCTGCCCGTCGTCGACCGCGGAGAACGCGCCGCGCTGGAAGATGACGCCCGAAATCGAGTTCGGGAACGAGCTGCTTTTCACGCGGTTCAGCACGACCGCGCCGACCGCGACCTGCCCCTTATACGGCTCGCCGCGCGATTCGCTGTAGATGCACTGCGCGAGAAGGTACACGTCGCCGGACGCGGGCTTTGCGGCGGACGAGACCGCGCTTTTGAGGTTCAGACCCATGGCGGCGGCGGTCTTTTCGCCGACCACGCCGTCGACCGAAAGCCCGTTTTTCTGCTGAAACCAGCGCACCGCGCGCTCGGTCGCGTAGCCGAAGATGCCGTCGACCGCGCCGTCGTAATAGCCCCACTGCTTCAGTCGCTTCTGCACCGCGCGCACGTCGTCGCCCGTGGAGCCGCGCCGCAATGCGGCTTCCGCGGAAAGCGGCGGCAGCAGCGTTCCGACGATCAGCAGCGCAAGGAGCAGGATCTTTCCCTTCCTGAGAAGCTTACCCATGCCGCCTCCTTACAACAGGGATCTGAGCCAGTTCCAGAGCACGCTCTCCGGCTCGACCGTGTCGAGGTCGATCGGCTCGCCCGTGTCGCTTACGATGCACAGCGGCGGAAACAGCACGCACCACCAGTTGTGTCCCGCAGCGGGACCGATCCGCACACACAGCGCGTCGTATTCGCCCGCGGGAAAGAGCGTTTCGCCGTAGATGCGGTCCGGAAACGTCTCCGTGCCCAGCGAAAGCTGCACGCCGTCATCGCATCCGCATGCGCGGAGCGTCGCTTCGGCGGTCGTCTGGATCTCGCGTCCGTGCGTCAGCAGAAAGGCGCGGGCGTCCTCGTAGCTTTCCGCCTTCGAAAAGAGCGGCAGGATCGCGTCCCGCACCCGCAGCTTTGCGCGTTGATCCTCCTCCGAATCGCTCGCGGCGATCACGTGCAGACGCAGCACGCCTTCGCTCGACGCAAGCGTCGTCTGCGCGGGCGCCGTTTTCCAAAGGGCAAGGATGCAGAACAGGAAGGGGATGAGACCGAGAAAAAATCGTTTACGCATTGTTTTTCACCTCGGAAGGAGTATTTCCAACGCGATCGCAATTCATACTTGTTGACAATTTGCGAAAAATCCGATACGATTTCCGTATGAACACATTTCGTACAGCGATCGGAACCGCGCTCTGCGATTTCGTCGAACGGCATACCGGCACGCGCCCGGTTCTGAAGCCTTCCAGAAAGGCACACCTTGCGTCGAGCAGCTTTCTGCGCGGGAACGCGGAGGCTGCGGCGCAGGCGCTTTCGGCGCACGCTTCGGAATGCGTACTGCTCGGCGCGTCGCTGCTTGCCCGCGTCGAAGCGGAAAACGGCTGGCTGCTGTTTTATCTGACGGCGGACGCGATCGACGCGTACGCAAAGACGCTGCCGTCCGCGGAGGAGCCGGACGATTCCTATGTCTCGCGCAGGCTGTGGACGATGGCGCGTCACGCCGACGCAAAGACGCCGGACGATCCTGCTTTGCTGGACGGCTTTTATGCAATGCTGTTTTCGGCGCCGCGGGGGGAGGAGCGCTTCCTTGCCGCTCCGCGCGCGCATGACGGAACGGAGCGCGTCGCGCTGGAACAGCGGCTTTCGCGCATGGCAACGATCTTATTATGGGAACGGAGGAAATCATTATGAACCGTACATGGCTCGGACACTCGACTTTTCTGATCGCAAACGACGCAGGGAAACGGCTCGTCACCGACCCGGTTGACGAAAAAAGTCTGCCGACCCTGCGGCACGTCACGGCGGATGTGATCACCGTGTCGCATCGGCATCACGACCACTGCGCCGTGGAGCGCATCGGCGGAACGCCCGTCGTCAAGGAATCGACGGAACCGGAGACGACCGCGGGTTTTTCGATCCGCGGATTCTCCGTCTTCCACGACGAGGTCAAAGGCGCGAAGCGCGGACCGAACACGATCTTTCTGATCGAGGCGGACGGCGAACGGTACGTGCACTGCGGCGATCTCGGACACATGCCGGACGATGAAACGATCGCGGCGCTTTATGGCTGCGATGTGCTGATGCTTCCGGTCGGCGGCGTCTATACCGTCGACGGCAAGGCCGCGTGGGAGATCGCAAAGCGGATCGCGCCGAAGACCGTCGTGCCGATGCACTTCTTTATGCCGGAGCTCGGCTTCACGCTTGAGCCGGTCGAACACTTCCTTGCCGCGGCAAAGGCGGATCCCGCGCCGATCGTGATCGAGGTCCCGTCCCGCGTCGAATAACGGCGGAGCCAATGCAGACCGCAAGGTCAATGCATCTCTCCCTCCGCCTCGCTTCGCTCGGCACTTCCCCCATCAGGTGGAGGTCGACGTAGGTTTGTTTTTTGACTCGCTTGACAAGGGGAGGCAAGGATCGTGCGGACCAAAAGCCTTCCCCTCAAAGGGCAATGTCATTAAGTTAAGAAACAAGAACGAGCAGGCGAGAGGAAAAACTCGCCTGCTCATTTCATGTAAAAGAAAAAGGAGCATGCCGAAACAGAGCAGCGAAAGGCTGTTCAAAGGGATGTACAAAGGGAGAGAGTT
>JAZNHI010000217.1:0-11648 GCA_045576895.1 Clostridia bacterium | reverse complement strand
CAAGCTCAAGGAAAAGTGCGACATCCCGATCTTCCACGACGATCAGCACGGCACCGCAGTTATCACGCTTGCAGGGCTCACCAACGCGCTGAAGGTCGTCGGCAAGAAGAAGGAGGACGTCAGGGTCGTCACAAGCGGTGCAGGCGCGGCGGCGGTCTCGATCGGGGAGCTCCTGCTTTCCGCAGGCTTTAAAAACGTTACCATGTGCGACCGCAAGGGCGCGATCTATAAGGGACGCGAAGGGCTCAACTGGATCAAGGAGGAGATGGCGGAGGTCACGAACCTCGAACACAAGGCGGGCAGCCTTGCGGACATGCTCGTCGGCGCGGACGTGTTCATCGGCGTTTCGGCGCCCGGCACGGTCACGACCGAAATGGTCAAGACCATGAACCGCGACGCGATCGTCTTTGCCTGCGCGAACCCGACGCCCGAGATCTTCCCGGACGACGCAAAGGCAGGCGGCGCAAAGGTCATCGCAACGGGCAGAAGCGACTACCCGAACCAGATCAACAACGTTCTGGCATTCCCGGGCATCTTCCGCGGCACGTTCGACGTCCGCGCAAGCGATATCAACGAGGAAATGAAGATGGCGGCGGCAAAGGCGCTCGCGGATCTGATTTCCGACGAGGAGCTTTCCCCGGACTACCTCATTCCGAAAGCCTTCGATCCGCGCGTGGGCAAGGCGGTCGCGGCGGCGGTCGCAGAAGCGGCGCGTAAGAGCGGCGTTGCAAGAATCTGACGATCCCGGTCTGACGAAAAGAATACAGCAAAAGCGGGCTTTTCGCCCGCTTTTTTCGTGCCGATCTTTCAGATTTTCAGCGTCAGGTTCTCCCCCGTGATGCCGACAAACGCACCTTTTTGCGCCTGCGGGGAATCGGGATGGCAGAGCAGCCATTTGTTCTGCATCCACAAAAGTCCCGCTTCGCCGGGTGCGGAGGGATCGACCGCATCCAAAGGCGCGTTCGTGCCGCGCTCGAGCACGACAAGGCAGTTGAAGCCGGATTCCCTGATCCGGCACGGTGCAAAGTGCAGCACACGCGGATGGATCTCGACAAGCGTTTCGGGCGGGAGGTAAAAGCCCTTGACGTCCTTTGTGTCGAGTGTGCGGTCCTTCAGGTCCGAGGGCAGCGCAAGCAGCAGCACGAGACCGGTCGTCGAATAGTTGACCTCGCTGCACTTATGGTATTCCTCGGCGTTCAGCGTAAAGCCTCTGCCGTTGCAGAATCCCGCCTGGATCGGCATGCCGCCGAATGCGGTCTTCCCCACCGTTTCGATCGCGGAAAGCGTTTCCAGCGCGGGGTCGCTTGCCACATAGCGGTTGCCGGTTTCCGGGATGCCGGTCTGCTCCAATGCGCGGGAAAGCGCGTCCCGATCGGTGCAGGGCAGGATCCGCCCGTACGGCGTAAATTCCGGATCGGTCACCGCAAAAAGCGGCAGGTCCGGATTTGTTTTTCGAAGCTGTTCCGGGGTGTTCATTCGATCATGCCTCCGTTCCGATAAAAATGGATCATGTACAAGAGCGCCGCCGCTTTCTCCTCAAGCGTGAGGTTGAAGCGGCTTTTTTCCATCGGCGTTGCGTGCGCCGCGTCCACGCCGACGTCCATCTCCGAGAGCAGCCGCGACAGAAAATACGGATGTTCAAAGATCTCGCCGTACAGCACGATCCGTCCGGGATCCAAAAGGTACACGACGCTTTTCAGCGCATCCGAAAGCGTCGCCGCCGCGCGGTCCGCGATCTTCAGCGCGCCCGCGTCGCCGCCGCGCGCCGCATCCAGCACGAGCGCAGTCGTGACCGCATCGCGGTCTCCGTTCGTCGATCGGAAAAGCAGCGGCGTTTCCGTTTCGGAAAGGATCGCCTGCGCTTCTTCACGGATCGCCGCCGGGGACGCGATCGTTTCGAGGCAGCCGGACTTGCCGCAATGACACGGCTTGCCGCCGCGCCGGATCACCGGGATATGCCCGATCTCCGCGCACTGGTGCCGATCGCCCTCTAAGATTTCGTCGCCGACGGAAAACGCCGCGCCGATGCCGGAGCCGCACCGCAAAAAGAAGATGCTTTCCGGCTTTTCGATGCAGGACAGAAACATCTCGGCGGAAAGGAGCGCGCGAACGTTGTTCGAAAGCACCGTGGGATAGCCCGTATGCGCCTCAAAGCTGTCGCAGATCGGAAAATTCTCCGTGTCCAGCGCGTCAAAGCTGCATTTAACGGTCCTGCCGTCCGCGCCGACGACGCCGCGAACCGCAATGCCGATGCCGAGAAGCTTGCCGAAGCTTTGTCTGCAGCTTTGGATCTGTTCCGTCAGGAGATCGCAAAGCAGTTGAACCGTCTGTTCCGCGGGCGCACGGATCGGCAGCGGAACCGTTTCAAAGAACAGCACGGTCCCGTCCGCCCGCACGGCGGACACGCTTGCCTTTCCGAGCCCGATCGAAACGCCGAGCGCCGACATCTTCCGATCCGCAAGCCGCAGCGTGATCTCGCGCCGTCCCGCGCCGTCCGAGGGCACGGAGCCGTCCTCAAAGATCAGCCCTTCCCGAAGGAGCTCCGCCGCGATCTTGGTCATCGCCGCGGGCGTCAGATGCAGCATCGACGCAAGGCGCTTTCGCGACAGCCCGCCGTGTCGGTGCAGCGAAAGGAGCACTGCGGCGCGGTTCTGCCGTCGAAGCCCGATCATGTTGTCGCCTTCCGTTCGCATTTATGCGTCCTCCCGTTTCGGCTGTTTTTCCTCCGGATGAAGCTTCGTCCGCAGCAGAATGACCGTTGCGCCCAAAAGCACCACGCCGATCCCGACGAGCTTCCACGCCGTCAGCTTTTCATCGAGAAACAGGATCCCGACGATGCAGCTCAATACCGGCATCAGCAAAAGCCAGAGCTTGACAATCCAGACCTCATGGCGTCTGAGGTTCCGGTAATAGAAGAAATAAATCCCGGTCTGTGCAAGTCCGCCCAAAGCCACAAGCCACCAGAAGCCCGGTGTTTCACTTGGCTTCAGCGCCGCAAGATCCCCGCGTGAGATTGCAAAGACAGCGAACAGCAGCAGCACGACGAAGTTGTTGTAGTACGAGATCGTGTCCGCCTTTTGCCCGTGCCTGTCCTGCGCCGCCTTGATGATGAACGCGTTTGCCGTCACGCACGCCGCGCTTGCAATGAAGAACAGGTCCGTCGGTCGAAAGCTGAGTTCGCGGAAATCCAGTCCGAGCACCAGCAGCACGCCCGCAAGCATCAGGATGCTGCCGATCCAATCTGTCGCGTAGAGCCGTTTCCGATAGATCGCCACGGTCAGAAGATTCACCATCAGCACGTCGGTTTTCAGAAGCGCCGTACCCGTGCCGAGCGAGCCGCCCGCAGCGTACCCGAGGTTTGCAAAGAGGTCCAGCAAAAAACCGAACACGCCGATGATCACGAGGATCACCGTCGCCCTGCCCTGCCGGAACAGCTCCCTGAAGCCGCCGGTCGCCGCAAGCTGCGCGGAGAGAAACACGAGCGCCGCCATGCGCAGAAGAAACCCGGTCGCATACGGCGAGCCGGTCACGCCCACCATGTACTTGCTGACGGCGTAATACGCGGTCCAAGCGATCACCATGCCGGCGATCATGCCGACGTCACGAAACCGCCCCTTCATCTGAGCGCTTCAAACATGTTCCGCAGCGCGGCTTCGTCCATCGCAACGGGGTTGTTGCCCATCAGGGGATGCTTTGCCGCGTCGCGCGCAAGCTTATCAAGATCGACGTCGCCGAGATCGGCAAGCGTCATTTTAAGCCCCGCAAGCTGTTTGAGCGCTTTGATCCGATCCGCCAGCTCGTCCGTGCCGGAAAGTCCGACGCGGCGGCAAAGCGTTTCAAGTCGCTCGTCCGCATTGATGCGCACGAAGCTGTCAAGCGTGAACGCGCACGCCTCGCCGTGCGGCAGGTGATAATCCTCCGAAAGCGGATAGCTGCACGCATGGCTGCCCGCGGTCTTCGGGAGTGCAAAGCTCATGCCGCCCAGCAGCGCCGCAAGCGACATGTTTTCGCGCGCAGTAAGGTTCGATCCGTCCCTGTATGCGGTCTCGAGGTTTTCAAGCACAAGGCGGACCGCCTCGATCGCGCAAAGATCGGAGATCGGCTGATGATGCTTGCTCCAATAGCCCTCCAGCGCGTGCGCCATGGCGTCGAGCCCGGTGTTCATCGTCGTGCGCGGCGGTACGGTGACCGTGAGCGCGGGGTCGACGATCGCAAGCGTCGGCATAAACACCGGATTGTTGATCGTCTTCTTTTCCCTGCCGTGGCTGATGACCGAGACCTGCGTGACCTCGCTGCCGGTGCCGGCGGTGGTCGGGACCGCGATCATCGGAAAGCGCGTCTTCGGAAACGGCGTTTCACCCTTGAAGCACGCAAGCGCGTCCGCGTTTTCCCGCGCGATCGCCGCCGTGAACTTCGCCGTGTCCATGGTGCTGCCGCCGCCGATGCCGACGATGGCGTCGACGCCGTTCTCACGGGCAAGCGCTGTCGCCGCGATGACGCCTTTTAGCTGCGGATTTTCCTCCACGTCCGAAAAGATCGCCGCGATCTCCGGGATCTCCTTTTGCATCGCTTCGACCTTGGTTCTCATAAACCGGTCGCACACGACAAGACAGCGCGCCGCGCCGAGCGATCCGATCGCTTCCCCGAGCGCATTCACGCTGCCGACGCCGAACCGGATCGCAACCGGCTGGCGGTACAAAAACTCAAGCTCCATAGATCCCGTCCTCGATCTTTTTGACCTCGGCGGAGAACTTGTGCATGTTCACCGCGCGCCAATCTTCAAGGTCCTGACACCATTCGGTCGCGAGGAACGTCTTGACCATCTCGATCGCCATCTCGGGTCCGACGATCCAGCCGCCCATGCACAGCACGTTCGCGTTGTTGATCGCGCGCGCCATCTTCGCGGAATAGACGCCCTCGCACGCGACGGCGTGAACGCCCCTGAACTTATTGGACACGACGCTCATGCCTGCGCCGGTGCCGCAGATTAAAACCGCTTTTTCATACGTGCCGTTCTGCACGAGCGGCGCGACGTCGCTTGCCACGCGGTAGTAGGGATGGACCTCGTTGAGGTCCGTGGTGCCGAGGTCGTCGAATTCGACGCCCACCTCGATAAGATACGCCTTGATTGCTTCCTTCACGGCAAAGCCGGATTTGTCACTTCCGATTGCAAGTTTCATAACAAAATTCCTCCTGGTTTATTTGAGCGTGACCGCTTCCTTCGCGGTTCTGATGATGTTTTCCTTCGTAAGCCCCGTGACCTCTTTGAGGTACGGCAGCTTGCCGACCTCGCCGAAGCGATCCTGCACACCCACCGCGCAGACCGGGATCTTTTCCTTCGCAAGCGTTTCGAGCACCGCGGAGTGCAGTCCGCCGATGACGTTGTGATTCTCGACCGTCAGCACGGCGCCGGTCTTCTTTGCCGACGCAAGCACCGCCTCGCGGTCGATCGGCTTCAGCGTGTGAATGTTCAGAACGTCGCAGGAGACGCCTTCTGTTTCGAGTTCCGCCGCCGCGTCCAGCACGTCCTTCGTGAGCATGCCGGAGACAAAGATCGAAAGGTCTTTGCCCGTTCTCAGCGTGTCCGCCTTGAAAAGATCGAACCTGTAATCCGCCGGGAACACGTCCGGAAGTTCCTTCCGGAACAGGCGCACATAGACCGCGCCGGGGTACTCGTTCAGCACCGGCATCGCGGCGCGAAGCTGCACGCCGTCGACCGGTTCGAAGATCACGAGCTCCGGGATCGAGCGCAGCACGCCGATATCCTCCATGCTCATGTGCGTGCCGCCGTTGAGCTCCGCCGAGATGCCCGGGTCGGTGCCGACGATCTTGACGTTCTGCTTTGCGTACGCGATCGAGATTGCGATCTGATCGCAGATCCGGCGGCTCGCAAACGGCGTAAAGCTTTCGATCCACGGCTTGAATCCGTAGCTAGAAAGTCCCGCCGCGATCGACGCCATGTTCTGCTCCGCAACGCCGCAGTCAAAGATCTGCGTGCCGTAGTATTTCCCGCGCAGCTTCACCGTGCCGCTCGCCTTTGCAAGGTCCGCATCCAGAAGCACGACATGTTTGTCCTCCTGCATCAGCTTATCGAGACAATCCGCATAAATCGCCCGCATTTCCATGGTCATGCCTCCCCTCTCAGTTCCCGGATCGCGGCTTCCGCCTGCTCTGTCGAAAGATTCGTGTTGTGGTTGCCTGCGCCGAGATCCTCGATCCACTTGACGCCGCAGCCCTTCCTGGTGTTCAGGATCACCATCGTGGGCTTACCGGAACCGATCCCGAGCTTTGCGTGCTTCACCGCAGCGCTCACCTCGTCGATGTCGTTGCCGTCCTCGACGTCGATCACGTTCCAGCCGAACGCTCTCCATTTTTCGTCCAAAGGCGCAATGCCGTTGACCTCCTCGACTGTGCCGTCAATCTGCAGCTTGTTGTAGTCGGTGAACGCGATCAGGTTGTCGAGCTTCTTTCTCGCCGCGAACATCGCAGCCTCCCAGATCTGTCCCTCCTGGCTTTCACCGTCGCCGATCAGCGTATAGATCGTCGCGCCGTCGTTTTCGAGCTTGCTGCCCAAAGCGACGCCGACCGCGCAGGAAAATCCCTGCCCCAGAGACCCCGTCGTCATATCGATCCCGACGGTGCGGTTCATGTCGCAGTGGCTCGGCAGGTTCGTGCCGCCCCGGTTCAGCGTCAGAAGCTCCTTCTTGTCGAAATATCCGCGGTTAGCAAGCGTTGCATAGACCGCCGGACCCGCATGCCCCTTCGAGCAGATGAAGCGGTCGCGTCCCGCCATCTTCGGCTCGTTCGGATCAATGTGCATTTCCTCGAAATACAGCACGGTCAGAAGCTCAACGACCGAAAGGCAGCCGCCGATGTGACCGACGCCCAGGTTTCCGATGCAGCGGAGCACGTCGCAGCGGACATCCAGCGCGATTTTCTTCAGATCCTGTTTCAAATTCCTGTTCTCCTTTATTTAATTCATTCTGTTAACCAAATCAATTTTATCCGTAAACATACGAAATGTCAAGCGAAACCGATTGACTTTTTTCGTTCTGCGCGGTATGATTGATTAAAAGCATGTAATAATCCGGAGGATGCGAATTCATGAAGGAATTTACCCCTGTTTACGTTCCGGTCGGCGTGCCGACCTTCCATATGGAAAGCGCGGAGGACGCGTTCGTCCGCTCGTGCAAAGCGCTTCGTGCGCTCGATCCCCGCTTCGTCTGCCCTGCAGAAAAGCTGCTGTCGATCGACGCGCTGAAAGCCTATCTCGAAACCCTGTCGCCGGATCTGATCGTCTTTCAGAACCTGACCTTTGCAAACGCGGCGTATATGAGCGAAGTGCTGAAAAGATTCGACTGTCCGGTCGTGCTGTGGACGCTCCGCGAGCCCGTGATCGACGGCGGACGGCTGCGGCTGAATTCCCTGACCGGCGCATACTCCGCGGCAAACACGCTGCGCGCGTTCAACGACCGCCCCTTCGTCTACGTCTTCGGCGCGCTGGAGGAGGATCGCGTCGCGGAAGAACTCGGCGCGGCGATCGCGGCGGCGTCCGTGCTGCATGCGATGCGCGATCTCAGAATCGCGGCGATCGGGCATACCCCGCAGGGCTTCGGCTTCGGCAGAGCGCTGGACGCGGAAATGATGAACACGTTCGGCGCGGAGCTCGTTTCGATCGAAGCGCGGGAGCTGATCGACCGCGCGAAGGGCTATACGGATGAGGAATGCGCGCCGTATCTTGAAAAGACCGCGTGCGCGACCTGCGGACTCGACTGTACGCCCGAACGGAACCGGCTCGACCACGCGAGGCTTTATAAAGCATACAGCGATTACATCCGTGAAAACGGCGTCGGCGCACTCGCGTCGCGCTGCTGGCCGGACTTCTTCACCGCGTTCGGAACGCCGGTGTGCACGGTGCTTTCCATGCTGAACGACGACGGCGTTGCCTCCGCCTGCGAAGCGGACATCTACGGCGCGCTGTCCATGTGGGTCGGCATGCGGCTCTCCGGCTCCCCCGTCTTCTTCGGCGATCCGGTCTCTCTGGACGAGAACGAGAACACGATCACGTTCTGGCACTGCGGCGCGGCGGCGTGCTCGCTTGCGCGGAAGGACACCGGCGCGGTCGTTGGCGTGCATCCGAACCGCAAGATCGGTCCCGCAATGGACTTTGGCTGCGAAGCGTTCGAGGACGCGACGGTCTTCCGCATCGGCAGAGAGCCGGACGGCAGCTTCCGCTTTTTCATCACCGAAGGCGCGGCGCTCAATAAGCCGAAACAATTCATCGGTACAAGCATCGTGATCAAAACGGATTCCCCCTCCCGTGAGATCGTCGAGGACAGTGTGCAGGACGGCTTTGAGCCGCACTTTGCGGTGATCAAGGGACGCCACGCAAGGACGCTCGAAGCGCTTGCTGCGTTCTTCGAATTCCCGGTATACAGGTATTGAGTATGATCACCGACTCCTTCGACCCGAAATCCGAACCGCTGTTCACGGTCGAATCGTTCGCCGGACCGCAGAAGCATCTCTGCGACGTCTGCGTGCTGACCTTCTCGCATGTAATCCTGGAGGAACTGCAGGCGCGCTTTGCGCTGCGCGAAGTCGGATATTTAAGAAACGTGAACCGCGACCGACCGATCTATCTGTTCGAATGCGGCGGGAAAACGCTTGCGACGGTTCTCTGCGGCGTCGGCGCGACGCTTGCGGGCGGCGATATTGAGGAGCTCAACTGGCTCACCGGCGCGACGAAATTCGTGATGTTCGGCTCGGCGGGTTCTCTGAACCGCGAAGCGACTGCGGGCAAGTTTGTGATCCCGACGGAGGCGTACCGCGACGAGGGCATGTCCTATCACTACGCCCCGCCTGCGGACTATATCGCGGTCGGAAACGCAAGCCGCGTCGAGGCGATCTTCACTGAGCTCGGTCTCCCGTTTGTTTCGGGGCGCGTTTGGACGACCGACGCGTTCTACCGCGAAACGCGCGATCAGTTTGAGAAGCGCAGGGCGGAGGGCTGTCTTGCGGTCGAAATGGAGGTCGCGGGCGTACAGGCTGTGTGCGACTTCTACGGCTTCGGGCTCTATGATTTTCTGGTCACCGGCGACGTATTGGACGCGCCGATCTATGAAAACGACGGGCTGCACGGCGCAAACCACGACCTCGACAAGCTTTGGATCGCTTTGGAGATTGCAAAGCGGATCTCTTAAGATCCTTCGTCGTCTTTCGGCTTTCTCAGAATGACAGAACGATAAAAACGGCACGGAAAACCCGTGCCGTTTTACATTGATGCGATTATGCCTCGCTCTGCTCCTTGAAGTATTCTTCCTTTTCGACCTGCAGCTTATCGATGCGGCTCTTGCTGAGCGGATAGACAAACCGCAGAATGATGAACACGAGCAGGAAGAGCACCGCCGGGATCATGACCGAATAGTTGTACATGGTCCACAGCTGCGGTTCGCCGAGGCTTTCGGTCTTCAGCTTGCTGCCCTCATAGCCGATGATCAGCAGCGGCACGTTGATCAGCACCGTCGCAACGGTCTGCCCGAGCTTGCGCATGAAGCTGTAGAACGCGTAGCTCGTCGCGTCGTCGTTGATACCGTATGTGACCTTGTTGTAGTCAATCGCGTCGGACGCAAGCGCCCAGATCAGCAGGAAGATGAACGCGGTGCCGATGCCGGCGACGAGGTTCGCGGCAAGGTACAGCCAGACGTTCGCTACCTTGAACAGCGCAAGCACAAACAGGATCAGATAGAACACCGCGGCGGCAAGCACGCCGTAGGAGCAGACCTCGCGGCGGCCGAACCTGTTGCCCATCTTCGTTGCGAAGAACATGATAACCGCAACCGGCAGATACTGGAACACGGTCGGCAGCATGGTCAGGCCTTGCTTGTTGAAGAACTTATCGAACAGATACGTGTTGTACCCCTGCCCGAACATCTGCGCCGCAAGGAACAGCATGGACGCGACGGAAACCGCCATAAACGGACGGCTCTTGAGAAGTGTTTTGACGATCTTCATCGTCTGTCCCTTTGCCCGTTCCGCAGGCTGCGAAGCGACGCGCTCCTTGCTCCAGCGATAGCAAAGGAAATAGAACACGACCGAGAGCACCGCGATGACGGCGACGCCGATCAGCGTGATCGTTGGGCTCATGACCTTCATCGGCTTGTTCGTGACCTTGTCCAGAATCTCCTGACCGTTCGCGTCAAGCGCCTTCACATAGCAGAAGGACGCCAGCAGCATGGCGGGCATTGCGCCGAACGTGGAGCCGATCGAACGGAACACGGACAGCGACGAGCGTTCCTTATCGCTCGAGGTGATGACCTGCGCCATCGAACCGTACGGAATATTGATGCAGGTGTAGAGCATGCCGAACAGGATATACGTGAAGTAGATCCACACGGTACGCCACGTCATGGTAAAGCTCTTGACGTTCAGGAACATCAGCACGGTCGCAACCGCCACAGGCAGCGCAAAGACCTTCAGCCAATGACGGTAGCGTCCGTCCGGACGAACCTTAGCGCCGTCAATCAGTCTGCCCCAGATCGGGTCGTTGATCGCGTCCCACACGCGCGCGATGATCGTCATGATCATAACGCTCAGAACGCTGATCTCCAAAGCGTCCGTATAGAACTTGTTCAGAACGCTCTGCGTCAGACCGAACACCAGACAGCTTGCGAGATCGCCGAACGCATAGCCGATCTTGTCCTTCATCCGGATCCCGCTGGTACGGGAAATGTAGGATTCCTCCATTTTGTTGCCCTCCGTTGTTTATTTGGTTACGGCTTCCGCCGTGATTTCCGTTTGAGCGGATTGCTCCGCCTGTTTGCGTTTTCTCCGTTCTGCGACCGCCTTTATGATGACGGCGGCTGTTTGTGTTGCAACGATCGCGATTGCCGAAAGATAGGTGAACAGCTCCGCCATCACTTTCGTCATCCCATCGTCGCTGATACGGTAATACCACAGCATACCGGCGTTATAGCAAAATGCCGGATAAAGCAGGAGCGGCAGCGCGAGCAGCGCGGTCTGCCACCATGACTGTGAGAAAAAGAAATTCAATACCGCCATTCCCGCAAAGCCGTACACCACCATGAAAAGATCAAGCCAAACGCCGGTTCTCCACAAGAAAAGCGGCAAGAGCCCAGCCAGAATGTTTGCTGCGAGTGCAATCCAGAATTTTACTTTCTTCATGCAGAGCCCCTTTTGTTTATTTGTTTTCCTCCGCAGCGCGGCGAAACAGGTCCGCATACGCGCTGTTCTTTCTGTAAAACACGGGCGTCTGTCCCAAAGGCGCGGGCACGGTGTACGCCGCCTCCCCCGCGTATGCTTTGCCGGACCAGAAGCCGATCCACTCGCCCTTCGGAAGATGCACCTTGCGCGTCTTTGCGCGGCGCTCGATCACCGGGCAGACGAAGAGATCTTCGCCGAGGAAATAGCTGTACATATCGCGGCTTGCCGCATAGTCCATCGCGTCGTAAAAGTCCGGACGCATCGCGGGCAATCCCGCCTTTGCAAGCTCCTCGCAGTGTCTGATATACGGCTTCAGCGCGGCGTGGATGTTCGTAAGCCGCACGGTATGCGGCGTAACCCCCTCTGCGTCAAACTGTGCGTTCGCCCACGGACGGATCGACTCGTGGCTGCGCATCAGCAGCGAGAAC
>JAZNHI010000216.1:0-15689 GCA_045576895.1 Clostridia bacterium | reverse complement strand
ACATGGCTACGATCCGACTTTCGGCGTGGGCGTGATGACGGTGCGCGGCTCGGAAACGGAAAGCCTCGGCTTGCTGTCCGAAAAGAACAGCGGAAGCAGAACGGCGACCGCCGCAAGCACGAGCAGAAAGCTCCCGAGCAGGATCCAACGCTTTTGTTTTTCCTTCATGCGTTTCACCTTGCGGCGGCGGGAAACCGCGCTCCTTTCCCTGTTTTGTTGCAGTATACCACAATGCGGAGAAAAAAGAAAACGATTCCGTAAAGATTTTTACGGTTTTACAATAAATTCACGGCTCTAAATACTTTTATTTAGCGACAGGATATGATATGATATAAGCGTATAAATATAGGGCGAGGGAGCGATCCCGAAAACCCGGTAACGAGGTGAATACTATGTCGCATTTATCGGATGAGGAACTCTATTATTTTAATGAAGGTACCACCAAAACCGCATACCGTTCATTGGGCTGTCATAAAGTCGAAAACGACGGCAGGACGGTCTGGCGCTTTGCGGTATGGGCGCCGAACGCAAGAAGCGTCGGCGTCGCAGGCGACTGGAACGGATGGAACCCGAATGCGGACCAGATGTATCCCGTCGGCG
Organism: Clostridia bacterium; assembly: GCA_045576895.1. Lineage (GTDB taxonomy): Bacteria > Bacillota > Clostridia > Christensenellales > CAG-138 > UBA3792. Next base: position 15,089 of record JAZNHI010000216.1, on the reverse strand, counting down.
CGACCGGCGTCTGGGAGATCCTGATCGGCATCGCTTACGAGGGGCAGCTCTATAAGTACGCGGTACAGGGACCGGACGGAAATGTTTCGATGAAGGCGGACCCGTACGCGCAGCGCTGCGAGGTCGGCGGAACGGCTTCGATGGTCTGGGAAGCGGGCGAATTCCCGTGGACGGACGAGGCGTACATCGAGCGCTGCTCGAAGCGGCATACCGAGCCGATGAACATCTACGAGGTGCATCTCGGTTCGTGGCGCAAGGGGCTCGGCTATCGCGAGCTTGCGACGGAGCTGGTCGACTACGCGGCGGACATGGGCTATACGCACATCGAGTGCATGCCGCTGATGGCGTATCCGTTCAACCCGAGCTGGGGATACCAGGTCACCGGCTACTATGCGCCGACGACGCGTTACGGCTCGCCGGACGATTTCCGGTACTTTGTCAACCGCGCGCACGAAAAAGGACTCGGCGTGATCATGGACTGGGTTCCGGCACACTTCACGCGCGACAGCTACGGGCTTGCGTACTTTGACGGCACGCCGACCTATGAGCATCCCGACTGGCGCCGTTCCGACATGAAGCAGTGGGGCACGCTGCTGTTCGACTACGGCCGCACGCAGGTGCAGAGCTTCCTCGTTTCCAACGCATGCTACTGGCTCAAGGAGTTCCACATCGACGGCCTTCGCGTCGACGCGGTGAGCTGCATGCTCTATCTCGATTACGGACGCAACGACGGCGAGTGGCTGCCGAACCAGTACGGCGGCAAGGAAAACCTCGACGCGGTCAACCTGTTCCACAAGATCGCCGCCGCCGTCAAGGAGATCCCGGGCAACAAGATCATGATCGCCGAGGAGAGCACGGCGTTCCCGTGCGTGACGAACAAGCACGGCGACAGCCTCGGCTTCGATTACAAATGGAACATGGGCTGGATGAACGACATGCTGCGCTATATGCAGATGGATTCGCTCTATCGGAAATGGCATCACGACAAGCTGACGTTCTCGCTCATGTACGCGTTCTCCGAGCATTATATCCTTGCATTCTCGCACGACGAGGTTGTGCACGGAAAGCTCTCCATGCTGAACAAGATGCCGGGCGATTACTGGCAGAAGTTTGCGCAGCTCCGCCTGCTGTACGCCTATCAGATGGCGCATCCGGGCAAGAAGCTGACGTTCATGGGCATGGAGTTCGGTCAGTTCATCGAGTGGCGGTTCGACGAATCGCTTGACTGGATGCTGCTCGAGTACCCGAAGCACGCGGAGATGCAGTGCTACGTGCGCGAGATGAACAAGTTCTATCGCCGCACGCCCGCGCTCTATCAGCGTGACGACGACTGGAACGGCTTTGACTGGATCGCGGTGGACGACGCCGTGCATTCGATCGCCGCGTTCGTAAGAAAGGATGCGGACGGCAATCCGATCCTGTGCGTGTTCAACTTCACGCCGGTCCCGTGGGACGATTATTGCCTCGGCAGCGAAGCGGCGGGCACCTATACCGAGATCTTCTCGACCGATGCGCCGTACTTCGGCGGCGGCGGGATGTCGTTCAACGAGCCGGTGAAGACGGTCGAGGAGCCGTTCAATAAGTTCCGTCACCGTCTGCAGGTCAAGCTGCCCGCATACGGCGCCGTATTCTTCCGGTTTACACCCGAAAAAACCAATACCCCGAAAGGAGAGAACTGATGAAAAAGAAAATCGTCTGCATGCTGCTTGCCGGCGGTCAGGGCAGCCGTCTCGGCGTACTGACCTCCAACATGGCAAAGCCGGCGGTCCCGTTCGGCGGAAAGTACCGCATCATTGACTTTCCGCTGTCTAACTGCGTCAATTCGGACATCGACACCGTCGGCGTTCTGACGCAGTACCGTCCTCTTGCGCTGAACGCGTACCTCGGCACCGGTCAGCATTGGGACCTCGACCGCAGTAACGGCGGCGTGTTCGTCCTGCCTCCGTACATGACGGAGCATGACGGACGCTGGTACAGCGGCACGGCAAACGCGATCTGGCAGAATCGCTCCTTTGTCGATCAGTACGATCCCGATTACGTGCTGATCCTTTCGGGCGACCACATCTACAAGATGGATTACACGAAGATGCTGAAGTTCCACATCGCAAACGAGGCGGCAGCGACGATCGCGGTCCTGAAGGTGCCGATGGAGGAGGCGCATCGCTTCGGCATCATGAATACCGACGGGAACGGCACGATCGTTTCGTTCGAGGAGAAGCCGAAGCAGCCGAAGAGCAACAACGCTTCGATGGGCATCTACATCTTCAACTGGAAGCTTCTGCGCGATTATATGGAGCGCGACGACGCCGATCCGAAGAGCGACAACGACTTCGGCAAGAACATCATTCCGAGCATGCTGAACGCGGGCGAAAAGATGGTCGCCTATCCGTTCGAGGGATACTGGAAGGACGTCGGAACGATCCAGAGCCTCTGGGAGGCGAACATGGATCTTTTGGGCAAGGAACCGATCCTGGATCTCAACGATCCCGCATGGCGCATCTACACGCGCAACCCGGTCATGCCGCCGCATTATACCGATGCGGACGCGGACGTTTCCAACAGTCTCGTGACCGAGGGCTGCGTGGTGCGCGGCACGGTGAAGCATACCGTGCTGTTCTGCGGCGCAAAGGTGGGGACCGGCGCGGAGGTCTATGACGCCGTCGTCTTCCCGAACGCGGTCATCGGCAAAAACTGCGCCGTGCACAAGGCGATCATCGGCGAGAACGCAATCATCGGCGAGAACGCGCAGATCGGCGTTCCGCTTAAGGAAGGCGAAACGGTTGACAACAAACTCACCGGCGATATCGTCCTGATCGGCAACGACGTCACGATTCCCGAAGGCGCGGTCATTCCGAGCGGCGCGGTGGTCACCGCAGACACGCTCGACCACTTTATCAACGGAGGTGCGAAAGCATGAATCAGGAAGCATTCGGTCTGATCTTTACCGGGGAAGCCAATCCCCATATGCGCGATCTCGTTCTCTCCCGCGCCGTCGCCGCAGTTCCGTTCGGCGGACGCTACCGCTGCATCGACTTTGTGCTTTCGAATCTCGTGAACACCGGCATCCGAAACATCGGTCTGATCACGCAGAGAAACTATCATTCCCTGATGGACCACCTCGGCACCGGCAAGGAATGGGATCTGAACCGCAAGCGTGACGGTCTGTTCTTCCTTCCGCCGTTTTCCACCAAGGACAACACGGGCGTTTACCGCGGCGACATCGACGCGTTCCATTCCGTCATGCAGTACGTGCGCCGCTCCAACCAGAAATACCTGATCCTGTGCGGCAGCCATATTCTGTTCAACACCACGTTCGACGCGCTGATCAAGCAGCATCGCGAGTCCGGCGCGGACATCACCTTCATGTATAATGAAGATCCGCGCTTCTTCCCCGAGGAGCAGAACCGCGATCTGCGGCTGCTGTTCGAGGAGGACGGCATCACGGTGAAGGAGCTTGAGTGGAACCCGCATCATCCGCGGTCGAATTACCGCACCTGCGAAGTAACCATTCTGGACAAGGACCTCTTCGACGATCTGGTGGAGGAAGCCTATTCGCGCGGGAACATCGATTTCGTGCGCGAAGTGCTGCTGCCGCTTGCGCGGGACAAGAAGTTCAAGGTCATGGGCTGGCGGTACGACGGCTATGTGGCGCGGATCGACTCGATCAACACCTACTTCATGCACAGCATGGAGCTTCTGAAGGCGTCGGCGGCAAAGGACCTTTACAACATGCGTCATCCGATCTATACGAAGGTCAAGGACGAATTCGCCGCAAAGTACTGCGAGGGCGCGAGCGTGCATAACGTCGTCATGGCGGACGGCTGCGTGATCGACGGCACGGTCGAGGATTCGATCGTGTTCCGCGGCGTCACGGTGGAAGCCGGCGCGGTCGTCAGAAACTCGATCCTGATGCAGGGCGTGACCGTGCGTGCGGGCGCAATGCTCGACCACGTCATCCTCGACAAGAATGTGGTCGTCAACGCGGGCAGACAGCTCAGAGGCTATGAGGGCATTCCGCTCGTCTTCCGCAAGAACCTGACCGTGTGAGCACATAGAAAGGAGAATCATCATGAAAATTCTGTTTACGGCAAGCGAGTGCTTCCCGTACATCAAGACCGGCGGACTTGCCGACGTCGTCGGCTCGCTTCCGAAGGAGCTTGTGCGGCAGGGCGCGGAGGTCGCGGTCATGCTGCCGAAGTATACGCAGATCGGTGACTACTACATTCTGAAGATGCAGCACGTCTGCCACTTTAACCTGCAGCTCGGAAGCTATTCCGTGTTCTGCGGCATCGACATGCTCGAGCAGGACGGCGTGAAGTTCTATTTTGTCGACAATCTCGCGATGTTCGGCGGCGAAAAGATCTACACCGGCGACGAGCAGGAGGGCTTCCGCTTTGCGTTCTTCTGCCGTGCCGTGCTGGAATCCTTCAAGTACATGAACTACTATCCGGATGTGATCCACTGCAACGACTGGCAGACCGGTCTCATTCCGGTGCTTCTGAACGATCAGTACCGCACGCTCGACGGCTACCGCGACGTGCACACCGTGTTCACGATCCACAACCTGAAGTTCCAGGGCATCTTCGACTGGCACCGCATCAACTCCGTGCTCGGTCTCAACGAGGGATACTTCTCTCCGAACAATCTCGAGTTCTACGGACTGCTGTCGTTCATGAAGGCGGGTCTCGTGTTCGCAAACCGCATCACGACGGTCAGCCCGACCTATGCCGAGGAGATCCGTACCGGGTACTACGGCGAACGCCTCGACGGACTTCTGCGCGCAAGACAGAACGTTCTGTACGGCATTCTGAACGGAATCGACGGAATATCGTTCGATCCGAATACAGATATGCATATTCCCGTTCACTATAATGCGGCGGATCCGTCCGGCAAGAAGCTCGACAAGGCGGCGCTGCAGGAGGAGCTGGGCTTGCAGAAACGCGACGTGCCGCTGATTGCAATGGTCACGCGGCTGACCGCGCAGAAGGGTCTCGATCTTGTTACCTGCGTTCTGAACGATATCATGCGCATGGACGTGCAGATGGTGATCGTCGGCACGGGAGACAAGTATTTCGAGGATGCGTTCCGCGATGCGCAATATCGTTTCCCTGGTCGATTTGTCTGCTGCCTCCGGCACGACGAGCAGATCGCGCGGCGCGTGTATGCGGCGAGCGACATCTATCTGATGCCGTCGCAGTTTGAGCCGTGCGGACTCTCTCAGATGATCGCGATGCGCTACGGTTCGATCCCGCTCGTGCGCGAGACCGGCGGTCTGCGCGACAGCGTCCTGCCGTACAACTGGTACACGGACGACGGAAACGGCTTCAGCTTCCACGATTACAACGCGCACGATATGCTGCACGTGCTCGAGCATGCGGTCGGCTATTGGTACGACGACCGCGATATGTGGTCGCGGCTGATGAAACGCGCCATGAAGACGGACTTCTCGTGGGCAGTCTCCGCGCGCAAGTACATGGAGCTGTATCGGAACCTGCTCGGCATTCCGGACGAGGAACCGAAGCCGGTGCGCAGACGCGCGCCGCGCACCGCGAAGCCCGCTGCGGATAAACCGGCGGCAAAACCGGCTGCAAAGAAGCCTGCGGCGCGAAAGACAGCCGTAAAGAAACCGAAGGAATAAGAAATCGGGAACTGCGGGAAAGCGATCGCAAGACGCTTTCCCGTTCCTTATCATTGGGAGGTTACTGCATGAACGGGGACAATTATCCGCTCGTACCGGAGGGATGGCGCATAGCGGATCGGCTCGGACGCGGCAGCTGCGGAAGCGTATATCGGATCATCCGCACGGCTGACGGCGCTGCTGCGGCGCTGAAGATCATTTCCATTCCGAAGGATGAAAATGAGATCGCCAAGCTTCGTCAGAAGGGATTCGGAAACGAAGCGATCTCTGCGATGTTTGAGCGGCGTCTCATCGAAATATACGATAAATACGGCATTCTGAAAAGAATGAGCGGAGAATCGAACATCGTGCGGATCGACGATGTCACGTATATCTGCCGCCCCGACGGATCCGGATGCGAGTTTCTCATTCGGATGGAGGAGCTCATACCGCTGCGCAAAACGCTCGATCGCAGACTTTCCGAACAAAGTATCACCGCGATCGCCGAGGATATTCTGACCGCGCTTGTCCGGTATGAGCAGTTCCATCTCATCCACGGTGCGATCAAGCCGGAAAACATACTTGTTTCGAATACGGGCGTCTGCAAGCTGTCCGATTTCGGCGTTTCCGAAACGGCGGGATATTCCGCACAAGACGTCTCCGGCGGCGTCTGCGACTTCCTTGCGCCCGAGATCTTTCACGGATTGCAGTACGACCGGCGCGCGGACGTTTATTCGGCCGGGCTGATCCTGTTCTGGCTCTGCAACAACTGCAGACTTCCGTTCCTCCCGGACACGGACGTATCGATAACCGCGCAGATGGTCGACGATGCTGTTGCAAGACGCCTGAACGGCGAACCGATTCCCGCGCCGAGGTACGGCAGCAGAGCGTTGAAACGCCTGATTGCAACGGCGTGTTCTCCCGATCCGGCACAGCGGTATCAGAGTGCGGCGGAAATGCTGCTGGATCTAAGAAGCATGCCCGTATACGACGGGGGAAGACGGCGCGACACAGCGGCGGGAATCGGAAAAGCGGAACCGTTTGAGCCGACACGCAGAACACGCACTGCAACGCAGGATACGGGGGCGTGGAAACCCGTTCCGGAATACAGGGACGGGATGCAGAGTCCGGAGGAATGGCATGCGATCCCGATCTATCAGGACGAGTCGGTCCTGCAGGAACGCAGCCGGTCGGCGGATACAACGGCATATGACGACGAATCGTCCGGACCGTTTGCATTCTTCCGGGATGATTTCTTTGAACGGAGAGACGATGCGGACGATCCGGAGGAGATCGATACGGAACCACGTGGCAGCGGAAAACGAAGCAAAGCGCTGATCATTGCTTCGATCTGTGCATTGGCGCTTGTGATCGCGATCTGCGTGCTCGTAATTGTGATCGTTACGAGCAATGCAAACGATGTTTCGGACAATGAACAGAACACGTCATCACCTTCGGCAACGGCGACCGACGCGTCGGGCGAGATTCCCTATCCGGGAACGGAGACGATCTTCCCCGGAGAAACGCTCCCGACGATCGTAACGCCCGATCCGATTTCGGTACCGGAAACCACACCGCCGCCTGTTTCGATCACGACACAGGCGCCGCCGACGACGTCGACGCAGATCGAGGTACCAGATTCGGGGCTGAAACCGCCGAAAGGAAAGGATCAGGCATACGTCGTCAATTATGACAGCTGCAAGGTATACCGTTCATGGCAAAAGAAAGCCGATCCGGTCAAGGAAGGCGGACAGAATGCAACGCTGAAACGCAACGCCAAGGTCACGATCATCTGCTACTATGAGGAGAAGGTGCTTGTCAGCCTGGACGGCGGAAAGACACCGTACGGATGGATCGCCGATTCGTTCCTGTTTAACGGGTGGATGACAAAATCAGCCAATAAGCACTATAATCCGGGGCTGAACGACGAACGCCTTTCACTTCCGAATATCGGAAACGACGACCTGAGCTACGGATTCACGCCTAAGAAAACCATCACAAAAGCGAATTTCCGATGGTCGGCGAAGAATGACGGTGAAAAGAATCTGATCGAAACGGTCGAGAAGGGAACCAAGTTCACGATCCTGTATCCCAGATGGGATCCGGATTCCGACACAAAATGGTATTTCTGTATGCACACCAAGAACGGTGCTGCGGCATACGGGTGGGTGCATAAGGAGAACTTTGTTGCTATGGATACGCCGGAACCGTCAAAACAGCCGACGCCATCTCCGGAAGCGACAGGCAAAGTCGTCGCAAAAACCGTTGCGATCCATACCTCTGCGGATGAGAACAGTTCCACTATCAAGGAATGCTCGTCCGGCGAGCTGCTGACTGTGTACTGCTACGTAAAAGACAGTCACAACAGAAAATGGTACTACGTTAAATCAAGCGACGGTAAAACCGGATTTGTATTTGCAGACTATGTCACAATCGTCAGCGGAACGGTACCGCCTTCGGTCGAATAGAATAACAACGGAATGAGAAATGCAGCGGCGGACGCAATCGCGCGTCTGCCGTTCTTTTTGCATTTCGATGCGGAAAGCGGACTGTTTCACGTGAAACACGAGCGGACCGTGCATAAAAACGTTTCCCGTGAAACATGTAAAATTAACAGAACGGTATTGCAAAACAGTGCACGGTACGCTATAATGGAGCGGTAAAGGAGCAGGTATGGGCAAGATCATTTCAATAACAAATCAAAAAGGCGGCGTCGGGAAAACGACGACAGCAATCAACCTCAGCGCATGCGTTGCGCAGAAGGGCAAACGCGTTTTGCTGATCGACCTCGATCCGCAGAGCAACAGCACAAGCGGACTGGGCGTGACCAAGAAAAAAGACTTTCCGTGCAGCTATGACGTGCTGATCGACGACATTCCGGCGATGGAGGCGATCCGTCCGACGATGATCGACAAGCTGGACGTAATGCCGTCCCGCATCGAGCTTGCGGGCGCGGAGGTCGAGCTCGTCTCAATGATGGCACGTGAAATGCGTCTGAAACAGGCTTTGGAGCCGATCAAGGATCGGTATGATTTCATCTTCATCGACTGTCCGCCGTCGCTCGGGCTTTTAACGCTGAACGCGCTCGCAGCCTCGGATTCGCTGCTGGTGCCGATCCAGTGCGAATACTACGCGCTCGAAGGGCTTTCGCAGCTCATGAACACGGTTAAGCTTGTGCGCAGAAATCTGAACGGCCGACTCGATATCCAGGGCGTCGTGCTGACGATGTTCTCGTCGCGATTGAACCTGTGCGTGCAGGTGGTGGAAGAAGTCAAGAAGTATTTTCGCGAGAAGGTGTACAACACGATCATTCCGCGTTCGGTCCGCATGAGCGAGGCGCCGAGTCACGGTTTACCGATCACGCTGTACGATTCGCGCAACATCGGCGCCAAGGCGTATACCAATCTGGCGGAAGAATTCATCAAACGGGAGGCACAATATGGCAGCGAAGAATAAAGGACTCGGCCGCGGGCTGGACGCGCTTCTGGACGAGATCGAAGCGCCGGAGGAGAAGGCGCAGGGCAAGATCGAAGTCAATCTCTATGATATCGACACAAATCCGAATCAGCCGCGCAAGACGTTCGACCCGGAAAAGCTCACCGAGCTTGCGGCGTCGATCAAGCGTCACGGGGTCGTGCAGCCGATTCTTGTCAAGAAAAACGGCGCACGCTATACAATCGTTGCGGGCGAACGCCGCTACCGTGCAGCGCGGCAGGCGGGGCTGATGACGGTGCCCGTTGTGCTGACGAACATCGACGAGGATGCGGTCATGGAGATCTCGCTCGTCGAAAACATCCAGCGCGAAAACCTGAACCCGATCGAGGAAGCGGCGGCGATCCGCCTGCTCATGCAGCAGCACGATCTCACGCAGGAGGAGGTTGCCGAGCGCGTGGGCAGAAGCCGTCCGGCGATCGCAAATTCGCTGCGTCTATTAACGCTTGCGAAGTCCGTGCAGAAACTGGTGAAGGACGGACGTCTTTCGGCAGGGCACGGCAAGATGCTTGCAGGCGTGGGCGATCCGCGGATCCAGATGGAGCTTGCCGAAAAATGCGTCGAGGGCGATTGGTCGGTTCGCCGTCTTGAGGATGAGCTGCGGTTTGCCGAAATGCCCAAGCGCAAGAAGAAGGAAAAACCGGAGCCGACGCCGGAATTCCGCAATGCCATGCATCGCATGCGCGCCGAGCTCGGTACAAAGGTCTCGGTGCAGGGCAGCGAGGACAAGGGTAAGCTGATCATCCACTACTACTCGCGCGAGGATCTGGACCGCATCTATCGCACGATTGTCGGAAACGAATAACCGAATATACAGGAAATGAAAGAACGGAAAACCGTTCTTTTTTCTTGCGTCGACAATCCGATCAAGCGCATAAAATCGGCGCATGAACCGATCCCGAAGCGGCAGAATCGAAAGACATTTGCAACCAAAACATGAAAATACAGACATTTTTTGTATACAGAAAAATATATTTTTTCGGATTCGTTTTTTACACACAATATATTGTGGTTTATACGGCAAATTGAACATATTAACAAAATATTCAAGATTATACCGCTTGCAATCCTTGACACTTTCTTTTATAATGACGAAGGATATTATCATACCCATACTATGGGTATCGATATGTCTTCCCGGAAAAACCGGGAGAAACATCTATTGTTATGTAACAGTCATGATGACAGAAAACGGAGGAAAGTGACATGTCAAAACTGACCAAGATCCTTTTCGGCAGACGTACCCTTGCGATCGTCGTTGCGATCGTTATGGTGCTTCAGCTGCTGCCTCTGGCAACAGTTGCCGACGCCGTTGCAGATGACGCGACTGTGAATCCCGCGGGCGCAGTCGAACGTTCCGGCGATGAATCCGGCGATCCGGGTGAAACCGAAGAGCCTTCGGAGCCCGAGCAGCCCTCAGAGCCTTCGGAACCCTCTGAGCCCGAGCAGCCTTCGGAGCCCTCTGAGCCGGAAGAGCCCTCTGAGCCCGAGGAGCCGGAAAATCCCGAGGATCCCGAAGATCCTGAGATTGCGACCGAGTATACCGTCATTTTTGTCGACATGGAGGGAAAGATTGTTGCCCGTATGTCGATCAAGGAAGGCGATCCGATCGGCAAGCTTCCGACCGCTCCCGAAGTGGAAGGCAAGACTTTTATTGGTTGGTATGACGAGCAGAATCGCCACGTGACGAAAGACACGATCGTTACGGGGCCGATGTGCATTACCGCGCATTATGACGGCGACGAAGACGATGTCGAAATGCCGGCGCAGACGTTCCGCGCAAGCACCGACAGCGTGATCATCAGCGCGTCCGTCGGCGAAGGCGTATTCCCGAAGGGAACGACGATGCATCTTTCCGCGATCTCCAAGGACAAAGCGAAGCAGCTTGCAAGTCGCGCGTCCGGCAAAGAGGTCGTCGATGCAGCCGCGGTAGACATCATTTTCCGCGATGCGGACGGCAACAAGATCCAGCCGAACGATCAAGGCAAAGTCAAGGTTCATCTGGCGACGAAAGAAGCGCTCAAAGGTGACGTTTTCAAGATTTACCACCAGGTCGGCGAAAGCAGTTTCCGGCTGATGGGCTCCGCGACGGCGAAGGGCGGCAGCTTCAGTTCGACGTCCTTCTCTGCGTTCATCATCTGCGGTTTTGCGAAAGAGCAATCCGAGCAGACGCCGAGCCCGTCGAATCCCGTGAATCCCGTGAATCCGGAACAGCCCGAACCGCCTGTAATCGGAATTTACTTCCCCGTCGTTTTCTTAGACAAGGATGGCAAAGTCCTTGTCAATAAGTCGATTTTGGCGGGAACGGCAATCGGCGAGCTTCCCACAGCGCCCGAGGTTGAAGGTCGTGCGTTCATCGGTTGGTTCAATGAGAACGGCACGCGCGTCACCGAGAAAACGATCGTCAAGGGCGCGATGCGTATCACCGCAAAATACGAAGGCGACTACATTCCGAACGTCGAGATGCCCGCGCAGAGCTTCAACGGCACGGCGAGCAACGGCGTGACGGTCAACGCAACCGTTCCGGAAGGCGTCTTCCCGGCAGGCACGAAGATGGTGCTGAGAGCGATCGACAACGAGACCGCACTGTCCCTTGCAAAGCAGGCGAACAGCCGTGCAGTCGACGCGGTCGCAGTCGACATCACCTTCTATGACGTCAACGGCAACAAGATCGAGCCGAGCAACGCAGGCAGGGTCCATGTCGGCATGACCTCCGCCCGCAAGCTCGAAGGCGACACGTTCCAGATCTACCACCAGAACGGCGGAACCATGGAGCTCATGGGCAGCGCGACGCCGAACGGCGGCAGCTTCGAAAGCGCTTCCTTCTCCGTGTACATCGTCATCGGTACCGGCGGCGACGCGGAATACGCGCGCATCAAGGTCCTGTTCCACCGCATGAAGGCAGACGGAAACAATGAAACCGACGCAGAGGCGGTCGATATTCTCGTCAAGCCGAAGGATATGGAATCCGACGCGATGTTCGAGAAGGTCGTCTTCGACCCCGGCCCCGGCACGATGCCGGAAGGCTATCTGTTCAACGGCTGGTCAAAGACCGCGTCCTGGAACAAGACGACCACCAAGCTGTCCTTTGATGCGGTTCGCGCAGACATCCGCGCGGAGCTCGAAAAGAATACCGACGGCGATACGACCAACGACTTCGTCGATATGGGCGTAACGCTGCACTACTACGCAACGGCGTTCGAATCCCGCACCGTCACCTACTTGGATCAGCACGGCGCGGCGATCAAGACGGACATCGTTCTGCTGGACGCAAACCACAGCGCAAGCTATACGGTTTCTACCTCCTATACCCCGGAAAAGACCACGCAGGCGTTCGACGGCTGGACGACCTCCGCACCCACCGTCAGCGGCGATACCTATACCTATCCCTCCGGCGCAGTCATCTATAAGCCCGGCGAAGCAAGCGGTACGTTCACGGTGACGGACAACGTCGTTCTCTATCCGTACATCCGTACCGGTTACTGGCTGATCTTCGACAACAATATCGCAAAGAATCAGGAGGTCCTCGGCTTTGAGGACAGCACATCCGCCGAATACTTCGGACCGGTGTTCTATTCGAACGGACAAAACACCGTGAAGCCGACCAACCCGACCCGTACCGGTTACACGTTTGAGAACTGGTATGCGGACGAGAACATGACGACCCTGTTCACATGGGGCACTCCGCTGACCGCGGACACCACGATCTATGCAAAGTGGACGCCCGCATTAACGAGCTATCGCGTCGTCTTTATGGTGCAGGACGAAACCGACGAAGCGGACAGCAACGTAAATAACAACACGTATTATTATTACGACAGTACTACAAGAAGCACGCATCATAACGGAAGCAACTATCAGTCTACCTATACAGGTGATACGGTCACATATTTACCCAACGATGATGACCAATTAGCGAGTCGGGATTTACCAGAAGAAACTACATCAAAAGGGATTTATTACGATCATACGATCGAATCACTCGGCTACTATTTTGAATTCAGCAGCAAAAACACCGGCAATTCCGTGGTTGTGAAGGGCGACGGAACGACGGTGCTGTATGTGTACTATGATCGTAAAGAGGTCAGTATTCAGTTCCACTATAACGATCCCGCAAACGCCAGTGGCTATACCTTCTCTGAAAATAATGTATATTTGGCATATGTAGGTGGCGAATATGTCAGATTAACAGGCGAATGGGGTGGCTATTACGGCGACGAATTCATTTTGTCTTATAATGGGACGGAATATGCCAGGTATGACAATTATTATAGTACATGGTCAGGTTCTACGGTTTATGTAATTCCGGATGCTACAACCAGCTCATACGATAACACGACAACCATTTCCGGTCTTTATGACGGTCCGATCGCGGACGGCGATTGGGTAGATATTCCGGACGGCTATCGTTGGCATGCATACATTGGCAGCAGGTGGGTTTCCTACAAGGATGCGTGGACATACTATTCAAATACAAATCAGTTTGACGGAACATCGACAGTAGCGCATCTGTATCTTCAGAGCTGGAACGCGAATACGCCGAAACCTGTTCATTACATGGCACAGGATACGGATGGAAATTGGAGCGTATCCATTATCGAATCGAACATTACCGGTGCGTCAATGTCCGTCAATGATATTGGCGGCTATACGCTTGTCGGGTACAGTTATACATCCGATGATTATGATGACGCAATCAGCGCATCGGCGCCGTTATCCATTAAATACGAAGATATGGTCAACGGCGAAGTGTGGTTGTTCTATTCGCGAAATCAGTACACCTTGCAGTACAACTCCAACAACCAGATCGTCCGTACTGAATCGGTCTATTACCGGAAGCCGCTGGCAACCTACGAGTACGCGACCGGTTCGACCACGAATAAGTATATCCCGACCAACGGACCGGAGGGATACTATTTCGACGGATGGTATTATGACTCAGAGTATCTACGTCCTGTCGATTTCTCGACTGCTCGCATGCCCGGTGCAACGACGGCGATCTATGCCAAGTGGACGCCGATGCGCTTCCGTATCGTTATGGACATTACCGGCGGTCCGGACGTCGGCCTGACCCGCGCCGACGTCAAGTTCCCGCAGGATCTCGATGACGATCCGAACACCAACCAGGCGCTCTCCTTCCGTCTGAACGCGGGCGAGCAGGTTTCGAGCTCCGTCAATGCGGCAACGGCGGACAACTGGGTCCTCGCGGGCTGGTATCTCGACGAGGCGCACACGATCCCGTTCAACTTCAATCAGGGTATCTATGAAGATACGCACGGCATGGATATGACCTACGGCGATCTGCCGCTTGCGCAAAAGACCGGCACGGTTCCGGGCGGCGGCAATCCCTACAGCGACAACGACGCAAACGATCCGACCAAGGGCAAAAACGTCCGCGGCCGCCTCATGATCTACGCCGCATGGCGTCCCAAGACCGAAGGCGCTTCGGGCCTGAGCATCGTCTATGACGCGGGCGCCGGTACCTTCACCGGCGGCGGCACGACCTTTAACGATCCGAACCCGTACACCGTCGGTTCCGAAGTCTGGGCACAGCCCGGTTCAACGCCGAACGATTCGGAACTGGTCTTCTCCCGCTGGGTCATCCAGAAGTGGGAGAACGGCGCGTGGGTCGACACCACCGACTTCGCGTATCCCGGCTCCTCGTTCATTCCGGACGCGACGTACGCGCAGATCACCAACAATCCGAACGGCAGCAAGACCTATACGATCCGTCTCCGCGCGGAATATAAGTCTGCGAATGAAGAAGCGGTTCCGACGTTCATCTACTGGTTCGGCAACGGCAACGGTCAGGAATACGTCCACAAAGATGAAAACCTGGTGATCAACCAGGCTGTCAACATTCCCGCCGCGCCGTCCCGTACGGGCTACATCTTCAAGGGCTGGTATAAGATCGGCTATACGGAAGAGCAGATGCAGCAGATGGGCGGCACAGTCCCGACCACGCACGCCTGCACGGAGC
>JAZNHI010000215.1:0-21947 GCA_045576895.1 Clostridia bacterium | reverse complement strand
CGTTGCACCGACAACCGCGTGCAAGCCGTTCGGTGCATGCTCGATAACGTCGCCGTGTGTTTTCATGTACTCAAGCAAATCGAGTCGGAATTCATTCAGCCCCAGATCCATGATGGAAATACCGCCGGACATATCTTCGATGTCGACAACCTCGTCCATCAGGCGTTTGAGTTGCGCCTTGCGGTATTCCAGATCGCCCTTTTCCTCGGCGTTGATCAGATCGTCGTCGCCGGTGGACGTCATAACCGTGATCTTCATGCGCGTTTCAACACGCGCCTTGAGGTTGATATACTCGTCCAGATCCATATCCGGCCAGAAATTGACAAGTTGGATTACCTTATTATGACTGCCAATACGATCAATTCGCCCGAACCGCTGAATGATGCGGACGGGGTTCCAATGGATGTCGTAATTGATCAGGTAGTCACAGTCCTGCAGGTTCTGGCCTTCGGAGATACAGTCGGTTGCAATCAAAACGTCGATCTCCGCCGGATTGTTCGGAAGCAGGATATCCTTGCCCTTTGAAATCGGCGAGAAGCACGTCAGAACCGTGTTCAAATCGGCGCGCAGTTTCGGGATCGTCGTCTTTCCGTCCACGGAGCCGGTGATCATTGCCGTATCAAGCCCGAACTCGTCCTTTACAAATCGGCTGACGTTTGCATACAGATAATCCGCCGTATCGGAGAATGCCGTGAAGATGATGATCTTCTTATTGCCAGGATTGATCGGATTCTGCTGTTTGTTTCGAATCAGGCGAAACAGCTCCTGAAGCTTGGTATCGTGCGCGGGCGTAATGTCCTGCACCATCAGCGACAACAATTCGAGCGTTTCGGCGTCGTGCTGCAAATCCTTTCGCCAGGACACATAATCCATATCGGCAAGATCAATCTTGACTTTCTTGCCGACGGAGAGGTAATCCGTGTTCTGATCGTCCTCATCGAAATCGTCCGCATCGGAAAAGTCCACCATGTCCAGGATCTTCTGTCCTGATTGATAAGTGTCGATCACCCTGATCGTATCGCTAATCAAGGTGCGGATCCGATCGAGTGTCAGCCGGAACGAATAGACAGAGCTCTCCAAGCGCTTCAGCAGATTGATACTCATCAAGCGCCGTATGCCCTGCTCACGGCCTTGCTGCGTCAGGCCCTTGCCACGGGACAGATCGCCGTACTTATCCATGCAAGAATCGTAGATGAAAAACGACGGCGTGTAGATCGTAAGCTGCAGCGAAATCAGCTCCTGATAAATCTGGTTATAGTTGATGGTGTCCTTGAGATCCGTCAGATGCGGACGTCTGGAAATCGGTTTCAATCGCTCCGGGAACTGCCCGATGTCTGCCGTGTTGTAATACTTTTCGATGTGCTTGCGGGAACGTGCGATCGTCACGCTGTCCAGCAGCTCGAAGAAGTCGAAGTCGAGCATACGAAGCAGCGCATCCGTTGTGCGATCCTGTGCGTCGAGCTTGCTCCACTGGTTGAACGCCGTCTGTGCCTGCCGGAAGATTTCGTCAATCGGCTTGTCCGTATCGAGCTGGGCATTGATGATGGAGGCGTCGCCTTCGTATGCAAGTGCAAGCTGGTTTTTGAGATCGATGAATTTATTGTTGACAGGCGTTGCGGAGAGCATCAGCACTTTTGTCCGAACGCCGGCCCGAACGATGCGATCCATCAGGCGCTGATAACGGTTTTCGGTGGTGTTGCTGTGCGTCCCGATGCCGTTGCGGAAATTGTGGCTCTCGTCGATGACAACCAAATCATAGTTGCCCCAGTTCAGACGCTCCAGATCAATGCCGTTGGACTGCCCGCGATCACGGGACAGATCCGTGTGGAACAGCACGTCGTAGCGCATTCTGTCCTCAGCAATCGGATTGTTCTTATAGTTTCCCTTGTAGGTATTCCAGTTCTCGGCAAGTTTTTTCGGGCAGAGTACGAGAACGGATTTATTGCGGTTCTCGTAATACTTCACAACCGCAAGTGCCGTGAAGGTTTTGCCGAGGCCGACGCTGTCCGCCAGAATGCAGCCGTTGTACTTTTCCAGCTTATTGATGATTGCAAGAACGGCGTCGCGCTGGAAGTTATAAAGCATCGCCCAGATCTTGCTGTTCTTGAAGCCCGTCGCTTCGTTGGGAAGCACGTCCTCGGAGATGTCATCCAGGAATTCGCTGAAGATGTTGTATAGCATGAAGAAATAGATGAAATCCGGCGAATTCTCCTTATATGCAGCGGTGATGTTCTCAATCACAATGTCCGTGACGTCCTGCAGTTTCTTGCCGTCACGCCACAGTTCATCAAAAAGATTCAGGAAATAGCGCCCATTCTCATATGATTCCATCCTCGTAACCGGATTGTAGGCGTTATTGCCGCGCTCGCAGCCGATTCCAACCGTCGTGAATTCCGTAATAGGCATATAGGTGGACTCATTCACATTCATAAAGCCCATCATATTTTCCTGCGTGACGTTGGATTTGAACACTGCCTTGCGACGCACCCAATCCGCACACTCCTTTGCGATTGCCCGCTGCGTCAGCTCATTGCGAAGCTTGATTTCGAAATCCGTGCCGTACAGATTACGCTCCCGGTTCAACCGGGGAATGTAGAACTCCCGGCTTGCTTTTTCTGCCTTTTCTTTGAGGAATGTCGGTGACGTGAAAATAAAGCGAAGCTGATCGACGCCTTCCAACTGTTTTTTGAGCTCTTGGAATGCGTAAATGGAGAAGCAGGCAGCGGCAATCGAAACCTTACTGCCCTTTTCAATCGTAATCAGCAAATCATCCCGAACGGTATCATTGATGTTGTTTAGAACCTTCATACCCCGCCTCTAAACCATTCCGATCAGTTTTCTTTCGGGACGATCTCAAGGATCTCGTCCATGGATACGTTCAAAGCTGTGCAGACTCTGACAAGCACGTCCGTTGTGACGTTTTCTCCGTGGTACAGCTTGTTCATCGTATAGTGGGAAATGCCCGCCGCTCTTTCGAGATCCTGCTTTTTGAGATCCCGATCGATCAGCAATTTCCATAGTTTTTTGTAGCTCACACCCACGCGCAAATCCTCCACGACACAGTTTTATATAGTATACCATATATCGGGAGAATTCGCAAATAAAAGTTCGTGAAAGCGAACCGATTTCTTGTCAATCGTCAAACACGGTATCCATGATCTCCATGTCGTCCAAAATGGCGTCAAGCTCAGCATTTCTTTGCGTGCGTTGTATTCTGCGGTAGGTTTTTCTATCCACCACGATCATGCGCTCCTGATAAACGATCTTCCTTCATCCGAACAAACCGCGCTTAATAACCGGTACCTGAACTGTGATTCGACGTCTCATAGGCCCACCTCATCAGCTATGTGTATCGTAGTAGTCCTCGGCATCCTCCAGATCGACAAAGTCGTCCCAATGATCGTAATTAAAATCATCCACATGCGCGTAGTCCGATGCGTTATAGGGATCGCTTTTCGGCCTTGACGTCGTCTTCGGCTTACGCGTGGTTCTGGTGGCAGTCGTCGGCTTTGGGGTTGTCGGTTTATACGTCGCCGTCGGACGATAGGTGCGTCTGCTTGAATAGGATGAACTCGAAGAATACGTCTGCCTGCTGCCGGTGCAGTTTGCGATCAAGAGGATCAGTACGATAATGATCACGATCCCGCCGAACGAAATGCGATTGCCCATATCTATTCTATTCCCCTTTCCGCTTTCTTTGGTGTTGCTTGAAATCGGGGAGCGGGATCGGATGAGGTGTGTGATAGGAGGTATTCCGATCCCGTCCCCAAACGTGAGTTTACAGGGTGATCGTCTGCTCGTTACGCTTGATCATCTCAAAGAAGCGATCCGCGTCGATCAGCACGAAGTCGCGGCTAAGATCCAGATCACCGTGATTGGACATCACCGAAAGCGTCACGGCAACCGCAAGCAGGTGCTTGCAGAGTCCGGGGTACGGGCAGTCGCAATACGCTTCTTCGATGGCATTGCTGCGGATGCGGAAATCCAGCTCGTACCAGTGCTCGCCCTCGACATAGGCTCTCCCGACGCCGTCTCTCACAGAGATATAGCCGATCCTGCCGCCGCTGCAGTAGTTGAGTGCACGCCCGAAAACGACTTTGTCGACGCCTTCCGCGTTGTGCGGATCATTCAGCGGGATCTCATAACCGTCTCCATAGATGATTTCTTCATCCTCATCCTCTGTCGGCTCCTCCGGCGGCATCACCCAAGTGCGGAATCCTTCGGGAGAGAGCGCACCCGCGTCATAGCTCAGCATCTTGTCCGCAACCGGCTTGTAGGTACCGTGGATCGGCGTTTGCGCAAGCGCGATCACACGCTCATAGTTGGACGCCTTGATGCGGAACTTCGTCGACACGGAATTCACGATACCAACCTCTCCGGCACGTTTGCCGCTGACAAACACGCGATCGCCCGGTTTGAGATCGAACCGATCATTGAAATACGTCAGCTCATAAGCGGCGTCCTCAAAGTGCACCCGCACAAGGGACTTCACCGCCGTCTTGAGTTCTTCCACCTGCGGGATCACCGTCTCCATCTTTTCTCTATCATCTCTTCCGAATCCCATCGTTCTCATCTTTCATTCCTCCCAGTCGTCATTGCTCTCGTCGAATCCCCACGGATCCGGTTCCTTCTCTTCCTCGCCGAACATCACCGTGTACGCCATCGCCATTTCGATGCCGTCCAGCTTGCCGTCGCCGTTCAGATCAAACAGATCGTAGATACCGTCAAACATTGCCTTGTCCTCCTTTTCAGATCACTTCCCGCATCGCGTATGCGGCTGCCAGTTCTCTCGCGTACCGTCTCACATTCCGGATCCGCTTTTTTCCATCGTACACTGCCTTTTCGGAGAGTTCTTTTTCATACCAGACGCTGTTGCGTCTTTCCTCCACCAGTCGATTGTAGATCGCGTCGTACTCCATCATCTGCTCCCTGCGGCTTCTGCATTGCAGGTAGGGATCGTAGCGGTTCACCTGACGCAAATCGTCATACTCGAAGATGTCCACTTCGCGCACGGACAGAATGGCGTCCTTGTGATCGTGCTTCACGCGGGGCATCGTCCTTGTCACCGTAGCCGCTTCCGACGCCGTCTCTGCTCTGACGGCAAACCCGATCGGGATATAAAACCCTTTGCCGACGTGTCCGCACTTTGCCGTTACCTCATAGTACCGCATGGTGAATTTCCTCTGAAAGATGAATTTTACCGAAGTAAGGCCTCTTATTTCCTTTCTTTGACTTTATTATCCAACATCATCTTTCCGATAAAGCGGACAGGAAGCTGAGTTTTCCAAAACATTTTTGCGCCGCAAGGAAAGCCGCATGAGGGTGCGTTAAACAATGTTTAACAAGCCGTTCGCCCGCCTCAAATATCAGGGCCCTAAAACGTGAAAATGCCCTGCAAACATCGCTGCAGGGCGTGGAAACGCAAAAACGCCGCCATGCGGCAGCGTCTCTGCGAGACATATTGTTTCGGTGGCAAGCGGACTATGTTTTCCGTCGTCACTTCTAATATGACAAAACCATCGATTTTATAAAAGAAAGGCCCGCCGGCAGCGGGCCATCACAAGGAGGATTGAGACTGTTTCCTTGTAGTGTGTTATTTGATAGAAAATAATCGAAAGAAAAGAAAAAAGCTCTCATCTAAAGGCTTTGATTGATCGATATCGTTGAAGGATATACCTGCAATGATATCGGCTTTAAGACAAAATTGAAATCCGGGATCAGCGCTAAAAGGTGTCTGATGAACAAGTAGTACAGAGTATCCGGTTCGTTTTTGCCGTTCTCATACACCGTCCTTTCCTCCGGATCCAAATCCTCTTCAAGCATCTCGCCAAACCTTAGCGCAATCGTCTGTACATAACGTCGCGTGGTTTCATCGAGGGGCCGGCACATCAACAAATACTCCTTTCCGCAGATTGTAACCGTAATATAGTCATAGTCCCTTTGATCGCTCACCCGCAATAACCTCCTTTCTATTTATTTTTGATATATTACCTATATCTGATATTGATATTATATCACAGATTTGCCTTTTCGTCAAACTAAAAACTCGCGCACAACGCATTTCGGCCAAAAATTTTTCGACGCATACTTAATGTGAGTGAAGAAACAGCCTTTCTGATCGACTCGTTGCAAGGGGGTGAATGCTCACCAGTTTCCTGGTGGAGGCTCACCACCCGCCAAAGCTCTGAAACCCGCATGTTGTCTGGTGTTATAGGCACAAATGGAATTATGCCCTCTTATCTTATAGGAATACTGATCATGAGTGTAACACCTAAAGGCCTAAAGGCCAAGGCATAACAAATTCCGGTATCGAGTATACCTAAAGGCCTTTCGGCCGGCAGCTTGGCAGTAGTGTTTATCGTTAAGCAGCCAAGGGGGCGTACCCAACTCTTTTTCCTTTAGGTACACCCCCGGTAGCTCCCTTTGGGGGCGCGGGGGTTGGGGGGAAGCCGGGGGTATGGGCATCAGCCTTTAGGTTTTGGCAGCATATTGTGGATCTTGGTTTCGCGGCAGCAGCCTTTAGGTTTTGGATCTTTGCTCAATACAAATGATGGAGGTACATCCCTATGAGAACTGTAACCTGGTTCGGCCTAAACAAGAACACCGGCGAGATCGGAGATATGAAAAACGACTTTGGTTTTGCCAAAATTGATCTCAAGCTGCTGTTTGACACATGTGAGCGCCTCGGACATGGTGAATGTAAAGTGCTGCTCAAAATGTTAAGCAAAATGAACTTCGGCAATCAAGTACACGGATCATACCCGGAACTTGCCATTCAGGCAGGCGTCTGCGAAAGCACTGTGAAGCTTACCATCAAAAAGCTTCGATCGTGGAATCTCTTAATAAGGGAGTCAACAAGCACCTATTTTGTACACCCAGATTTAGCATGTCGCGTAAGTCCCGAGAAACGAATGATGCTGCTGAGAAGCTACGAAGAGATTTCAGAATGTCAGAAAATAGAATCAAATAGATAAGGAGGATTAACAATGTCCAATCGTGTAGGGAAAAATCAAATTGAATGCGCCCGTGGCGTAGATCTCAACCGTTTTATGCTCGATGTATATCCTGAGCAAACGCAGCCGGATGGTAAGAACCATTCGAGGTGGACTGAAAACCGGAAAGTCGTCTTTTCGGATCACGGCTTTTATGACAATTCAACCGGCAGAGCCGACAATGCGATCTCCTTTCTCGTGGAGTATCTCGACATGCCCTTCCAAGATGCTGTTCGTGCTCTTTGTGATTACGACGAAGGCCGCGATCCGGACTTATGCTCCCACGCAAATGCCTCTGTTACTGTATCCAAATCTACGGAGCGGGAAGTACCTGCTTCTTCAGATGCAGGATCTGCCTTCGTTGCGCCGCCTCGCGCACTGTGTCCCGTAGAATTGCGGACGTATCTCTGCGACAAGCGCGGCATCGACGCTGCACTCCTTGATCCTGAGATTGTCTACCCTACAATCTCCAACCGTCATGTAAATGCGGTGTTCCTTTCCCGGGACTGCAACTATGCTGAGATCAGGGGAACCGAACCGTGTTACCCCTTTAAGGGTAAAGCAGCTCACTGCGATCATGACGGATACTGGATTGTCGGCAGCAGAACGCCACGAGAAATCTGTATCTGCGAAGCGGCAATTGATGCGCTCTCCCTTTTGAATATCTATCAGCTAAATGGATATGACTGCGAGAAGTATAGTCTCGCTTTCGTTTCGATCGGCGGATGTGGGTGTACAAAGGCAATAAAGCGTGTTCAGCGCCAGTATCCATTCGCTGTTCTGCATCTTTGTTTCGACAATGACGACGCCGGCAGGCATTTTGCCGAGTCGCTACCTCAGTACCCCTCCCATTTTCCAGAAAATCAAAAAGACTGGAATGATGTCCTTGTCGCGCACAGGAAGAATCAACAAAACAACATGAATACTCTAAAAGGAGGTTTACTATGAGCAAAAAAACATATCTCGGATCAGACGGTGTATATCATTATGATCCCTACGGCGATAACACGTTTTGCCACCGTGTCGGCGGCACTTGGAGACTATCGCCTTACTGGTACAGCACCAGCAAGCCGAAGTCGAAGAACAAAAAGCGGAAAACTGCAAAAAGAAAGCACAGACATGCAAAAGAAATGGCAGCGTCTGCCAACGAGGGGACTCGTATTAGGCCCAAAATGCGGAAAGCTCGCCCTCAGTGAGAGAGCGAGCCTGCCGCAGATTTTCTTACAGATTAATGGCTCTGCGCCCGTGAGTAGTGGTTCTGATAATCGGAGCAGAAGGAAACGAGCGCAGTCCAACCGCTTTCGCGGCTTTTTCCTTCTTCTATTATGATAAATCAACCGGTGCGATAATCAACGCCCTTGCCGATCGGCATGTCAGAGCGACTTGCGGACGTAGTACGTCGAGCGTCCGCCGCCGTGTTTTTCGATCTCGCCGGTTTCACAGAGCGCACGAAGATGCCGTTCTACAGACGCGGCACTCATAGAAGTACAGAGATTGGCAATCTCAGATTTTGTGAACTTGCCGATCATTGTCCTGATCGCATTGCGAACGGTATCGAGCGGCGACGGCGCGACAAGTCCCATGCGCTCCTCAAAGTCACGGTATGCCGCAATGATCGTGCCGAGCAGGTACTTGATAAACGGCGTCGGATCGTCGCTGCCCTCGTGCCAGCCGGTTTGCGACGCCTCCAAAGCGTCATAGTAATCGCTTTTTGTATCGGCGATCTTGGCTTCGAGGGGGATGTATCGCCCGATCTCGTAACCGCTGCGATACAGAAGCAGCGTTGTAAGCAGCCGCGACATTCTTCCATTGCCGTCGATGAATGGATGGATGCAAAGGAAGTCGTGAATAAAGCACGGGATCAAAAGCAGCGCGTCTGTCTTGCCCTCGCCGACAGCCAGATTATAGGCGTCGCAGAGCGACTGCACGGCGTCGGGCGTTTCATACGGCGCAAGCGGTGTGAAAAGCGTGAAGGTTTTTCCGTCCGCTGTCGTCGCGCTGATATAGTTCTGCACATTCTTATAAGAGCCGCCGAACGCACTGTCCGTATGGCTGAACATAATCTTGTGCAGCTGCAGAATGTAGTTCGGCGTCAGCGGGATATACTCGAAATTCTCGTGCACCGTGTTCAGCGCGTCGCGGTAGCCCGCGATCTCCTTTTCATCGCGGCTTTTCGGCGTCGTCTTTTCCTGCATCAGCTGCTTGAGACGCGTCTCCGTCGTGCGGATGCCTTCGATCGCATTGGATGATTCCGTGCTCTGTATCTTAGCAATCTCTACGAGCTTTTCGAGTACGTCCGGCTTTTGCCGAAGATACATCGTCTGCCTGCCCTTCAGCTCGTGGATCTGCGAAAGGTAGTTGACGATGTCGTTGCCCCACGCCGTTTTTATCAGGAAGCTGTAATCAAACATGCGCATTCTCGTCACCTCGCGTATTATTCTCGTCAATTATACTTGTTTTGATGAGAATAGTCAAGCGATGCGGCAAAAGCCGACAAAATTCCACCATCATTGCTTCGTTTGCTCCGTCTCGACAAGCGCCCGGCATTTTGGCATCATAGAGATGGCACCTTTTGGCAATCGCAAATATCGCTCAATCGCACCCTTTGCTATCTGCGGACGCTGGAATTTGCATCTGCCATTCCGGATATCATCAATTGCCTCCGATACGATCGGGAGGAGTTCTTCATCGGCTCGCGTCCAATCTATCGGTTTATTGCCGGGCCTTCCGGTTTCGAGTCGCGGCAGTACAATGCTTTTCTTCTGTCCATGACGTTCTTTAATGGTGCATAGCTCTTGCGCCTTCAATCCGAGCATCAATCCCAAAAGGCATGTTTCATAGAATTCCGGCTCCTGCAAGCCGAAAACGGCGCTGTACTCCCATGTTTGCGCTGCAGGAACACTTTGAAAGACTCTTTGCAGCGTTTGCCGCAGTTGCTCGGCGCGCACATGGCCGCTGTCGGTTACAAAGCCGCTCTTCTCCAACCGATCCATCAAGAGCGCCTTAACGCCGGAGTCAAAGCACATGTCCATATTTTGCTCGAGTACATGCTGCATATACTCCGCAATCGTGATCTCTGCAGTATCCCGAACCGGCAGCGCGGCGATCCTGCTGTTTGCCTTGTGCTCCGCAGCTGCGAGATTTCTCCCGATATCCGCGCAAACAAGCCTACATCGATGCTTGGGACACAATCCGATGTTACGCAAGTTGTGAGTGCGACGATAATATGCTTCTCCGTAATTGTTCCTATCTTCCGCTGCGCATATGGGGCAGTACATCAGCGATTGCTGATAGCACCGATGAAAGCCCGGAATCACCAAAGGATCGCCGTTGTAGGAGGACTGCAGAATCTTTTGTTTTTGCTTCCCGGACGTGAAACGAAGGTATTGGGGCAGCATCGTGTGCTCCGTCAACACCGTTTCCAACCCGATCTTACGAATCATTTGCATGGCGTCGTCAGTCAGCACATTCATAAATTCAGGATCGAGCGGGCCTTTCGGGTTTTTGAACAAGTCGGCCTTTGCGTTCGCTTGTTTTGCGTATGGCGAGTGATCGTAGTATCTGCAAAAAACGCTGTAGATCAGCTCGTCCGGATAAGGCTCCGGAAAATGTGCAATGGATATCATAGTCTTACCTCCTCTACGATGATACTTGCTTTCAGCAGCGATACAATGTCTTCATGCGTCGTCTGCGCTTGTTTAACAAGCGTGTCAAAGAGTTTGGAATCTGCCTTCCCTGCTTTGGTTTCAGGCAGTCTGCGCGCTCCGGGCGCTTTTCTCGGCGTCGCTGTTCTGACGGCTTTCCGTGCTTCGATGTATCCGTGCAGAGTCCCCATCCGTTTGCGGTATGCTTCGCTCAGTGTCTCGATGGACACAGCCTCTTTTCCGGACAAGATTGCGATCTCCTGACAGTCGTGCAGCAGGCTCACGACATTTCCCACAAGCCCCGCGCTGTGCTGGTATAAGAAATCCAGCAGCCCGTCCGTGATGACGATCGGGTTTTGCACATATCGGTATGACAGCAATTCGCAGCAAAGCGTTTTGAAGTATTCTCCGTAAGGCAATGCGCCGTATTGCAATCCTGTCGTCCGGCGAGCAAGATAGGGAACGCTCTCAAAAAACGGAAGACACGAATCCGTCCCGACAAAACAGACAGCGCACGTCGTCATATTGAGAAGCTGCGTGATGCACGAGACGGTTTTCATCCCATTCTTGGATGCGGCAAAGTTCTGACACTCGTCAATCACAATCAGGCAGACGTGCTGATTCAACGCCCGCGCAACTATACCAAGCAGAATATCGACTGTGGCGCGGGAACGAACTGCCTCCCGATACATCGCTGTCTCCAGATGCATGTCCATCTGTCGAAGAATTTCGTACAGAAGCCCTTTCAACGAGGCATCGTGCATGCTTTGCACCAACAGGACAGGGATGATGCGCGTAAACGGTTTCTTGATTTCGATGGGGTTGTCTCCTGCAATCAGCGCTGCCGCTCTGCCGATCGTTCGACTTTTGCCGGTATTTGCCTCGCCTATGACGGAGAGACAGTCGATTCCGCCGAGGATGCCTTGTCGATCGGAGAGAATGGGATAATGACGATTCTGCATTTGCTGTCGTACTGCGTCAACCGTCGCTTTCTTCCGGAAGGCACGTTGCGTCATCAGGTACAGTTTCATATAAATCTCCGTGCTCATTTCCGACGGGACGAACATGTCGTATATGTCGGATAAAGCCATAAGCCTTGTCGGGGTATCCGCCTCGCATATGGACGGATCATACGGTGGATGCACCTGTATCGCACGCAGTAAATCCTCTCCGTACAGCATCGGCGGCAAATCATGAGCTGTTTTCTGCATCAATTTTCCTCCTTTAACAGATCAACATGGTTTCGTGCCCGCTCCTTTTTCCGCGTTTCACGGATGGAATCGATTCGCGCATTGCCATCCCGCCTTGCCTGCTCCACAATCGTGGTGATGCTTGCCGCAAGATCAACCCGCGCCTGCAGGTTCCGTTCTTCCGCCGCACGGTTGATAGCTCTCTGTGTTTCCCGCATCCGGTTTGCTTCCTCGATCGTTTTTCCCGAAAAGCGGCTTTCAATCAACTGAAACTCGATATATTCACCGTTCTCGAGCAAAAAGACAACATCAACATTCTCCGGATTAAAAGCCACGATTGCTTTTCCTCCCCTCAAAAATCGCTCCGCGTACCCATCGCAGCGATACCGCAGCTTGTTGACATGCAAGCCGAAGCGGTTGAACGTGCCTATGGTTCTCGGCAGCATCGTGAGCTGCAGCTGCCTTTGCTTGACAGGAATCAGATGCGCGCCGGGCTGTCTGCATCCCCAATCCCAGATGGCAGCGGGATTCGGTGCGACGCCCTCATCCAGCATCTGCTGTGTGTACGGGTATGCCTCAATGATGCGGGATGTGTTGTAGTACAGGATACACCGCAGCAAAATTGCTTCAAACTGCGGCAGCGTCAGCGCTGCTCGCTTGCGGTAATCCGGTGCGCCTCTCTCGGCATAATCCGCCTGAATGGCTCCGGCATCCGTCAAAAACGGCTGATAAAGTCCCTGGATCTGCCCGAATGCCCGCTCCACAATTGACTTTTGCTGCGGCGAGTAGCTCGGCAGGTTGACGATCTCGACACCGAGATCACACAGATTTTCGAGGTTTGTCCCCACATATTCCTGCCCGCGATCGGTGATCAGCACCGAGGGCAGCACGCCCGCGCAGTTCCAGTCGCCCGCCTCAATCTGTATTCCGTGCGACAGGCAGAGCTGTTGCTTGTCCGAAAGAACTTGATCAAAGAGTGCCCGGATGCTGTAGGCACCGCCCTCCCATGAGAGGTGATAGCCCATCACCAGCCGACTGAAAGCATCGACACAGAGCGTCAGCACGGGCCTCCCGACGACTTCGCCCGCGTTGTTGATCAGATAGAGATCGCATACCGTCGAGTCGATCATAGCTGTTCCGACGCCTGCTGCATAAGAGGAAACATCGCCGCCGATCATAGGCTGCCGGTTTCGTTCATAGGCTCGGCGCCCCTCCCGAGAAATGTAGTATTTTTCCATGTTGCGGTATTTGTGATAGTAATAATATTTAAATTGGTGAAACTTCGGATGCTCCGGCAGCAGCGTTCCCGTGGTGTCGGTGTATTTTTCCTTCATCATCAGCGTAAATGCCGTTCTCAGGCTGTTGCGATCCTTGCTGTAGAAAAACTGATTGAGTCCCCACCGGAAATTGCGCTCATCCGGGGTAAATTCATGCGTCGCCTTTCGCGGGCGCGGCGCCAGTACAGAAACGGACTGATAGGCAAGATAGGCGCAGAGTGTACGTCGAACCGTCTGTTCTGAACGCTGAAACAGCCTTGCTGCCAGCCGGATCGCATTGCCGCGTGCTTTCTCGTCCTCCAAGAACGGCAGGATGCCCGCGATCCATGCAAATCTCTGATATGCTTCCTTCTTTTTCTTTGGCTCAACATCCTCGATCGGCTCGGGAAACATGCCGGTTCTTCTGTACAGCACGATTTCCTCGCATGGAGAAACGCCTTCACACTCCTGTATCGGCTTCCACTCGGGCATAGTTTGCCGGACGCAATCCAGTATCAGCACCGATTCGTCCCGAATCGTGAGGACGCGGTACAAGATGCCGCCTTTATCGATCAATTCATTCTTCGTCAATGACGATTCCATAGTCAGTCACTCCTTTCTGCAGCCAGTATTCTCTCGATAAATCCAATAGTGTCACCGTCTTCGGCTTCGTCAGATGCCGCCGATACACACATTCCCGCACCATCCATTCGCCGTCCGTCTTTCGGCAGACAAAGTCCGTGCAATACTCCGTTCCGTCCAGCGGGATATTAACTTGAACGGCTTCCACATCGGTTCGGGCTTCCAACTCCCGGAGATAGGCGAGCTGCAGCGCGTCGTACAGTTTGCAAATCCCTGCCTTGCGCGTTTTCATCTTTGTACAGCGTCCTTTGTAATTCCTTCGATACATAGCGTTATCCTCCCAAAAACAAATCGGTTTTCCCAAAAACGCGCCCATTTTCCCAAAAACGATTTTCTGTTCAAACAAGCACATGCCCAAAAACGCCCATACTATCTGTGTTTTTCGCATTACCTCCCTTTTTTCGAAAACACGTTTTTGGGAAAGCACCATGTCGAAGTCCACAGTCAATGATCCTGTTTTGTCCAATTTTCTTGATCGTGATTTTTGATCGCTTTTTCGGCGTCACACCCCGTCCTGCGTCGCCCTGCTGCGGTACCGATCGGTTTGTGTTTTCCGATCTCTTTTCCGTGTTCTCTTCCTGTTTCATTCAGCTTTTTTCGCATGGAGATCCATCCTCTTTTCTGATCTCCAAAAACACAAAAAAGCCCGAAGTTACCGGACTTTTTGCCATATCATTTGGGAAGGGATCAGAGATGGTGATGGAAGATAGATGTGTCTTCATTCCCTTGGCTGACGTCTTGAAGCTTGACGTCTCGTACCGCTGTTTTGCGTCGCTGTTTTTCACCGCATCAAAGCAGTTTTCTTTTCTCTTTTCCACGATCATCTTCCGTGGACAATGCGAGATGATCAGGCGTGGACGAGGATAGCAAATGCCGGTTTTGGGGAAAAATAACGTCAGTTTGCATTTTCTTCACATTCTTGTGACGCTTCTTTCACAAGGATAACGCATTTTTGACGCATTTGCGGTTTATACTAAAGCCATCAAAAGGAAAGCGGGTTACCCCTCCCGCCGACCGATTGATCAATAAGGACTCCTCCTTATCATTACCCCCCTCTATCCTTGTCAAAGCCGCCCTCACCCCGGGGCGGTTTTGATTTTCGGATGAATCTCGGGAATGATATTGAAAACGCTTTGCCGTTATGTTATACTGATGATATGTCACAAACCGATTGCTCCCGAGCATCCTGTTTGGTACATGCTTTGCTGCGGATCATTGCAGCAGTGAACGAAGCGCGCGTTTTTGGGAACGCAGCTTCATTGCGAATGAAACTGAAAGAAAGGCGACTCCCGGAATCGATTCATGAAAAGAAAGTCGATTAAAATCCTGGCGGCGGCGCTTGCCTGCCTCTGTCTGGCGGCGTGCATCAGCAGCGATCCTCTTTCCGATCTTTTGGCGAAGTTTGAGGATCCCGAACCGGATTACAGCAATTACAGTGTGCCGACGCCGATCACACGCACCGCTTCTCCCGATCCGATCTACCACATCGAACCGTTGGACGATCTTACGGACGTTCCGCTCGTTTCGCTGCATGCGGACTGGACGGATATTCCGGTATACGCCTCCACGGCGAAGGATGGCACCATACGGTTTTATACCTGCGCATACGAAGAACGCAGCGGCAAGTACGGAATGCTTTCGGTTTTCTTTGAGGACTCGACGCCGAATCCGATCGTCGTTGTGGATCGGGACGGCGGCTATCAGAAGCATCCGGACTTTGCGTACGTCGATTCCTATGAGCCGACGGAATATGCGGACGTCGTATCCGCGGCGATCGACGGCATCGACGAAACCCCGCGCACGTATTATATCATCCGCAATTCGAACGGCGATCAGATCGGCGTTGTGCCGGTCGAGATCCGCACAAACGGCGATACGGTTGCGGTGACGGTATCGGTAACGGAAAACGCATACATGGTGATCACAAGATCGGAAAGCCTTTCGGCAGAACCGACAGAGGACCCTGAGGAAGAATCCGAATCGACCGCGTCTCCGAAGCCTACGTCGTCCGCAACGCCGAAGTCTACGCCGTCCGCAACGCCGAGCGCCACGCCGACGCCGACGCCGAGAAGAACGCCGAGACCATCCAGATCTCCGCAGCCCACGGCAACGTCCTCTGCCACGCCGACGCCGACGGATGAACCGGCACCGACGGACGTACGGGAGCCGACGGAAGTGCCGACGCCTGCGGATACGCCTGCAACCACGCCGATGAACACGCCGATGATAACGATCAATCCGTCCCGGCGGCCGGACGCATCCGCGCCCGGAAACGCCCCGACGAAGGTCAACGCGCCGCGGGGATATTGGAAGAACGTGTGGGCGGTTGCCGTCCCGTGCATCTGACGCGCCGCATGTGACCCGCAAGCATCGCGCAAAACGAACTCCGAGCTCGCAGAAATGCGGGCTCTTTTTTTGATCGGAATCCGCTTGCCTGCGCTCCCTTCGCAAACGCCGCAGGCGAAAGCGGGCCGCATCCGGGGACCGTCCGAACATGCCGCGGGATCCGACATATAAATGCTCCGTTCGTTTTTTTCTTTCAAAAAGCGGTTGAATCGGCGGCGCATATCGGTTATAATGAAGATGGGAGATGATATATTATGTCACCGTGGCAGGGAGGAGCAGTTATGAAACGGAGAATCCGGAAAACAGTGTGGATCCTGATCCTGATCGCGATCATGATCCTTCCGCCGCTGCGCGCCGCAAACGCCGCAGGCTTCAATTATTACACGTCCATCTTTGTGAAAAAGAATCCGAAAAAGATGGAATACAACCTGGACGAAAGCTTCGACAAGACCGGCATGCAGATCTACGGAAACCGGGTGCGGGCGGACGGAAAGACGGATACGTGCGAGCTGGGGATCGACGATCTCAAGTTCTCCCCGTCCAAGTTCACGAAGGCGGGAACGATCAAAGTGACGCTGACGCTGAATTGTATGGCGGCGAGCGGCAATAAGGAGCCGTTCACGACCTATCTGTACGTCACCGTGTACGACGGCGATCCGCCGCTCTACTGGACCAAGAAGATCACCGCGGAAGCGACGAAGACCGTTTATCTCGTCGGCGATTCGTTCGATCAGAGCAGCATGACGGTGTGGGCGTACAGCGAAGGCGACTACCCGCCGGAGGACGCGAAGTGGAACTGCACGAAATACGTGAAGAGCGTTTCTCCGACCAAGTTCACAAAAGCGGGCGAGCAGTACGTCACCGTCACCGCGCCGCTCACCGGTCCGCACTATACCATGGATTTTACGGCGAAAATCAAGGTCAAAGTCTACGGCAAGATCGAGATCACCAAGCATCCGGGCGGCGAGATCGTGGAGGAAGGCGGCGCGTGCAACTTCACGGTCAAGGCGAAACACGCGGACAAATACGCGTGGTATTTCATCAAGGGAAAAACCTCCGTTTCCGCCAAGGACGCAAGCTCCTTCTTCCCCGGTCTGAAGATTTCGGGCGGGACCGAAAAGAAGCTGAAGCTGTCCAACATTCCGATCGAGCTGGACGGCTGGGGCGTGCTGTGCGAGTTCTCCAACAAGGCGCAGACCGTGCGGTCGGACGCCGCCCCGATCACCGTCTACGAAAAGGACGAGCCCGCGCCGACGGCGCATACGACGCCCGAACCGTCGGAGGAGCCGACGTCCGATCCCGAACCGAAGCAGGGGGAAGCAACAACCGCCCCGTCGCTGCCCGCGTCCGCGGAAGCGACTCCCGCCCCGTCCGGCTCCGGACATACGCATTCGTTTGACGGCGTCTATCGCCACAACAGCATCGAGCACTGGCTGGAATGCTCCTGCGGCGCACGTTCCGGAACGGCGAGCCATGTCGTGACCGAATGGAAGACGGTGAGCGCGCCGACAAAGACCGTCGTGGGCGTTCGCAAAGGGTACTGCGCGGTCTGCGGCGCGGAGGTGCTGGACAGCATCCCGTACGTGGAAGGTCAGGATCCCGGCGCCGAAAAGGATCCCACGTCGTGGATGCTGATCGCCGGTCTTGTGCTCGGCGGACTTGCCTTCCTCGGCTGCATCGGCTCGTTCGTGATCGTCCTCACAAAGAGCAAAAAGCAGAAACAGCATCGATAAATGTCATGTAAAAAGGATCCTGCCCCGGAACGGGCAGGATCCTTCAGCATATTCGGTTATTTGCCGGAGACGACCAGCTTGCCGATCAGAAGACTCGGAGAGCCGATCCTTCCGCCCATCGGCGGTCCGAACCGCAGATCGGCGCCCGTCGCTTCGATGCTCTGCATCATCGCAAGGTAGTTGCCCGCGACCGTGATCTGATCGACCGAGCGGACGATCTCGCCGTTTTCGACGAGCTGTCCCTTTGCGATCAGCGAGAAGTCGCCGCTGATCGGGTTGAGCCCGGCATGCAGGCCCGCGAGCTCGGTGATGATGAGACCGTTCCCGAGCGCCGCCTTGAGCTCGTCGAAGCTCTTTTCGCCCTTCGCGATATAGAAGTTGCTCGGCGCGGTGGTGACTGCGCCCGCAGCGCCCATGCGTCCCGCGTTGGAGGTGGATGCGACGCCGTCCTTCAATGCGGATTTCAGGTTATAGAGATAGCTCTTCAGAACGCCGTTTTCCACAACGGTCGTCAGAACCGACGGCACGCCTTCCGCGTCGAATGCGCGCGGATTGTCCTCCTCGAACGGATCGTCGAGGATCGTGATCGCCGGAGAAGCGATCCGTTCGCCGAGCTTGCCCTGGAGAAGCGAAAGCCCCTTCTGCACGCGCTCCGCAAAGAACATGGACGAGAATGCGGAAAGCAGATCGCCCGCGGCGTCGTTTCTGAGCAGGATCCGGTATTCGCCGGAATCGACGGCGGATGCGCAAAACTGCATCAGCGCGTTTTCGACGCTTTCCCTGATGACGGAACCGTAATCCTTCATCTCCGGTCCGAACTTGAACGAATAGCTTTCATGCTCCTCCTCGCCGTCCCTCATAATGGGAGCGAGTACGACGTAGGAATACCGTTCCGTGCTGTTTGCGTTGAGTCCGAGCGTGTTGCTGATGTGCGTTTCGGCAACGCCGGTGTCGACCGAGCAGTAGCCCATACGGTTGACGCGCGCGTCATACGCAAGCGTGTCGCGTTCCATCGCAAGCGCGAGGTCGATCTTTTCCTCCTCGGAAAGATCCACGGCGGGGTTCGGCTTTACCGTGATCTCCGGATATTCGCACGCGCCCTGCATCGGATTTTCGTCTGTGTTCTCGATCGCCTTTGCGTTGTCGATCGCATGCGTGACAAGGGTCTCCGGGTCCTCGAAAACCTCGGTATAGGCGTAACCGGTCTTGCCCGCATAGAGCACGCGCAGGTTGAGTCCCTTATTGCGTTCGACCGCATACTTGATGATCTCCGTGTTCAGCACGTTGACGGAGAAACCGTCGGACGAGGTGGCATAGACCTCTGCGTTTTCGCAGCCTTTTTCGAGCGCAAGCCTGAAGCACGCGTCCTTGAACTGTTCGAATGTCATCATAATGCACCTCCTTTGCCGCCGACGACGATCTCGCTCACGCGGATGCGCGGCTGACCGACGTTCGTGGGAATACTGCCGGAAAGCGAACCGCACATGCCCGGCGCCATCCACATGTTCTTGCCGATGCGGTCGATCTTCATCAGAACCTCGGCGCCCTTGCCGATCAGCGTCGCGCCGCGGACCGGACACAGGATCTTGCCGTCCTTGACCCAGTAGCCTTCGCTGACGGCGAAGTTGAATTCGCCGGTCAGCGGATTCACGGAGCCGCCGCCCATTTTTGCGGCGAACAGTCCGTCGCCCATCGTGCGGAGCATCTCCTCCTCGTCGTCCTTGCCCGGCGCGAAGAACGTGTTCGTCATGCGGGACGTCGGCGCATACGTGTAATCCTGCCGTCTGCCGCTGCCGGTGACCGGATGGTTCATCAGCCGCGAGCCGAGAATATCGACGAGGTACGTTTTCAGAATGCCGTTTTCAATCAGGCGGTTGCACTGCGCGGGGTTGCCTTCGTCGTCGAAGTGCATTGAGCCCCATTCGCCGGGCAGCGTGCCGTCGTCGACCGCGTTCACGATCGGGCTTGCGATCTGCTGACCGAGCTTATTGCAGAACACGGAATTGCCGCGTCCGACGCTCGTCGCTTCCAGCCCGTGTACGCACGCTTCGTGCAGGATGACGCCGCCGAAGCCGCCGTCGATCACGACCGGGACCTTGCCCGCGGGGCATTCCGGCGCGTGCAGCATGGTGACGGCGGTCTTTGCCGCCTCCCTGCCGACGTCCTCGATGTTGACCTTTTCACCGTACATCTCAAAGCCCATGCCGTAGCCGGGCGAGCACGTGCCGGTCTGCGCTTCGCCGTTCGCCATCGCGACCGCCTGGATCGCCGTGCGGATGCGCGGACGCCGGTCCTCGGCATGCACGCCCTCGCTGTTATAGACCCAGGTGCGGTGGTCGCAGTCCATGTAGTTCGCGACGACCTGCGTGATCTCGTCCGAGTGCGCCTTCGCCGCGTTCGTGCCTTCTCGCAGCAGCGCGATGCGCTTTGCGTTGTCGATCTCCGAGAACGGGACCTTCGCCCACGAGGTTCCGACGCGGTCGACGCAGATCTTCTTTGCCTCGAATTCCTTCGTGCCCTTCAGCGCGGAAGCCGCCGCCTTTGCGCAGGCGATCAGCGCTGCTTCGCTCGTGTCGGCGGAATACGCGTACGCGCTGCGCGTGCCCTTCAGCACGCGGACGCCCGCGCCGACCTTGCGCTGGTAGTTCGCATTTTCGACCTTGCTGTCGATCATGGTCATGGTGTTCGTTTCGGTATCCATCAGGTACAGCTCCGAAAAGTCGCCGCCGGTTCTGAGCGCTTCGTCCAGAACGGCGTTCACAATACTGTCTTTGATCAAGTGACGCACCTCCGATATCGTATTTGATTTATTATACCACGGGACGGCGCCGTTGCCAATCCTCTTCCGCACAAATCCGAAAAAACGGGCCCTCCCGATTGCGGAAAGTCCCGTCGATACATGATTTTACGCCGTGATCAGCAGCCCTCCCAGCGCTTTTTGGCGTCGGCTTCGAGCTTCAGAAGCGTCGCCTGCGGGTCCTTGACCTTCGCAAGGAAGATCATCGCCGCGATGATGTACGGCTTGAACGACGCCTGCTTATACAAAGGATCGCGATAGCGGTCGAACACGCTTGCCGCAACCTCGCCCGCTTCGCAGCTTACATCCGTGATGTCCGCGGGCAGACAGTGGAGATACAGCGCTTTGCCGTCCTTGGTGAGGCTCATCATCTCCTCGGTGCACTCCCAGTCCTTGTGCTCCGCGTTCTGCGCGAGCAGACGCTTTTCGAGCGCCTTAATGCCCTCGAGATCGCCGTTGCCGTACAGCTCCGTGCGCTCCTCCATCGCCTTGAACGGCGCCCAGGATTTCGGATAGACGATGTCGGCGTCCTTAAACGCTTCCTTCATGTCATGCGTGATCTTAAAAGAAGCGCCGGACTTTTTGCAGTTCTCCTCCGCGACCTTCACGACGTCGTCCATGATCTCGTAGCCCTCGGGATACGCGAGCGTGACGTCCATGCCGAACCGGGTAAACAGCCCTGCAACGCCCTGCGGCACGGAGAGAGGCTTTCCGTACGACGGGCTGTACGCCCAGGTCATCGCGACCTTCTTGCCCCTGAGGTTTTTGATCGCCTTGTCGAGATCGTCGCTCCCGCCGAGCGTATGGATGCAGTGCAGCATGTCCGCCATGCACTGCGTCGGGTGGTCGATGTCGCACTGGAGGTTCACGAGCGTCGGCTTCTGTTCGAGCACGCCAGCCTTGTTGCCCTCGGTGACGGCGTTGACGACGTTGTGCATGTAGGTATTGCCCTTGCCGATGTACATGTCGTCGCGGATGCCGATGACGTCCGCCATGAACGAGATCATGTTTGCGGTCTCGCGCACCGTTTCGCCGTGCGCGATCTGGCTCTTGCCCTCGTCGAGATCCTGCACTTCAAGCCCCAGAAGGTTGCACGCCGACGCAAAGCTGAAACGCGTGCGCGTCGAGTTGTCGCGGAACAGCGAGATACCGAGTCCGGAGTCGAAGATCTTGCAGGAGATGTTGTTTTCACGCAGATGCCGCAGTGCGTCCGCCACGGTGAACACCGCCGCGATCTCGTCGTCGGTCTTTTCCCAGGTCAGGAAAAAGTCGCCGTTGTACATGTTGTCGAACTTCAGCTCGTTCAGCTTATCGGTATACTTTTTGACGTTGCTCATAGCTCCTCCT
>JAZNHI010000214.1:0-2789 GCA_045576895.1 Clostridia bacterium | reverse complement strand
GGATTGATGAGATACGCGATCACGCAGCCGAGGATCACCGGTCTGAAATACCCGAGGAACGTCCTGATCCCCTCCCGGACGCCCGGAAGATGCGAAGTCGGAGGCCAAGCGGTCTTAGGAAGACAAGGATTTGGTTCAACTCCTTGGCTCACAGAACGACATGGCTACGATCCGACTTCAGCGGATTGATGAGATACGCGATCACGCAGCCGAGGATCACCGGTCTGAAATACCCGAGGAACGTCCTGATCCCCTCCCGGACGCCCGGAAGATGCGTCAGCACGACATACAGGATGACGGCGATGCACGCTGCAATCGTGTAATTGAACCATGGTTTTTCCTTCAAGTGTTTCATCCGACCGCCTCCCGACGCTGTTCTGCAGAATGATTATACACCCGATTGTGTCCATACATCAAGAAGAAATCTGAATCGTACGCAAACAACACAATTATACGTCCAGCTCCGTGACTTCCTTCGGGTACTCGCGCAGCTCGTCCGGCTCGTGCAGCGGGTCCCACACCTGCGCAAAGAACGGATCGACCTTGGCGCGCGCGCCGTAGTTCCAGCTCCTGCGTTCGCATTCCGGGCACCAATGCCCGCCCTCCAGCACAAGCCGCGGGCTTGCCTCGAACTCATGTCCGAACGCGCAGCAAAAGTGCAGCTTGGTTTTCCAGTCACCCTTCTGCATTGTTTCGGAAAGCAGTTTGCCGCCGCGGAAGGTCGCCGCGCCCTGCAAATCCTCAAAGGTCAGCTCGCTTTCCGGCTTCGATTCGTCATAGCCGTGGTCGATCTGCACGACTGTGTCCCAATCGGTGAAATGCGCCATCCCGGAGGTCTTTTCCGGAAGCGCTTCCCACGCTTTGCGGCTCCCCCAATACGCCTCGATATGGTCCTCCATGTTCGCGTCGATAAAATGCTTGGTGCCGTGTTCGCTGTTCAGGAGCTTTTTGAACGTGCCCTTGATGACGGAGCCCATCAGGCGTTGCCCGCCGGGGAGCTTACAGATGATCCTGCCGAACGGTTTTGCCGCGCCGAGCTCTTTAAGATACGCATCGTAGAAATACTGCATGCTGTCGGAACGGAAATGCAGATAGTCTTCGAGCTTGTCCGAATCGAGATAATACTGCCCGTGGAAGTTGCGCGTGGCGTTGACCTTCGGGTCGATCACACAGTCGATATTCTTGATGCCGATCTCGCCGTACATGAGCTTGTACATCGTCAGCGTATCGACGCGGCACGATGCGCCGCCGCCGATGTTGTAAATATGTCCCCAGAACGATGGATCGAGCGTCCCGTCCGCTTCAAACGCGCAGAGGTTGCGCGTCAGTCTGCCGCTGTCGCGATCGGAGACGTATTCCAATACGTTGTCGAGACAGTTGTGGAACTGGATCGCGTCGCGGATCTTTGCCATTGCGGGACCGATGATGCCGGTCTGCCGGAGGCTCACCCAATACTTGAGCCCGCTTTCGATCACATAGCGCTCCGCGGCGACCTTGGATACCGCATAGTAGTCGAACATGCTCGGCTTGATCGGATCGCCGACCCTGCCCCAATGGATCGGGGGCATGCGGTCGCCGGTCTCCGCGACGGTGCCGATGTAGACGAAGCGGGTCGTATCCTGCTGACCGAGCTTTTGAACGGCTTCAATCAAATTGCGCGTGCCGCCGAAATTGATCTGCATGGCTTTTTTCGGATCATAGTCTGCGGCGGGCGAAACAAAGGCCGCTATGTGCAGAATCAGATCGCACCCCTCGACCGCTTTCTTCACAAAACCTGCATCTTGCAGATCGCCGAATAAGACTTTCACACGGGGATTGTCTTCATAAGGACGCAGCCGTTCCCGGCAGCGATCGTTGTCTAAATCCAACGCTGTGATCTTGTATGCTCCGCCGTCCGCAGCCATCTGTTTCAGGCTTTCCAATCCCATGCCGCCCGCTGCGCCTGTCAGCAATACTCTCATTTTATTCTCCCTTCATACCGAGCACGGCGGTTTTCTTTTCGATGACGTCCTTACAGAGCAGGATCGAATCGCCGATCGCCGCATCGATATCGTCGTCCGTCACGCCGAGCGCGTCGCAGCCCTCGGACTTACTTATGAACAGATTCGAGCACATGATATCGGTAAACTTGACCATATGGAGACCGCCCTGGATGTTGTGTTTCTTCTGCTCCTTCATGATCTTTCTTCCGCCGATCGCGTACATCCAGTTCGGGATCGTGACGATCTTCTTGTCCGGACAGCCGAGGTACTTATGGACGATCTTCAATAGCTCCACCCACGTCAGGTTGTAATAGCCGATCGGATAGCGGTTGCCGCCGCGGTTCCGCTCGATCGCGCCCGCGATCGCCTGTCCGACCTGATGCACGGTCACCATCGTCGAACCGCCCTTCGGGTACATCGTGACCTTCTTCATGCTCATGACGTTTTCGACGAGGAACACCCACACCGGTTTTCTGCCCGGCTGTGTGCCGAAGATATACGGAAGCTCCAGCACCGCGACGTCCATATCGGATGCAAACGCCATCGCGGCTTCCTCCTGATCGATGCGGCTTTTGATATACGGATGCCATTTCGTGAGCTCCTTTTCCGGCCACTTCTTGGCGGCATAGGAGAAATACGAGCCGCAGATCGCCACGTGCTTCACGCCGCATTCCCGGCAAAGCGCAAGGAGCCGCTTGACCGGGTCGATGTTGTATTTCTTATAGAGATCGTAGATCGGCGCAGGACCCTCCACGCGCTCGTCCACGCCCGCCGCAAAGACGAAACCCTCGCAGCCCTGAAGATGCT
>JAZNHI010000213.1:0-6144 GCA_045576895.1 Clostridia bacterium | reverse complement strand
AAGATTCAGGCAAGCATCCATGAACGGCTTCGGATAGTCCTCTAAAAGCCGGTTCTGCGTTTCGGCAAACCAGTACGCGTCCTTTCTGCCGTTCAGGAATTCGATCGCGGGCTCCCGGAACCGATAGTTCATCGGCGCGTCGAGCTCGTCGCCGTTGACATAGCCGCGGCGGCCTTCGGGACCGAGCTTCGTCGCGCAGTTGTCCCAGACCTCGCCGATCAGCACGGCGTCGGGATCCTGCGATTTGATCGAGCGGCGGATGTCGCGAATGAACGAATCGGGCAGTTCGTCCGCAACGTCGAGCCGCCAGCCGGACGCGCCCGCACGAAGCCATGTGCGGAGAACGCCGTTTTCGCCCTGAATGAATTCCGTATAGCTCGGTTCGGTCTCCTCAACGTCGGGAAGGGTTTCGAAATTCCACCAGCATTCGTAGGTATGCGGATAATCATAGAACCGGTACCACGGATAGTAGGGGGAATCCTTGCTCTCACAGGCGCCGTGCGACTGATAGCGTCCGTAGCGGTCGAAATAGATCGAATCGTCGCCGGTGTGCGAGAACACACCGTCGAGCACGATGCGGATGCCGTACGCCTTCGCCGCCTCGCACAGCGCTTTGAAATCGTCGTTTGTACCGAGGATCGGGTCGATCGAAAGGTAGTCCGCCGTATTGTACCGGTGGTTCGAATGCGCGGC
Organism: Clostridia bacterium; assembly: GCA_045576895.1. Lineage (GTDB taxonomy): Bacteria > Bacillota > Clostridia > Christensenellales > CAG-138 > UBA3792. The sequence goes on along the minus strand of JAZNHI010000213.1, from coordinate 5,451 downwards.
AAAGATCGGATTCAGATAGATGCACGTGACGCCGAGCGAGGCGATGTACGGAAGCTTTTCCCGGATCCCGGCAAGATCCCCGCCGAAATAATCGTCCGGTACATATTCCTTTGCGCCGCCGTGCGGCAGGAAGAAGGGCAGATCGTCCCAATGCTGATGCACAAAGATCGGGCGTCCCGCCGCGCGGTAATCCGCAGCCGCGCGCCTGAAGCGTTCGCGGTCGGAGCAGAAAAACCGGTCGGGAAAGATCTGATAGACGACGGAACGGCGGAACCATTCCGGCGTTTCGAACGCGCCGTCGTAAACGGTCAGCCCGTAGGTCTGCGGCGTGTCGGCAAAGCGCGCTTCGCCGCCGTCCGCGCCGAAATACCGCCCGTTGATGCGGAACCCGTAGCCCATGCGGCACGGAACGTCCGGCGCCGAAAACGACGCGCGGTAATGCTGCCCGTCCCAGTGCATGGGAAGGGTCACGGGTCCGGTCGGCGGATACAGGAGAAGCTCGACCATGGCGCTCGGTTCGCCGTCGAGACAAAGGGAAACGGTTTCTTTCGTCCGGATGGCGCCGAACGGCTGCTTATATTGCGGATAACGCGAATGATAATACCAGTTCATACAAAGCATTATACGCGCATTCGGTCCGTAATGCAAGTTTTTGTCGAGAAGAATGCTTTGACGGACGTGCGGCTTTGTGCTATACTGCCGGTAAGAACCGAATGCGGGGCGCGAAGACACGGGTATTTTTGTAAAAAACATGCAAAAATCAAATCTTGGCAACACTCGTGTTACATTTTGTCCGCATTTGTATGTTACAATTCCTTCCAGATAAAGAGGAATCGGAGGATGGGATTATGATTAAAATTCTGATCGTGGACGACGAGGAGCCGATCGCAAACCTGATCCGCATGAATCTGACGCGGCAGGGGTATGTGTGCACCTGCGCCTATGACGGGCAGCAGGCGGCGGACCTTCTGGAGAAAAACCCGTTCGATCTGGTGCTGCTGGATATCATGCTGCCGAAATTCGACGGCTATGATCTCCTTGCATATATTCGTCCGATGGGGATCCCCGTGATCTTCCTGACGGCAAAGAGCGACCTCAACGACCGCGTCAAGGGCCTGAAGCTCGGCGCGGAGGATTACATCGTCAAGCCATTCGAGATCGTGGAGCTTTTGGCGCGCATCGAGGTGGTGCTGCGCCGCTTCAACAAGAGCCAGGGTATGATCCAGTGCCTGGACATTCTGATCGACATGGACGCGCGCGACGTCATTCAGAACGGAAAGCACATCGAACTGACCCGCAAGGAATTCGACCTGCTCGTTCTGTTTGTGCAGAACCCCAACACTGCGCTGTTCCGAGAGACGCTGTTCGAGCGCGTGTGGGAGACGGACTACATCGGCGAGACCCGCACGCTGGACAGCCATGTGCAGCGCCTGCGCCGGAAGCTCAACTGGCAGGACCGCATTCGCACGGTCCATAAGATCGGCTATCGGCTGGACATTCCCGAAGCATGAGATTTGCGCTGAAAATCTGCATATGTACCGTTTTGATCGTAGCGCTGTTGTTCGGCGTGGCAGGACAGATCCTGATCGCGCGGAGCTTTGACACGGCGCTGCGTTTTCGCGTGCAGGCGGCGGTCGCAGAGTATTCGGCACTGGCTTCCGCCATGGAAGCGGAGCTGTACGGCATCTATCTGTACTACAACACCGCGTCGCCCGACATGTACGCGGAGATATTAAAGCGCGCTGGTTCGAATCAGGGCGTGGAATCGCCCTGCGCGATCTACGACATGGATCAGCATCTGATCACCGCAAGCGCGGAGGACTTTCCCGAGACGCTTCCGTTCACGGAGCTGCGCGTGCGCCGCTTTGCCTACCGGCTTTTGCGCGACGGCGCGCGGACAATCCTCGACACCGCGGGCTGCGTTTCGATCGGCGGACGGAACTACTTCCTGTCCGTGCGGTACGACGCGACCGACCTCATGCGCCTGCGCGAGGAACAGATCCGTTCCGTCACGATCCTGCACATCATCACCGTCGCGTTTTCGATCGCGGCGATGCTGCTGCTGTCCTATTTCACGACCAAGCCGCTGCGCCGTCTGCAGAAGTTCACGCAGATCATCGGCAAGGGAAACTATTCCCGCCGCGCGCGCGTCACCACACTTGACGAGATCGGAGACCTCACCGTCGCGTTCAACGATATGACCGGCGCGATCGAGCAGAAGGTTGACGCGCTCGAGCTGAACGCCAAGCAGCAGAAGGACTTTGTTGCAAGCTTCTCGCACGAGCTGAAGACTCCGATGACCTCGATCATCGGCTATGCGGACATGCTCCGAAGCACCGAGCTCGACGAGGAGGACGCATTCATGGCGGCGAACTTCATCTTCTCGGAGGGCAAGCGGCTCGAGGCGATGTCCCTGAAGCTCATGGACCTCGTGGTGCTCGATAAGAACGAATTCAAGCTGATCCGCGGCTATGCACGGCGCGCGCTCGGGCACGTCGTGGCGGTCGTCACGCCGATGATGGAAAAGGCGGAGCTGACCTTCAACTACGATATCGAACAGCAGATCATTCTGTACGAAAAGGATCTTCTGCTGACGCTCGTCACAAACCTGATCGACAACGCGCGCAAAGCGAGCTCGCCCGGCAAGACGGTCACGCTGTCCGGCAGACGCGAGGCGGGGCGGTACCGCATCTCGGTCAAAGACGAGGGCATCGGCATCCCGGAGGAGGAGATCTCCCGCATCACCGAGGCGTTCTTCATGGTCGACAAATCGCGTTCGCGCGCGCAGCACGGCGCGGGGCTCGGACTTGCGATCGGCAACCGCATTGCGCAGATCCACGGCAGCACTTTGCATTTTGAAAGCAAGGTCGGCGAGGGCACGCTCGTCTGGTTCGATGTGCCGCTCTACAAGCGCGAGAAGGGAGGCGAGGAGGAATGAAGAAGATCCGTCTGTTTGCCAACCGAGACCGCGTGACGCGCACGCGCATCGTGTATATCGCGCTGACGGCGGGCACCGTTCTCGTCGCGTTCCTGCTCGTTCTGCTGAACCGCGGGATCTTCCGGCTTTTGGAACGCGCACTGTACGACGATCCGAAATACGAGGTCGTCAGCATCATCAGCGCGAACAGCATCGGCGCGCCGCTTTCGCTGAAGACGCGCGTCACCCTGTACTTCGGATGCGAGCGGCAGGGGGAGGAGCGCGCCGTTATGCCCGGCGAGCTGGACACGGAATCGATCACCCAAAAGCTAAAGGAACTTTGGAAGGACACGCTTGCATTCCATGCGGAAAACGGCAAGCTCGTGACGGGACAGACGGTCGAAACCGTGCTGCGCAAGAGCCGCTACACCGTGACGCTGCGCGATTTTTATAACGACGAGACCGGCGCAAAGCTTGCGCTGTGGTGCGGGCAGGCGTATTATACGACGGAAACCGGACGCATCTTCTGCCTGTCCGTGCAGTTCGACAGCCGTACGGGCGACGTCTATTCGACGACCTGCGCTCTGTTCGGCAACGTCAGCGCGGAGCTTGCGGCGTCCGCCTTCAAGCCGTTTTTGCGGGCGAACGGATATGCGGAATCGCTTTCCGGGCAGGCAGTCCTAACGCCGACGTCGAAAGGCGTTTCCGGCACGCTCATGCTTCCGGACGGACAGAAGCTTACACTCTTCTACGACGTGAATGAGCAGTATTCCGTCTCGTTTGCGCGGTGACGATCCGCGGCATTTCGTGATACACACCCCAAAGCCCTCCCTGTGCAAGGGAAGGTGACGGCAGGGAGAATTATGCGTTGCCGACTTTCTTGCCTTCTCCTTGGGGGAGAAGGCGGCGAGGCATGCCGAGCCGGATGAGAGTATACGCAGAAAAGCGTCAGCTTTTCGCGGATTCATGCATTGCGCTGCGCGCCTGAATTGCCTTTGTCATGAGTTGCGGCAAAGCTGCATGAAATAAATGCTTGCAATATATCGAATGCATCTCTATAATAATACTGTTATGGAAGCTTCGATTCGTAAAAACAGAATGGGAACGGAGCCGGAAGGACGGCTCCTTCTTTCTTTGGGCTGGCCGATCATCGTGTCCATGCTCGTGCAGGCGCTCTACAACATCGTAGACAGCGTCTTTGTGTCGCGCATGGGATCGCTGCCGGAAGCGGATCTGATGCGGATCCTGGGCGATCTGTACAGCGCGGAAACCGTCAGGGAACTCAGCAACGACGCGCTTGCCGCGCTCGGGCTCGTCTATCCGCTGCAGATGCTGCTGATCTCGGTTGCAGTCGGCACCTCGGTCGGTATCAATTCACTGATTTCCCGCCGTCTCGGCGCGAGACGCTATGAGGACGCGAACCGCGCGGCGGGCAACGGGCTGGTCGTTCTGATGCTTTCTGCGGCAGTGTTCACTGTTGTCGGACTGACGCTGTCCGGTCCGTTCCTGCGCTGGCAGAGCAACGATCCGATCGTGCAGCTGATGGGCACGCACTACATGTCCATCTGTCTTTCCCTCTGCGTCGGCGTGTTCCTTGCCTGCGGCATCGAACGCATCATGACGGCGCAGGGCAAAACGATCTATGCCATGCTGATGCAGCTGACCGGCGCGATCGTCAACATCGTGCTCGACCGTGTATTCGTCCTCGGCTGGGGTCCCGTCCCCGCGATGGGCGTCAGAGGCGCGGCGATCGCCACGGTCGCGGGGCAGTTCGCCTCGATGATCCTTGCGATCATCCTGCTGTACGGCACAAAGCACGACATCAAGGTCCGTCTGTCGGACTACAAGCTGAACGGACGCACGGTCTATGAGATCTACCGCGTGGGGCTCCCGTCGATCCTGATGCAGGCGGTCGGCACGGTCATGATGTTCGGCATGAACACGATCCTCAAAGGACTCGGCGATTATCAGCTCAAAGCCGATCCCGGCGGGAACTATCCGGATCTGTACGTCGGCGCATTCGGCACGTACTTTAAGCTGCAGTCGATCATCTTTATGCCGGTGTTCGGGCTGACCAACGCGGCGATGAGCGTGCTCGGATTCAACTTCGGCGCGCGCAACCGCAAGCGCTTCATGCGGGCGTTCAAGATGCTTTTGATCTACTGCTGCGTATTCATGGTCTGCGGCACGCTGATCTTCCAGTTTTTCAGCGGACAGATCATTTCGCTCTTTGAAATGACGGCGCAGATGCAGGCGGTCACACAGCGCGCGATCCGCATCATCTCGATCGGCTTCGTGCTGGCGGCGGCGGGCATTTCGTTCTCCACCGCGTTCGGCGCGACGGACACGAGCCTGTACGGCGCGATCACATCCCTGCAGCGTCAGCTCATTGTGCTGCTGCCGGTCGCGGCGCTGCTTGCGTGGATCACCAAGGACGTCGATGGCATCTGGTGGGCGTTCCCGATCTCCGAGTTCATCACGCTGATCGTGGCGGGGCTGCTGTTCAAGAGGCTGTACCGCAAGAAGATCAAACC
>JAZNHI010000212.1:0-2265 GCA_045576895.1 Clostridia bacterium | reverse complement strand
CTTGGCCTCCGACTTCAGCGGCGCTATACGGGCACGATCGAAATCGACGGGACCGACGCAGGAACGCTCTCCGCGCGCGAGCGCGCGCACCGCGTCGCCTATATCCCGCAGACACACGGGATGACGTTCCGCTTCTCCGTGCGCGACACGGTGCTGATGGGCACGTCGCACACGCTGTCCCCGTTCGGTTCGCCGGGCAGGGCGCAGGAACGGGCGGCAGGGGAAGCCCTCGACCGGCTCGGGATCGGGAAGCTTTCGGACCGCATGTTCGACACGCTGTCCGGCGGCGAACAGCAGCTTGTTTACGTTGCCCGCGCGCTTGCGCAGCAGGCGAAGATCCTGCTGATGGACGAGCCGACGTCCTCGCTCGATTACGGCAATCAGCTTTCCGTCCTGTCCGTGGTGAAGGACCTGAGCCGGGACGGCTATACCGTGCTGCTTTCGACGCACAACCCGCAGCACGCGCTGTGGTATGCGGACAAGGTGCTTGCGCTTTCGGACGGGCGCGTCGCGGCGTTCGGCAGGACCGGAGAGGTCCTTTCGCCCGCGCTGTTCGGCACGCTGTACGGCACGCAGACGCAGCTTTATGAAACGCCGGGCGGGACGGTGATCCTGCCCGTTCCGAACAAACCCGAATCAAAAGGAGATCAGCCATGAAACGAATCCTTGCCTGTCTGCTTGCATGCTGCATGCTGCTCTTTGCCTGCGCGAAGACGGAAGCGCCCGCGTCCGAAACCCGCGCATTCACGGACTCCGTCGGACGCACGGTCGAGGTGCCGGCAAACATCGAGCGCGTTGCGATCTCGGGTCCTCTTGCGCAGATCGTCGTGTTCGCGCTGTGCCCGGACAAGCTCGTCGGGATCGCGCAGAAGTGGGACAAGAGCGCCGAGCGGTACCTTGCGACGGAATACTATCAGCTGCCCGAGCTCGGACAGCTCTACGGCGGCAAGGGCGAGCTGAACCTTGAGACGCTGCTTTTGAGCGGCGCGCAGGTCGTGATCGACGTCGGCGAACCGAAGGGCTCGATCGTGGAAGACCTCGATGCGCTGACCGAACAGACGGGGATCCCGTTCGTGCATATTTCGGCTTCGATCGGCACGATGGGCGACGCGTACAAAAAGCTCGGCGAGCTGATGGGAATGCCGGACGAGGCGGAAGCGCTTGCGGCGTACTGCGACGAAACGTACGCGAAGATCGCGGGGATCGCGGGCTCCGTCGAAAAGGCGAATCTCTTATACATTACGGGCGACAAGGGGCTGAACGTGATCGCCAGGGGCAGCTACCACGCGGAGATCATCGACCTGCTTTCGAACAACCTTGCGGTCGTGGACAATCCGTCGAGCAAGGGCACGGGCAACGAGGTCGATATGGAACAGATCATGCTGTGGGATCCGGACGTGATCCTGTTCGCGCCGGACAGCATCTATGCTTCGGTCGGCAGCGACCCGCTCTGGCAGGACGTTGCCGCGATCCAAAACGGAACCTATTATGAGGTGCCGATGGGACCGTATAACTGGATGGGCTTCCCGCCGTCCGTGCAGCGCATTCTCGGCATGCTGTGGATGGCAAATCTGCTCTATCCCGACGCCGCGGACTATGACCTTAAGACCGAGGTGCAGACGTATTTCCGGCTCTTTTATCACTGCGAGCTTACCGAAGCGCAGTACGACACCCTTGTTGCAAATTCAATCGGCGCGCAGGGAGCCCTTGCCCCGGCGGCGTAAAGAAGAAATGACATGAAAAGGACTGCCCGCGCGGGCAGTCCTTTTCGTATAAGAGCTTACAGCGTTGCAAGATACGCCTTGCGGCCGGTTTCGTAGAGATTGTTTCCCTCGCTGTCGATCACGCAGACGACGGGGAGGTTTTCGACCTCGAGCCGTCTGACCGCTTCCGCGCCGAGATCCTCGTAACAGACAATCTCCGCCTTTTTGATGCAGCTTGATAAAAGCGCGCCCGCGCCGCCGATCGCGGCAAAGTACACCGCGCCGTGTTCCTTCATGGCGGCGACGACCTCTGCGCTGCGTTTGCCCTTGCCGATCATGCCGGTCTCGCCCGCCGCGATCATGGCGGGAGAATAGGCGTCCATGCGGTAGCTCGTCGTGGGACCCGCCGAGCCGATGACCTGTCCCGGCTTTGCGGGCGTCGGTCCGACGTAATAGATCGTCGCGTCCCTGACGTCAAACGGCAGGGGCTTGCCGTCCTTCAGAAGCTCGCAGAGGCGCTTGTGCGCCGCGTCGCGCGCGGTGTAGATAACGCCGGAAAGCA
>JAZNHI010000211.1:0-13386 GCA_045576895.1 Clostridia bacterium | reverse complement strand
TCCGGCACGGAGCTTCTGTTTCTCGAGACGCCAGCGCATGCCGCGATCGACGAAGCGGTGAAGCTTTGTCGCCAGATCGGAAAACAGGATTGCTGCGGACTTGTGAACGCCGTTCTGCGTCGGCTGGACCGCGAACGCGACGTCCTTCCCCCGCTGCCTTCGGATCCTGTTGAACGGTTTTCGATTCGTTACGGCGTTCCTGCGTTTCTGATCTCCGAATGGATCAAAGAATACGGCGATGCAGAGACGGAAGCTCTGCTGTCGCAGAAGCCTCTCGGCACAGTCGTCCGTGCGCAGTACCCGTTCACGACGGAAATGCTGAAAGCGGCTCTGCCGGTACCGTCGGAACCCTGCTGGCTCGATCCGAACGGACTTCGGCTTACGGAAGGATTCGATCTTGCACACGATCCGCTCTTCCTTGCAGGCAAGCTTGCGGTACAGGGTGAAGGCGCGATGCTGATTTGCCGTGCGTTAGGCGATGTGCATCATAAAAAGATTCTCGATGCGTGCGCAGCACCCGGCGGGAAATCGGCATATCTTGCCTCTTTGTCGGAAAACACCGCGCAGATCACTGCATGGGAACTGCATCCGCATCGCAAGGACCTGATGGATAAAACGTTTGCGCGACTCGGTGTAACCGTCGAAACCTGCTGTCGTGATGCTGCGATGTATGATCCGCGTTACGAAGGTCAGTTCGACGCCGTACTGCTGGATGTTCCCTGCAGCGGATTCGGTCTGCTGTCGGAAAAGCCAGATGTGCGCCTGCACAAGTCGGATTCGGATATCGAAGCTATTGTAAAAACACAGGATGCGATCCTGAATGCCTGTTCTCGCTATGTGCGCTGCGGCGGCGTGCTCGTTTATGCGACCTGCACGATCGTAAAATGTGAGAACAGCGAGCGTGTAGAAGCGTTTTTATCGAATCATCCGGAGTTTGTGCCGGAAGAACAGCGGCAGCTTCTGCCCACGCGAGACGGCACAGACGGATTCTACTTTGCGAGAATGAGAAGGAGCTGAAACGATGTACTGGATGGACATGACCGAAACGGAGATTGCCGACGCTGTCGGTTCCTTCGGCGTTCCGAAATTCCGCATCGGACAGGTCCAGAGCTGGCTGTATAAAGGCGTTCGTCCGCAGGAGATGACAAACCTTCCGAAAGATCTGCGGGACAAGCTTGATACGATCCCGTTCGGCGGCGCGCGTATTTTCGATAAACGCGTTTCTCCGAAAGACGGTACGATCAAGTATCTGTTCGAATTGGAAGACGGGAATCTGGTGGAAGGCGTGCTGATGCGGTATTCGTACGGAAACACGGTCTGCCTCTCGACCCAGGTCGGCTGCAACATGGGATGCAAATTCTGTGCAAGCACGCTTGAAGGCTGTGTCCGCTCGTTAAGACCGGGAGAGATGCTGTCCTTCATCGCCGAGATTGAGCGGGATGAACCGCCTGCGGAAGGCAAACCGCGTACGGTAACGAACATCGTTCTGATGGGCAGCGGTGAGCCGCTTGACAATTATGATAACGTTGTGACGTTTCTGAAGCGTGTAACGAGCGAAAAAGGTCCGAACATCAGCGCAAGGAACATATCCCTTTCCACCTGCGGGATCGTTCCGAAAATCTATCGGCTGATCGACGACGCGCCGCATGTGACCCTGTCGGTTTCACTCCATGCGCACAGCAATGAGGTGCGCAGCGAGCTGATGCCGATCAACAAGGCATATCCGATCGAGCAGGTTCTGGAAGCCGCGAAAGCATATTCCGAACGAACCGGCCGTCGTGTTGTTTTCGAGTATGCTTTGATCGGCGGAAAGAACGACTCGGAAGAAGACGCCAAAGCGCTTGCCGCAAGACTCAGAGGTCTTCTCTGTCACGTCAATCTGATACCTCTGAATCCGGTCAAGGAACGCGGGCTTGACGGCGTTACAAGAACTTATGCGCATCGATTCCGGGAGTGGCTTGAATCCATGCATATCTCCGCGACGGTTCGTCGTGAAATGGGCGCGGATATTGAAGGCGCATGCGGACAATTACGAAGGAGGGTTCTCAATGAAATTCGCGGGTAAAACGGAAACCGGTCTTAGGTCACAGAATGAAGACGCCTATCTGCTGATGCATACCGATACCCTGGACGCAGCAGCCGTATCAGACGGTATGGGCGGTCATCAAGCCGGAGAAGTTGCAAGTCGGCTTGCGATTGACACGCTCAGAGAAATGCTCATAAGCAATCATCAGGACCGTGAAGCTGCTCTCTCGTCCGCCTTCACGGAAGCAAATAATGTCGTACACGCACGCGCATCGCTCATCGACGAAATGTACGGCATGGGCTGTACGCTTGTCGCTGCAATCTTTGATGAAACCGCATTCGTAGCTGCCAACATCGGTGATTCGCGTCTCTATTACTTCGACGGTGAGTCGATCCGTCAGATCACGCACGATCATTCCTTTGTCGCAGAACTTGTCCGCCGCGGTGCTATCACTGCCGAAGAAGCAAGAACGCATCCCCGCCGCAATCTGATTACGCGCGCGATCGGCACCGAGAAGCGTGTATCTGCCGATATCTTTTCCTGTGAATGGAAGCATGATGATATGCTACTGCTTTGCTCAGACGGTCTCTGCGGCGTATTGGAAGACTCCGAATTAGCTGCGTTTTTACAGAATTGCACCGATCTGGATGCGACCTGCACAGCTATGATCAATCGTGCGCTCGACGCGGGAAGCCGCGATAATATCACCGTCGTACTGGTGAAAAACGACGGAGGCAATGCATGATCGGAACGATCCTCGATCGAAAATACCGTATCGTCGAGCTGATCGGCAGCGGAGGCATGGCGCATGTCTATAAAGCCGTCAATATGAGCAATCGCCGCTTCGTTGCGGTCAAGATGCTCAAAGACGAGTATAAGGAAGATGCGGAGTTTCTTCGTCGTTTTACGCGCGAAGCAAATGCGATCCTGACGCTCTCGCACGAGAACATCGTGCGCGCATACGGCGCCGGAACGCATAACGGTATGCCGTATCTTGTTATGGAGTATGTCGAAGGACGTACGCTGAAGGATCTCATTGAGTCCAACGGTGCTCTGCCGGTGCGTACGGCGATCGGTATCACCTGTCAGATCCTTGACGCTTTGTCAGCAGCGCACCAGCACGGGATCATTCATCGCGATGTCAAACCGCAGAACGTGATCGTTACCGACAAAGGACGCGTTAAACTCGCTGATTTCGGCATCGCACGCGAAGCCAAAGCTTCGACCGTAACGTTTTCCGGTCAGAAGGTGCTCGGCTCCGTTCATTATATTTCTCCGGAACAGGCAAAGGGCGTTATCGCAACGGAACAGAGCGACCTCTATTCTGTCGGCGTGTGCCTTTATGAAATGCTGACCGGAACGGTTCCGTTTGAAGCGGATTCCACCGTCAGTGTTGCGCTCATGCACCTGCAGGAAAAGCCCGTTCCTCCCATTGAGCTCGTTCCCGATCTGCCGAAATCTCTGAACGATATCGTCCTGAAATCCCTTGAGAAGGACCCTGAAAACCGTTACGAATCTGCCCGTGATATGCGATCGGATCTCGTTCGTTCCCTGTCCGACCCGAACGGATCATTCGTCAACGATCCGGATGACAAAGGACAAAAGACCACGCACCGTCCGTCCGTCTATGTACTGATTGCCATGTGTGTCTTTTTGCCGATCATGCTGATCGGTGTATTCGTTCTGATCTATGCGACTTCATGCAAAACCGAACTCCCCGCGGATCCCGAAGAGGAACGTTCCGATCTGGTTCCGATCGCAGAAACACCCGCGGCAGAAGCAACTCCTGTTCCGACCGAAATCGCGGTATCGCACGAATTCCTTCCGAATCTGCTCGGCTATACGCTGGACGATGCATTGCGCATACTCTATGCAGAATGCGGTTTCAACAATTTGATCGTCGAGTTTACCGATCGTGCACACGAAGGAACACAGGTCAACTCGGTCATTGCGATGTATGCTTCCGATGGCGGAAACATCATACAATATCTGCAGTCGGAAACGCTGACGGAACCGACGCCGACCGTTCTTCCTGCTTCGACGGAAACAGCAGCACCGACGATTGAGCCTACGCCGGCTGCTTTGTCAGGCGACGATTCGGACACCGTTGTTGCTGCGACGCCTGAAGCCCCGGAGGTCGAGAGCATATCCTATGAGACTGCCTCGCCCGCTGCCTACTCGACGGATAATCCAGACATTACATCGGAGCCTTCTCTCGTGCCCGCCCGTTCGAGCGCATCGATTTCGACAAATACGCCGATCCGCTTGACGATTTATCGGAAATCGCTTGGTTCGTGCAAAGCCGATATTTCCTTTTCGGTTTCGCTCGAAAACGACAACCCAATCAATCTCGTGGAGATCGGTTACGAAACGGTGAATTACGAGGATGTTCCTTTCCGCGTGATCCTGTATTCTCAGAATCTTCAGAAACAGGCAACCGAGGTTACGGTAAAAACGACGGTTCACGGATATGAGCCGGTTACGCGTACACTGTATCTGTACGTCAACAACGAAATTCGATCCACGCCGCAGACCATCACCTTTGCAAAATGACGGAGCAGGGATTATTGATAAAAGGCGTCGGCAGCTTCTATGAAGTGCTGACCGATAAAGGCGATTTTGTTACGAGCAAAGCGCGCGGTTCCTTCCGTCGTGAAGGGATCGTTCCGACAGTCGGCGATCATGTGATCGTCGAACGGAAGGACCAGGGCTATGCGCAGCTGTGTGAGATCCTCCCGCGCAAAAATCTGCTTGTACGCCCTCCCGTTGCAAACGTAGATCAGCTTCTGATCGTTGTGTCTGCCTCCGTTCCTGAACCGGACTGGCTGCTTTTGGATCGATTGATCATCGCAGCTAAACAGATGAAGATCGATCCCGTCCCGGTACTGAACAAGACAGACTGCGCCGATCCCGATATCCGCAGGATTTTTCAGACGGACTATCATGCGTTCGATACCCTGTCGGTCAGTGCCGAAACCGGCGAAGGGCTTTCGCTTCTGCGGAAACGGCTCAGAGGAAAAGTCACATGCTTTGCAGGACAATCCGCCGTCGGAAAGTCGTCTTTGCTGAACGCGCTCATCCCGGATCTGAAGCTGGAGACCGGAGATCTCTCCAGAAAAACCGAGCGCGGAAGACATACGACCCGTCATGCGGAATTATGGCCGTATGAAGGCGGTATGGTGCTTGATACCCCCGGTTTTTCGATGTTTGAAACAGAGTGCCTTGAGCAAGACGATCTCAACGCCTGCTATCCGGAGTTTCAACTTGCGTCGCCGTGCCGATATCCGGGCTGCATGCATCTGACTGAACCCGATTGCGGCGTGAAGCCTTTGCTGTTATCCGGAGACTTATCTGCCGGTCGTTATGAACGATACCGGGAAATCGCATTGGATTATCAAATGAGGAGGAAACATCGCTATGATTAAGATCGCACCTTCGATTCTTTCCGCAAACTTTGCCGCTATGGGCGACGCTGTCCGGGATCTGAAAGCGCAGGGCGCTGACTGGGTCCACTTTGACGTAATGGACGGGAACTTTGTTCCGAACATCACATTCGGTCCCGATATGTGCAAAGCGCTTCGTCCTTTGACCGATCTGCCGCTCGATGTTCATCTGATGGTAGAGCATCCCTCTGATTGGATCGTTCCGTTTCAAAAAGCGGGCGCGAATATTCTGACAATTCACGTTGAGTCGTCCGAGCGTCATTTGCACCGTGCGCTGCAGGCGATCCATGCCGCAGGCATGCAGGCAGGCGTTGTATTGAATCCCGCAACACCGATCGGTGCATGCGTACATCTACTGTCGGAATGCGATCTTGTTCTGCTGATGAGCGTCAATCCCGGATTCGGCGGTCAGTCGTTTATTCCAGAAACGTTGGTGAAGATCCGTCAGCTTCGTTCGGAAATCCATTCTCGTGGATTGGAGACGCTCATCGAAGTCGACGGCGGTGTGAATCCCGATACCGCAAAGCTTTGCATCGAAGCCGGTGCGGATGTTCTTGTCGCCGGAAGCGCCGTCTTCAAAGCACCTGATCCTGCAGATATGATTCGGAAACTGCGTGGCTGATACAAACAGCGCAATCGCTTTGCTGCGACTGCGCTGTTTTATAATCGGTATTCTTTTCCTGCGATTTCACGCGTTGATATCCTCATAATGATCAAAATCAGGATTCGGATTCACCGTGTAAATGCCATTGCTTCGCTGCATCCATCCCATACCGATGAACCCGCGGCGTACCGTGCAGTAATCCGAATGGATCCGCGATATGATTTCATTGACTTCTTTTTCGGTATAGGATTTACCGCCTTCAAAGTTTGAGAATATCTCCCGGTAAACGATGATACGCTTCTTCAGCTGCGCAGGCATCTGTCTGCAAACGCCGTCCGGCATAAAGCTCTTCAGAATCTTGCGGCGATACTGTTCTTCCCGCAGCGTCTCCGTTGCATCTCCCCCGTCCTTTTCGAGGATCAGTTCTTCCAAGGTATGGCGAAATACGCCGCGTTTGACCGAATAGATCGTATAATACTGCTCGCGCCGCGCATCTACAAGCCCTGCCTGCTGCAGCTTTTTCATATGAAAGGAAACCGTTGCAGGTGAAAGTCCCAGCCGTTCGGAAAGAAGTTCAACATAACTGTCCTTCTCAAACAGCGTGCGCAGGATACGAATGCGTGTCTCATCGGCAACTGTCTTCAAAAGTGCGATCGTCTCATGCTCCATTTTGTTCTGTCTCCCGTAAACGATCCAGCGCAAACTGAACTGTCATCGCTTTTTGTTCCGCTCTGTCTGACGCGTCATAATCACCGATTTTACGCTGGTTTTCCGCTTCCTGCGAAAAAGAATCAATCAGCGTTTCCAACGCATTCGGTCGTTTACCCCCATGCTCCACCCTGCCGAGTACCTTCAACATGTCGCCGAGCATGCTTGCTTTCATCAGATGGATCGACTTTGCACGTTCATCGTTATTCTCTGTCGCTTTTGCAGCGAGTTCTTTTTCTTTCTGTGCTTCGATGTCCAAAGCAGCGTAATATCGTTCCAAAATACTCAAAACAGATGCCTCCATTCATTTCGATGTTCATCGAATTTATTTTAGCATCTGTTTCGATATTTGTCAATATAGAATTCAGTTGAAATCAACGATCACTTCATTGAAGCTCTTGTCCCGTCCGTAGTTGAACGCCCATGCCGAGCTGTTCCAGCCGGTCGCCGTAGGGCCGAACGGACTCGTAAAGTTCTTGACCTTATTGTACTCGAACGTTTGCGCTACTTCGATTGCGAGCGTCTGCACTTCCGCAAGCTTGCTGAGATACGATTGCCCGACGGAATTCAAAGAATTACTGCTGCCGTTCCTTGCTTTTTTCGCCTGCTTGTCAGCCTCTTTATGCAGGGAATTCAATTCTTTGACGCACGTCTTATAGCGTTCAAACAGTTCTCTCTGTTCCTTTGTATACTTTCTTGTCTGCTCTTCTTTATTGAGCAGTCCGAATCCACGCGACGTGTATCGGTCGTTCCCACCCGAGGATTCTCCGTCTTCCGGCGGCGGATCGGTCGGCGCAGCCGTCGGTGCCGGCGTCGGTGCGGGTGTCGGGGTCGGCGGATCCGTCGGTTTCGGCGTATCGGTCTTTTCCGGTTCCGGCGTATTCGTTGCAGACGGCGTGGAAGTACGCGTCGGCGAAGGCGATTCAGAAGGCGATTCCGACGGTGTCGGAGAGGATGTGAATTCTGGAAGCTTATCGTCTTCATCGATCAGCTTTTGGACATATTTAGTAAGCGGATCGAGCAGATTCTTGTATCGACGGTTATACAGCAAATCGCACCAATGATAACGCGCATAGGATAATGTATACTCGTTGTAGCGCTTTACACTGATATTGTAGACTTTCTTGATGATGTCGACTCGATTTGCCTGATCCGTAAAGCAAAAGTTCCACTGAAACAGCGAATGCGATGCCCCACTCATGGAATACATACCGATGTTTTCGGGATCCAGATTGTAGGCAAACGCCGCCAGCGCAGCCGTCTGTCCGAATGTGCAGTTCGTAAACAGATCGCCGTCGAAAGTGTCGATGATTTCCGGGATCTGTGTGATCAGCTGATCTGCCTTCATCTGTTTGAACATTGCGATCAGCATCCGTTTCTGGCGGTTTACACGGTTCGCATCGCCCTGTTCACTTGCGGGGAGGCCGTTTTGTCCCTTTCTGACACGGCAATAATCCAGAAACCCCTGTCCGTCGACATGCTGCAAACCTTTTTCATAGGAACGACCCTGAATCTTGAAGCTGATATCCATATCGTATTCAAGACCGCCGCACAGATCGACAAGGTCCTTGAGAGACGTCATGGTGACTGCATAATAGTAATCGACGTCGATACCGCCGAGCATCCATTCCGCCGCTTCACATACCTTCTCAAGTCCTGCGGGGTTCTCTGTCCCGTCATCGTTATACAGCCCTCCTCCACAGTTCAAAGATGCATTGAGTTTATATATGCCTTTCACGTCCGGAATCTTTGCGTACGTGTCGCGCGGAAGTGAGATCAGATCGGCACGGTTTTCGTCAAAGTTTACTGCCAGTACCATCATGACATCGGAATGCCATTCCTTTTTTCCGTCCCATGTTTCGCGTTCCGTAGAATAGTCAACACCGATCAAAAGGATGTTGACGATATTCTTCATCATGGATGTGTCGGCTTTTTCAAGCAGCTTTTCATATGGATCGACCGGAACTTCCGTCGGCTCCAGCGTCGGTTCCGCAGATTCCGTCGGTTCTGCTGTTTCCGAAGCAGGCTCCTCTGTTGTAATGACAATCAGATTGGGATCCGCCGTGACCTCGGGCGTTTCCTTTGCTTCTCCCGATCTGTTCGATTTCATTGCGCATGACCCTGCTCGGAAAGCCGACCCGTTTCCAAGCGAACTGAACACCAAAGCGGCGGCAACGCCGATCACGATTGCCGAAATTGCGATCGATATGAAAAGAATGATCTTTCTCTTTTTATCCATAGTAAAATGATCCTTTCGGAAGCCTTTATTTTATTGTACACTCTTTGTCCCGACAATTCCATTGAAAACTGTATTCGTTACAAACGTTTTACAAAAACAACGAATTTCAGGATTCGGAGCTTCCTTTACAGTGTATTTTACAGATTCTCCGTTCAAAACCGAAAAATATAGCTTTCATTTCTGTAAAAATGTGTTATACTTTATAGTGATATTTTAGGAGGTTATCGCATGATCGTTGTTATTCCAGCGTACGAACCGGATGAAAAACTGCTCGGCGTACTGAAAGACTTTACGGAACAGACATCATTTCCCATTGTCGTTGTAAATGACGGCAGCAGTGAAAAATGTCTTCCCGTCTTTGAAGCCGTCCGTGCTTTCGACCGTGTCACCCTCCTCACGCACGAGGTCAACAAAGGCAAAGGCGCCGCCTTAAAAACGGCATATGCATATATCGCAGAACACTTTCCCGAATCGGAAGGTGTCCTGACCGTCGACGCCGACGGTCAGCATCTGATGCCCGATTGCATGAACGTATGTTCCGCATACAACGAGCATCCAGATTTGCTGATTACGGGATCGCGTCGATTCAAAGGAAAGGTCCCTCTTCGCAGCCGCATCGGAAACAGCATTACCCGCGGCGTTTTCCGCTTGACAACCGGAAAGCATGTTTACGATACCCAGACCGGTCTCAGAGCGTTCAGTGCCTCCAGAATCCCCGAAATGCTTGCCCTGAAGGGTGATCGTTACGAATACGAGATCCATCAGCTGCTGCACTGCTGTACGAAAGGAACGGGTGTTTTTGAAGTTCCGATCGAAACGGTTTATATCGATGACAACAGTTCCTCCCACTTCGATACACTGCGCGATTCCGCTAAGATCTATAAAGTCATCTTCAAGTTTCTCGGTCCGACATTTTTCAAATTCATGTCGACTTCATTCGTGAGCTTCCTGATCGACTTTCTCAGCTTCTGCCTGATCTTTTACGGCACTGTCGCAATATTCGGAGGATTCCGCGTTGCAAAGGAAATGTTCTCTTTCCAGCGAGAAGTTTCCCAAAAGTGGTCTGAAACGCTGCTTGCACTGAATCCGATTATCTTTGTCGGCGGCGGATCGGTACTGCGTATGGTCTCGCTTGTTTTGGCACGAGTCATTTCCGGGTTCTGCAATTACCTGCTGAACCGCCGTTTTGTTTTCGGCAGTTCAAAAAACGAGCGCAATATCCTGAAATATGCTGCGGTCGCCGTTTCGGTTCTGCTTCTGAACTGGCTGTTTATTGAGCTGTTTACGCGTCTCGGCGTACCTGCATGGCTTGCAAATATCCTTTCTCAGCTGATCTGCTATCCGGTTTCATTCATGCTGCAGCGTACGTTTGTTTTCCGCGAGAGCAAAAAGCAATCGTAAAGCCATGTCCGACAAGAGCTCTTTCCTTTCCAAAAACGCGCAGGCAGCGATCCGTTTGATCGCCGTCATTCTTGTGAACCTCGGAATCGTATTTTCCGCAGTCTATATTCTGTTCCATCTGCTGGATTACTATAACCCGCACGGGTTTGTTTCTCATAACATGCCCTGGCTGCCGATCGTGATCCCGATCCTGTTCGTTCTGTCTGTACTGCTGTATGATCTCCTGCTGATCAGCAGATCGTTCAAGAAGCATTATTTCAATAAAAAAAGAATGTGGCTGATCATTCTATGCGATATAATTCTGTTTTCAGCGCTCTCTCTTACGATGTATCTGAGGACATGCACGACCGCTCTTGTGGATCACAATGCAATCGAAGAATATCAGCTCCCTACACCGACCGCAGCCCGCACTCCCGTCCCGTTGCCTACACAAGATCCGGAAAGCGGCGCTGACATCCCGATCGTAACGCCGGATTCGGAAACGGAACCTTCCGCAACTGCCGAAGTCGCTTCCGAAGTACCCGCACCGGTTGTTCCTCTGGAGAGCAAATTCCCCGAAAAGTATTCCGAGACGCCGGCTGAGCAGACCTTTGACCGATCCAACATTGTTGAAACGCTTTCCGACGGTACGCAAAAAGCATTGATATATACCTACAGCGGACGCAATGCTGCCGTGGATATCTATCACTTTAAAAAAGGAAAACTGGAATATCAACTTGCCGATATCTATGTGCGGGATATTGATTGTTTTACGACCAACTTCAGCATCTCATACAAGAGAAATATGAAAACACAGGTCTACGCCGAACAGATCCACGCAATCGTTTCGGCAAACGGCGACAACTTCAATTCCGGCAAGATCGAGGACGGTATCGTGATCCGGAACGGTGCGCAGCTCTATCCGAGGGACGGCGCAAGACAGACAAAGTATTCCCGTGATCTGTGTGTGCTTTACAGCGACGGCACAATGAAAGTCTATGACTGCGTTACGGATCGCATCGATTATGACGAAATCATCGGCCGTTACCCGCGACAGGCGTTTTACTTCGGTCCGAAGCTTTTGAATGATGACGGGACAGCTAAAACAAAGTTCAACTCCAACCTCGGTAAGATCAATCCTCGCACGGTGCTCGGATACTACGAGCCCGGGCACTATGCCCTTGTCGTCGTTCTCGGCACACGTGAAATGATCGATTACCGCGGAAAAAACCGCGGCAACGGAAAGTCTCCGGGAATGACGCTAATCGAGCTGTCCGCTCTTTGCGAGCAGTTGGAATTTACGATGGCATATAACCTCGACGGCGGCGGTTCCTCCAGCATGGTCTGGAACAAAACCGTATTTGGACACAACGATCGGACGCACAGCGACATTCTTGCCGTTGTGGATCCGTAAAGGAGGCGTCACAATGAAGAAACACATTCGTCCCATAGCACTGATTCTGGCGCATGTCGGGCTGCTTCTGTCAATCATTTTTCTGATATTCTTTATCGTTTGCTCCATCAAAGCGCAAAACGCATCCGATACAGCAGTTGAGAAGGATCAGTACTTGTCGCAGGCGATCAATCAAAACGATTTCTCCGTCTATACCGTCGGAAGAGCGCTTTCCGACAGAAGCGATCCGGCGAAGGAAAATCTGTTTATCGCGTTTGATCTGGTCATTCCCCTGCTCTTTCTTGCATCCGGCGTTCTGCTGCAGATCGCGTTTGTGCATAAGCGACGCAAACATCCGGCTTTGCCACAGCAAAAGCCTTCGCAATCTATCAATCACAGGAGGTAAGTATGATTTGTTCCGATCTTGACCGCACCAATGCGCTGCTCGATTTTATCGAGCGCTCCCCCGTCTGTTTCGCTGCCGTATGCGAAGCGCAGTGTATGCTGGAATCGAATGGGTTTTCCCGTCTTTCCTTTCAGGATGCATGGAATCTTACGCCCGGCGGAAAATACTATATTACACGAAACGGTTCTTCGCTGATCGCATTTTGCGTTCCGGAGGTTCCTCACCCCGGCTTTATGATCGCCGCGAGCCACAGCGATTCCCCGTGCTTCAAGCTGAAAACAAACAGCGAAGTCGTGATGGCAGACCGTTATCTGAAGCTGAACACCGAAGGTTACGGCGGCATGATCATCTCGAGTTGGTTTGACCGTCCACTTTCCCTTGCGGGACGTGCGATCGTAAAGAACGGTTCTGCGTTCGAGACCCGTGTCGTGACGTTTGATCGCGATCTTTGTCTGATCCCGAACGTCTGCATCCATTTCAATCGCGAGATCAACAACGGATATAAGTACAACAAAGCTGTCGATACTCTGCCCCTGCTCTCCAACACCAAAGATCCCGGCATGGTGAAAAAGCTGGTTGCGGAACGTCTCGGTGTGGAACCGGATGCCATCGTTTCCATGGATCTGTATGTCATCGACCGTACGCGCGGTTCCATCTTCGGCGCTGATGATGCTTTCTTCTGCGCGCCGCGAATCGACGATCTGCAATGCGCCTATACGACGCTTGCCGGTTTGTTGGAGGCAGATACCCCGAAAGCGATCCCTGTTTATGCGCTGTTTGACAATGAAGAAGTCGGCAGCGAGACAAAGCAGGGCGCAGCGAGTATGTTCCTGTACGACGTTCTGACCCGCGTCGCCGCTTCCTACGGACGCACTCTTTCCGAAATGCTTCCCGCATCTTTGATGCTCTCGTGCGACAACGGACACGCGCTGCATCCGAACCACCCGGAGCTCAGCGACGCAAAGAACGCTCCGCACCTGAACGGCGGCGTCGTGATCAAGCACAACGCGAACCAGCGCTATGCGACCGATGCGCTTTCCGAAGCATTGTTCGCCGAGATCTGCGCGCGTGCCGACGTCCCCGTCCAGCACTTTGCAAACCGCAGCGACATTGCGGGCGGCGGAACCTTGGGCAGCATCAGCAACACGCGCGTTTCGATGAAGACAAGTCGGATCGTAGCCATGTCG
>JAZNHI010000210.1:0-13663 GCA_045576895.1 Clostridia bacterium | reverse complement strand
ACGCAGGATCTGCAGCTTTCTTTGATCCAGTTCCATGCGATCGCCTCCTTTCCTTTAGCACTCCGTTTGTTCGAGTGCTAATCACTATGCATAAGATACCACTATCATGCACAATAGTCAAGTGAACTTCGGGGCAACAATGTGACAATAAAGTGAAATCGTCGCCGAAAGTGTCATGATGACCGTCAGGTCAATTCACGGCGAAGCCAATTCAAGCCCCTGCGGGGCACGATATTCCTTCGGAACGACATGCCTGCAGCACGATATGCCTACAGCACGATATGCCCGCAGCACGATATACACCTTCGGCGCGCGAAGGAAACCTTATCCACCGCAAGCGGTCCCCCTTCCCCATGCTGCCCGCAGGGGAAGGACTTTGGTTACGCGCAAGCATTTGTAGGGACGCCGACCCCGGCGTCCCCATAAGCCGCAAGTCAATTCACGGATCCGCGAAAAGCGTTCCTCTTTTCTGCGTGTTCTCTTCATCCGGCTCAGCAAGCCGCGCCACCTTCTCCCCGAAGGAGAAGACAAGGGAGCGCGCACTTTTCGCCAACGATCCGTAGGGGCGGATATTATCCGCCCGCCGAAGCACCGCAACGGCGGAACGGGAAGATGATATCTTCCCCTACGGCTTAAAACGCTTTGTAGGGGACGCCGACCCCGGCGTCCCGCGCTTGTCTTTCCCCTTCTTTTTTGATAAAATTGCCGCATACACCCGACATTTCGGTGTACCCGATTGTATGTATAGTGAAAGGAGGGCAAGGCAATATGAAGAATCCTTTGTTGCGTACGGACAAAGAGATCGCGGAGCTCTATGCGCGCCACAAGAGCACGGTCTGGCGAGTCTGCTTTGCTTACCTCAAAAACCCCGCCGATACGGAGGACGCCGTTTCGGAGACCTTTATCCGGCTGATCAAGAGCGCTCCCGCGTTCGAGAGTGCAGAACACGAAAAGGCATGGCTCATCCGCACCGCGTCGAACGTGTGCAAAAATCAGTTGAAGCATTGGTGGCGGAAGCGCGAGGACATCGACCACTGTTACGATCTGCCCGATACGGCAAAGGTTGAAACGAACGAAGTCATGGAAGCTGTTCTGGCGCTTCCTGACCGGTATAAAGCCGCAGTGTATCTCTATTATTACGAGGGTTATACCGGCGCGGAGATCGCAGGGATTCTCAAAAAGCCGCAATCGACCGTCCGCAATCAGCTTCGCGAGGCGCGCGCAATCCTCAAAGAAAGGTTAGGTGATGATTTCGATGAAGAGTGATATTATCGTTGCTGCATGGAACACGATCGAACCGAGCGGCGCGCAGGATGCGCGGGTGCTTTCCGCGATCCTTTCCGCGAACCGTTCCGAAGGCAAAAGAAATGAGAAAACGATGCTGCATACAAAAAAACTGCTGATCCCCGCCGTTGCTCTTTTGCTGCTTGCCGTCGTCGGCGTTGTGGGAATTCGACTGAATTGGTTTACCGCAAGCCGGGAGCCCATAGAAGCGGAAAGCGAAGGCGCGCCGGTCAACGACACGGAATGCAAGGTGCCGAACCCCATTCTGGATGAAGAACTCGACGCCGCGTTCGGATACTTGTTCCCGACCGAAATTGAAAAAGGTTATGTCCTGACCGAGGAAGGCTTCAATTTATACAGCGACAGCGCCGACGCGCTTCACGCCGAGCATCGCGTATTGAAGGCAACCTATTACAACGAAGAATTGGACGATACGCTGCTTATCGAGGTCGCGCCGAGCGCCTATTTCGGCGGATACCTCAAAAACACGCCCTACGGCGTCGTGCAGTACGGAGACCCGCAGACCGATAGGACGCGGTCCTCCATGATCTTTTTCGAGAACGACGGGATCACGATCCTATACCAGTTCGGAAAAACGGATATCGCCACAATGGATGCGGAAGCCGCCGAACGCTTCTACGCCATGGTCCACTCGGCAAGATGCTTCTGCCGCATCTCCCCCGCCGAAAACGAGCAAAACGACGAAATTGATATTGACGGATAATGCGCTCCTTTATGATAACAGCCGCCCGGTCGGGCGGCTGTTGTTATCTGTAAAAATGTATAACGCATAAATAGTATCAGGGAAACAAATCGCGATTCGAAACATATTTTACCAAAATAACACAGCTATTTTGCAATAATCTGATAAAATGCATATATAGTCGATAGAATCATGTTCTGTCAGAATCGGAGAGGTTTATCCCATGAATGCAAAACGCGGATTATGCTTTGTTCTTTGCCTGTGTCTGCTCTTTGCCGCAGGATTCGGCTGTGTGCAGTCAGCCGTGCAAACACAACCGTCATCCGAACCGGTTGAACAGCTGTCTCCCGGCAATGATTCAGCCGTCCCGTCCGACCCGGTTGACTGTACGCCGGAAGCCGTCGACCGACAGGACGCTGATCCTGTTTCGCCGGCGCCGCTGTATGAAGGAGACGGATTGAAAATCTATTATGCCTCGCGTCTGGATCAACCCGGCATTTGTGTGGAAGCACAAAGCTGGGGTCATACGTATTCCAGATTTCAGCGTCTTCCTTTTACCGAAGCACTGACCGAGCTCGTTTTTACCGGGATCGAAACAAAGTCCGACGGGGATCGGGCAGAAGCATTTGTGTATCTCCGTTATCTCGATAACACGGGAACGGAGCGGATCATCTGCGCCGATCACAGTGCGCCCGAATACACGGTGGTATATCCCCTGTCAACGGAAGCCGGGCTGGAGCTAAGAGAAGAACAGCGTGGGCTGTTCGACGATCTGCTTTTGATCGGGTATCACTATGAGAGCGTTTATGCAGAAGCAAACAGGTTGTCCAATCCGGATGAATGGGAAAACCTGTGTCAAGAATGTATACTGGGCGCTCTCTTTTATAACTACGGGGACGTTCTTCCTCCCTACCTGCACGGAGAAGGGACGATAGAGAACCAATTCGGCGACAAAGGCGCCATTGTCTCGCAAAAGGAGCTTGAAGACTTCTTCCAAAGCACGGTCGGACGTCCGTGTATGATACCCGACGGGCAACACGCGGATGATGAGGATGCATGGAAAGATTTACCGGCAGGGATGATTCCGCTGCTTCCGTCGGATTATTACTGTAAAGGGCATGTTCAGCAGGCGGTTATGGAACCGGACGGAACCATTTGCCTGTATGGTTACAGAAGCGGGTTTGAGGTGATGTATGAGAGCGTCATCTGTCGCATTCGCCCTGTCGACGGCTATCTGGGCGGTCAGGTACTATCCACGGAGATCTACCCCGTATACTACATGCATGAGGATCCTTCGATAACGTTTTTATCTTTCGATCAATAAAACACCCCTGCTTGAATACAAAGAGGATGAATTGCCTGACGGAATGAATTGACGCAAAACGTCATGAATTGCGGCAAGCCGCATAAAGAATGCTATCGCAAAAAGTCGGTCAACCGCCGTTCGCGGAAGTCCCTGAGGACGGAATCGAGATGGTCCATGCCGAGCGGCGTGAGGCGCAGACAGGCGGGATCGGAATGATCCCAGAAGCCGAAACGGTCGTTCTTGTCATAGGCTTCGCGGTAGGTCTCGATCACGTCGCAGCCGAAGCGGTCAAAGAACGCCTTGCGATCGATGCCTTCTACAAGGCGCAGACCGAGCATGACCGACTCAAACATCTGCTCGAACGTGTTCGTGATGATCCGCTCCGCGCGCGGAAGCTTCCCTTTTTCGAGCTTTTTAAGATAGGCGGGAATGCTGCTTTCGTTACTGAACCGCACCCAGAAGCCGTTCTCAACCATCGAGGAGTGCGCGGCAACGCCCAAGCCCAGATACGGCTCGTTGTGCCAGTAAATGAGATTGTGGCGGCACTCGAAGCCGGGCTTTGCAAAGTTACTGACCTCATAGCGGCGATAGCCGAGCTCAGTAAGAAGCGCCATCCCCGCGTCCTCCATGTCGGCTGTGGCGTCCGGATCGGGCAGCGTTTCGCGCCCGGCAGTCACATCGTCGTAAAGCGGCGTACCCTCCTCCAGGATCAGCGAATATGCGGAGACGTGCGTGGGCTCGAGCGCGGCGACGGTGCGGATCGCGTCGAGATAATCCGCCTGTGTTTGCCCCGGCAGCCCGTGCATCAGGTCGACGTTGATGTTCGCAAAGCCTGCGTCACGCGCGGCAGAATAGGTCGCAAGAAATTCCTCAAAGCTATGTACGCGCCCGATCCGCTTCAAAAGGTCGTTCTGCGTCGCCTGCAAGCCGATTGAAAGGCGGTTGAAGCCCGCTTGCCGAAGCTTCTGTAAGCCCTCGAACCCGATCGTTTTCGGGTTGCATTCGATCGAGATCTCCGCGTCCGGCTCGACGGGAAACGCGGTTCTGATCGCGTCGAGGATCGCGCAAAGGTCCTCCGCAGGGAGGATCGTGGGCGTACCGCCGCCGAAGAATACGGTCTTCACGCGCGCGTCCGAGAACTTTGCCCGGGACAGCGCGATTTCCTGTTCCAGGGCAGAGCGATACCGCCCCGCGGTTTCGTCGATCGGAATCGAGCAGAAATCGCAGTAGCGGCATTTTTTCACGCAATATGGGATATGTACGTAGACGCCGATCATCCGTTGATGCGCAGCACGCTCATGAAGGCGTCGCTCGGCACGGCGACGGAGCCGACCTGCCGCATGCGCTTCTTGCCTTCCTTCTGCTTCTCCAAAAGCTTCTTTTTGCGCGTGATATCGCCGCCGTAGCACTTCGCCAGAACGTCCTTGCGGACCGCCTTGACCGTCTCGCGGGCGATGATCTTGCTGCCGATCGCCGCCTGGATCGGGATCTCGAACTGCTGACGCGGAATGACGTCCTTGAGCTTTTCGGCAACGGCGCGGCCCTTGCTGTACGCGCGGTCCTTATGCACGATCGTGGTCAGCGCGTCGCACATCTCGCCGTTTAAGAGGAAGTCGAGCCGCACAAGATCGCTCTTTGCGTAGCCGGACAGCTCGTAATCGAACGACGCGTAGCCGCGGCTTCTGGATTTCAGGCTGTCGAAGAAGTCGTAGATGATCTCGTTGAGCGGCAGAATGTAGTGCAGGTTCACGCGGTCCGCCTCGATGTACTGCATGTCGACGAACGTGCCGCGGTTGTTCTGACAGAGCTCCATGATTGTGCCGACGTACTCGGACGGAGTCATGATCGTGGCTTTCACGATCGGCTCCTCCATGTAGTCGATCTCCGCCGCGTTCGGCAGGTTCGACGGGTTGTCGATGACGATCTTCTGTCCGTCGAGCGTATAGACGTGGTACACGACCGACGGTGCGGTGGTGACGAGGTCGAGGTCGAACTCGCGCTCGAGCCGTTCGGTGATGATCTCCATGTGTAAAAGCCCCAGGAAGCCGCAGCGGAAGCCGTAGCCCAGCGCCGCCGAGGTCTCGTGCTCATAAGATAGCGACGCGTCGTTCAGCTTCAGCTTGTCGAGCGCCTCCTTGAGGTCGTCGTAGTGCGCGCCGTCCGCAGGATAGACGCCGCAGAAGACCATCGAGTTCGCCTGCTTGTAGCCGGGAAGCGCTTCTTTGGCGGGACGTCCGGCTTCGGTGATCGTATCGCCGACCTTCGTTTCCGCAACGCTCTTGATCGACGCGGCAATGTAGCCGACCTCGCCCGCGGTCAAACTGTCCACCGGCTTCCACATCGGCGCGAACACGCCGACCTCCGTGACGTCGAACTCGCTGCCGCTCGCCATCATGCGGATGCGCGTGCCGGGCTTCACCGTGCCGTCGCACACGCGCACGTAGGACAGCGCGCCCTTATAGTTGTCGTACAGGCAATCGAAGATCAGCGCCTTCAAAGGCGCATCCGGATCGCCGGTCGGCGCGGGAACGGCGTCAACGATCCTTGCAAGGACCTCGCCGACGTTCTCCCCCGTCTTTGCCGAAATGCACGGCGCGTCCTCGGCGGGGATGCCGATGACGTCCTCGATCTCCTTCTTTACGCGCTCTGGCTCGGCGCTCGGCAGGTCGACCTTGTTGATGACCGGGAGCACCTCGAGCCCGTTGTCGACCGCGAGGTAGACGTTTGCAAGCGTCTGCGCCTCGATGCCCTGCGTCGCGTCCACGACGAGCACCGCGCCCTCACACGCGGCGAGCGCTCTCGATACCTCGTAATTAAAGTCGACGTGGCCCGGCGTGTCGATCAGGTTGAACATATAGGTCTTGCCGTCGGTATGGTGATAGAACATGCGCACGGCGCTCGCCTTGATCGTGATGCCGCGCTCGCGCTCGATGTCCATGGAATCCAATAGCTGCTCCTCCATGTCGCGCTTGGCGACGGTGTCGGTCAGCTCCATCATGCGGTCCGCGAGCGTGCTTTTGCCGTGATCGATGTGCGCAATGATCGAAAAGTTACGAATCAGGTTGGGATCAAAATTCATAAAAGGTCCTCCAAGGAGTTCGGTCGTTTGAAATGCGTTTCAAACGACCGGTTTTCAGCTCCCGCCTGAAATGCCGGGCATTTCCGGGCGGCGGGAACTGCAAGGTGTCAAATCCGCCGCACATGTCGCCGGATTTGACGGATTGATCCTCTGTACTTCCTCCGCTGCTTCCGTGCGTGCGTCTACAACGCACTTTTGCTGTTCGTTGGATTCAGCAACGCCGGCAAAAGTGCCGTATTTCAAACGTAATAATTATTGTACATGAACATTGCCAAAATTGCAAGAAGTGTGATACAATCGAAGCAACCAAGATTCGGAGGTGGACACATGCAATACGATCTCAATGCCGTTGCAAAGCGGCTGAACGAACGCGGCTTCCTTGCCGACGTCTGCAAAACGCCCGAGGAGGCGAAAGCGCTGATCCTCGGCTACATCGGCGACCGTTCCGTCGGCATCGCGGGCTCGGCGACCGTGCGTGATCTCGGGCTCTATGAAGCGCTCACGGCGCGCGGCAACACGGTGTACTGGCACTGGAAGGTCGAAAAGCCGCAGGTGGAAGAAACGCGCATCAACGCGATCGCCGCGGACGTGTATCTGTGCTCTTCTAACGCGGTCACCGAGGACGGACGGCTCATCAACATCGACGGCACGGGCAACCGCCTTGCGGGCATCATCTACGGACCGAAGACCGTCATCCTTGCGGTCGGCAGAAACAAGCTCGTGAAGGATTACGATGAAGCGATCGCGCGCATCAAGCGCGACGCGTGCGGACCGAACGCGCGGCGTCAGGGCTTCAAAACGCCCTGCTCGATCGACAACATCTGCCGCGACTGCCGCCCGCCGGTGCGCATGTGCAACGTGACCGCGATCACCGAATACCCCTCGCGCCGCCATCAGGCGTTCCGCATCGTGCTGATCGACGAGAATATGGGTCTATGACGATCAACGAGTATCAGAAGCTTGCCATGACGACCCTGAACCCCGCGCTGTCCGAAACAGAGGTACTGTTGAACGGCGTGATGGGACTTTGCGGCGAATCGGGCGAGGCGATCGACCTTGTCAAGAAATGGATGATGCAGGGGCACGAACTGGACAAGGCGCACCTTGCAAAGGAGCTCGGCGACGTCGCGTGGTATCTTGCCGAGACCGCGACCGCGATCGGCTACGATCTGGAAACGATCCTACAGGCGAATATCGACAAGCTGAAAGCCCGCTATCCCGAGGGCTTCACCGCAGACCGCTCCATGCACCGCAAAAGCGGAGATGAGTGAACCCGTCGAAAAGCGAACGTGTCATTCCGGGGTGCTGTAAAGCGACACCAATCAAGTGTCATTCTGAGGAGCGAAGTGACGAAGAATCTTAAGATCCTTCGCTTCGCTCAGGATGACACAAGAAGTACACATAGACAAAACGCGCCGGAGGAAATCCCTCCGGCGCTGTTTCATTCCGTTATTGATACGTGAGCCAGCCGTTGGCCTCGTACGCGTTAGCGGGATCGACCGTAAAGGTGAAGCTGAATGTGCCGATCAGCACGCGCTCGCCCTGCTTATTCAGGTCGTACAGCGCCCAATCCTTGACCTCGATCGTGATCGGACCGTTGTACATATCGAGCCGCATCGGCGAGACGAGCTCCCATTCGCCGTTGTCCAAGCGGTTGCGTTCCATGCTGTACGCGTCGAGCATGTCCCGGATCGCTTCGTCGCTTACGCGGTAATCGCGCTGTTCGCCGTACATGTCCTTGATGCGGTACCGCTCCGCCTTCACGCCGTTGATGTAGACCTCCGGCCGGGTCTCCCACGAAATTCCCTCCGCCGCAAGGTGGTTCGCCTTGTAGTAGATGCGCATCGTGCCGTTTTCAAGGAACTGTACGCGCTTGATCGTGACCGTCGAACCGTTCTGCTCGTCGGAAACGTCCTTCACGTCAATTGCTTTTCCGCGGTCCTCGAACGACATGACCGGATCGTCGAACGACGTCGCAAGACGCGGCTTTTCAAACCACGCGTCGCGCTCGGCGTCGCTCTGCGGCAGCGTGATCGCACCGGTTTTGCGGTCATATCGGAATACGAAGTGGACCTCGTCCACCGGCGGGAAAACGCGATCGTACACGTTGCCGTTCGCGTCGACGTCCCGGTCGCTTTCGGCGCCCTTTTCGGCGCGTTCACAGGCGACCGTCAGCGTATCTGTGATAAACGCGCGGTCCGCATAGTACGGCAGGTGCATCAGCAGCGTCATGATCCATGTTCCGTCCTCCTGCTGCTCCTCCGTCATGCCGTAGATCGCCGACTGCACATAGTAGCCGTTCATGAAGAAGGTAAGCATCTGCCGATCCGCGAGCATATTCTGTTCCGTACGGTAACGCACGCCGAGCAGCAATCCGTCCTCGCCTGCGGTAATGTCATCGATCACGACGTCGCCGAAATCCTGATGAATCTCTATTGCTTCGTCCGGCAGATCCGCAACGAGCTCGTGCCGGAATTCGTCGTTCTCACGCCCGTATTCGAGGATCTTCCGCGTCTCCGCCTCGATCCGCGCCTCGCGCATGGCCTCCGTTTCCTCGTACCGGAACGGAATGGAGAACGAACCGATCTCACCGAGGCGGTTGCCGTCCCTGTCGCAGCGGTACAGGATACCGGAAAGCGTCAGCTCCGCGCCGTTCGGCAGCACTTCGGGCAATGTCTTAAACATCATCGTATAATTATAGTGCTCGCCGATGCCCGCGCCGATCGGGAAATCATCCATATAGTACGGGGCATAGTCGACGCCGTTGTAGGTCAGGCGGAAATCGCGTGCGTCGGTGCCGATCGCGCAGAAGGTCTCATAGCCGTTCATGATCTCCTCCTTTGCGGGCGGATCGCCCTCCAGGAACGCGCGGTCGAAGGTCAGCACGACACCGGTGGTCTCGCTCTCCAGCTTGAAGTCGATCCAAAGATCCTGCGGGTCGTTCATCAGCGACACAAGCGAAAGCTTCAGGTCGCCGACCTCGGCAACGCCCTCGATCGGCGTGTCGTACATCGTGGTGTCCACGATCTGTTCCGCTAACGCGCGTGCGTCCCGGTAGCGTTCGTCCTCCGTCTCGTGCAAACGCTCCTCGCTCGCTTCCTTCATCTTTCCGGGCGTGCTGACCGCAATGCCGACCGCTGCGGCGGTTCCGATCGCAAGCACCATGATGACCGCGGCGATCAGGATCGCAAGGGTGCGCCGTTTGATCGGCAGATGCAGCGCGGCGCGCGGCGCTTCCTCCTTCGTTTCGTTCTGCAGCGTCCGCACCATGCGGCTTTTGAATTCCGGCGATGCGGCAATGCTGTCATAGCCTTTATAAAACCTGTTCATAATCTTCTCCTTCCATGATTGCCCTGAGCTTTTTTCTTGCCCGACTGAGTCTCGAACGGGTCGTGCCCTCGCGTTCGCCGAGGATCTTCGCGATCTCGCGGATCGTGTACTCCTCGTAATAGTAGAGGTACACGGCGTCGCGGTCGTGCTCCGGAAGCCGCCGGACGGTTTCGAGCAGCTCAAAGCTCTCCTCGGAATACGCCGCCGCGATCTCCTCGTTCAGCGGAACGCTTGTGCGCCTGCTCGCCCTTCGCGCCTCGTCGATGCAGATACGGATCGCCGTTTTGATCAGCCACGCCTTTTCGTGCTCGCGCGTTTCAAACCGCGGCTGCCGCTTCATCAGGCGTTCGAACGTGCTCTGCACGACGTCCTCCGCCTCCGCGATGCTGTTCACGCGGTTCAGTGCAATGCGCATCAGCATGTCGGAATAGGTTTCGACGATGCGGACGATCTCGCGATCCCGATTCGTTTGGTTGTTTCTCTGCTCCATCGTTCCTTCTCCTTTCACCCATAAGACGGATGAAGCGGGCAATTTGCTGCAATCGTGAAATAAAAAATCCGGGGGATCGCTCTCCCCCGGATCGTGTTCCGCAAAGCGGATTATTCTTCGTAATCGTCCTCTTCCTCCTCGTCACCGCCGCCGGTGATAAAGGAAAGCAGACCGCGCTTTTTCTTGGGCGCCGGACGATCCTCTTCCT
This sequence comes from Clostridia bacterium, assembly GCA_045576895.1. Classification (GTDB taxonomy): domain Bacteria; phylum Bacillota; class Clostridia; order Christensenellales; family CAG-138; genus UBA3792. Next base: position 3,263 of record JAZNHI010000210.1, on the reverse strand, counting down.
CTTCTTCGTAATCGTCCTCTTCCTCCTCGACTTCCTCGATGCCGAGCATGCGGGCAAAGAAGCCCTTCTTGCGCGGCTTGCGCTCTTCTCGATCGTCGTAATCGTCCTCATCGTCCTCAACGGGTGCGGGACGTGCCGCCGGACGCGCTGCGGGCTGCGCGGGACGCTGTGCCTTTGCCGCCGGTTCCTGACGGCGCATCGGCTCCGCACGGCGAACCGGTTCGATCACCGGTCTGGAGATCGGTGCGGGATCGGGTTCCGGAACGCGGAGTTCGGGCGCGACGGGCTTCTGACGAACGTCCAGCTCCTCGCGGTTTCCGTTGATCATCTTCATGTAATCGTTGAGATAGCGCTGCACGTCCGCAAGAATGTCGTCCGCATAGGAGCGCGCACCGTTGCAGATCGAGTCCGCGTTCTCCTCCGCCGCCTGACGGAGATCCTCCGCGCGCTTCACGGCAGCCTGATAGACGGCGCTCTCGGAAACCAACCCCTCGTATTCCGCGACCGCCTGACGGTAGACGTTCTCCGCCGCCTCCTGCGCCTGCTCATGCAGTTCATTTGCTTCCTTCTGCGCGTCGGCGACGATCTGATCCGCCTGCTCGTTCGCGTCGCGAAGCGTGTTTTCCTTCTCCGCAATGATGCCGGAAGCCTTCCGGATATCCTCCGGAATCGTCGCCTTCAGATCGTCCAGAAGTGCCAGAAGCTCCTCCTCGTCGATGATGCGGCGGCTGCCCGCGTTATTGAATCTCGGTTTCGGACTGTCCGCAACGAGTTGTTCGATCTTCGAGAGAATGCTGAAGATCTTCATAGTTTGTACGCCGTTCATTTCTGCCTTGCCAACCTTTCCCGTAAATAATGATAATTGCACTGCGGCACCAATCCTTCGATCGAGCCGCTCATTTCTCCGATTTCACGCACATTCGAGCTGGACAGGAACGAATGCGCGGGGTCCGCCATGAAATACACCGTGCGGACGTCCGGATCCAGATGCCGGTTCACCGCGTTGATCTGGAATTCGTATTCGAAATCCGTGATCGCGCGCAGCCCGCGGATGATGTACTGCGCGCCGATCTGCTTTGCATAATCGACCAGCAGCCCGCCGAAGGACGCGGATCGTACGTTCTGCAGACCTTCCGCTTCGATCACGCGGTCGATCATCTCCACGCGCTCCTCCACCGAAAACACCGGGGACTTTGCATTGTTGTTCAGCACCGCGACATAGATCACGTCGAACAGTCCCGCAGCGTTTCTGAGCACGTCCAGATGTCCGATCGTAAACGGATCGAAGCTGCCGGGATAGACCCCGATCTTCATTCTCCGTCCTCCTCGATAAAAGAGTACCCGCATTTGCCGAACCGTTTGGTCCTTGCAACGCGGAAGATGCCCGGAGCATCCTTCGGCGCAAGCTCCGCCGCGTGCTCCAGAACGACAATACCGCCCGGCTTGATGAGCCGTTTCTCAAACAGCCGCCCGACCGCATCCGCAGAGAGTCCCTCGCGGTACGGCGGATCCAGAAACGCCAGATCGAAGGTTGCGCCCTCGTCCGCCAGCCGGTCGATCGCCGCGGCGTAATCGAGATTCATCGTCCTTGCAATCTCCGAAAACCCAAGCGTCGCCGCGTTTCTCCGGATGATCTCCGCGCAGGCGGGATTGCGGTCGTTCAGAACGGCGCGCTTTGCCCCTCGGCTCAACGCCTCCAGTCCGAGATTGCCGCTTCCCGAAAACAGGTCCAGAACCTCCGCATACGGAATCCGAAACTGCAGAGACCCGAACAGAGCCTCCTTCACGCGGTCCAGCGTCGGTCGGGTTTCAAGGCCCTCGAGCGTTTCGAGTTTTCTTCCGCGGGCGCTGCCCGCAATGATTCTGACCATAGAAACCCCTATATCTTGTATTGTCTATCCCATTTTAGCACCAAGGTATTGAAATTGCAATAGTTTTTGAATAATTTGTAAATATTTTTTCGATTATATATGTCCGGGTAAAATTTCGGTCAATTCCGCGGAAAAGAATTGACTTTTTACACACGTTCTTGTAGAATCTACAGCGGAAAAAGGGGGTATTGTTCATGCTTCGCAGTACGCACGCGGTGATCCATCTTCCCGCGCTGTTGAAAAATATCCGGCTTGCCAAGCGCAGGCTGAAACCCGAAACGAAATTTCTGGCGGTCATCAAGGCGAACGCATACGGTCACGGCATCACCGTCGTCGGCGAATATCTGGAACAGTCCGGTCTGGTCGATATGCTCGCCGTCGCCATTCCCGAAGAAGGCGCGCGCCTCCGTAACAGCGGCGTGACGCTGCCGATCCTGATCCTCGGCGTGACCGATCCCGATCACGTGCCCGGCGTCGTTGCAAAGGACCTCACCTCCGCCCTCTTCACCGCAAAGCAGGTGTACGCATTCGAGCGCTGGGCGGTATCGTCCGGCAAGGCCGCGCATGTGCACGTCAAGCTCGACACCGGCAGGCACCGCATCGGCGTCACCGACGACGCCATGCTCGACGAGCTTTTGGACGCGTTCGACGCCTGTCCGCACGTTTCGATGGACGGCGTGTTCACGCACTTTGCAAAGTCCGAAGCCGATCCTGAGTTCACGCATCTGCAGGCGCAGCGGTTCGATCATTTCGTCGCGCGGATCCGCGCCCGCGGCTATCGCCCGATCGTGCACGCGGCAAACTCCGCCGCAACGCTCGATTTCCCCGAGCTGCAGTACGACATGGTCCGTTTCGGCATCGCGCTTTACGGATACCATCCGGACCCGAAGCGCTCGGCGGACAGCGGACTGATCCCCGCGATGTCGCTGATCACCTACATCAGCAATCTCAAAACGATCCCCGCGGGCGAAGGCGTCAGCTACGGTCTCCGGTTCATTGCGTCCCATCCGACGCGCGTCGCCACGCTGCCGATCGGCTACGGCGACGGATACAAGCGCTGCCTGACCGGCAAGACGGACGTGCTGATCGGCGGCATGCGCTGCCCGCAGATCGGAACGATCTGCATGGACCAGATGATGGTCGATGTGACCGATGTGCCGGGCGTTGCGGTCGGCGACGAAGCCGTGCTGATCGGCCGTCAGGGCAACGAACAGATCACCGCGGACGAGCTTGCGAACAAGGCGAATACGATCTCATACGAGATCCTCCTCTCCTTCAACGAGCGCGTTCCGCGCGTGTATGAAAAAAGATAACGGAAACGGCGTCCTTCGGGACGGCGTTTTTTCTTGACGGATGCGCCTGCCTGACGCTATAATAACGGGTATGAAGAAT
>JAZNHI010000209.1:0-8839 GCA_045576895.1 Clostridia bacterium | reverse complement strand
GCCGCGGAAAACCGCTTGACAATCCCCCGCGGAACGGCTATGATTCTGCCGTGAGGTGAGGGTTCGATGAAGAAACAGAAGCAGCTCATCCCGAGAAAAAAGCAGAGCATCATCGGGTACTATAAGAAATACGGCTGGAAGATGGCGGTCAAGGACGTACTGCACGACATCGTCGGCAGCATCCTCTATGCCGCGGGCATCTATACCTTTGCGGCGACGGCAGACTTCGCGCCCGGCGGCATCACCGGCGTTGCGATGATCATCAACCATTTCTTCCCGTTCCTTCGCATCGGTCTTTTGTCGCTGCTCATCAACGTGCCTGTCGCGATCATCTGCTACCGGCTTTTGGGGCGCGTGTTCTTCCTCAAATCCGTCAAGAGCATGCTGATCTCGGCATTCTTCCTCGACATTGTCTTCCCGCTGTTTCCGCAGTACGACGCAGCCGCAAGCCCCGCGAATCCGCTTCTGGCGGCACTGTTTGCGGGCGCGCTGTCCGGCATCGGGCTTGCGATCATCTATATGCCCGGCTCCTCCACCGGCGGCACGGATTTCGTCATCATGAGCATCCGCAAGCTGAAGCCGCATCTGTCGATCGGCTCGATCTCCCTGATCGTGGACGGCGTCGTCATCCTCCTCGGCTGGCCGGTGTTCGGCAACATCAACGCGGTGCTGTACGGCGTGCTGATGACGATCGTTTCGACCACCATCATCGACAAGGTCATGTACGGCACGGGCACGCGGCGAATGCTGCTCGTCGTCTCCGACAAGGCGCAGGAGATCGCAAACGACATCATGGAGGAGACCGAGCGCGGGGCGACGCTTGCCGACGTGCGCGGCGCCTATACCGGCAAGCCGCATCAGATGGTGATGTGCGTCTGCTCGAAGGTCGAGGTCTTTGCGGCGCGGCGCATCATCAACCGCATCGACCCCGGCGCGATCGTGATGCTCACCACTGTCGACGAAGCGTACGGCGAGGGCTTCCTCGACCCGGATATGGACTGAAAAACCGCAGAGCGCCGCTCTTGACAGGGCGGCGCTTCTTTTATAGAATACGGAAAAAAACAACGGGAGGAGCGGATGATGGATCGTAAAACGGCTGTACTTGCATGGATCGCGCTGATCCTCGGCGTGCTGTGTCTGCTGTTATCTGCCTTCTGCGCCGGGTTCATTCTGCCGAACGCTTCGGTCAGCGAGTATTCCAAGTTAGCGGCCTATGTCCTGTTGAGCGCAATGTTCATCCTCTTCGTCGGGATCCCCCTTGCAATCCTGTCGCTGGTGTTCGGCGGGATCGCGCTGCACTTCTGCAGAAAGGATTTCGTATTCGGCAAAGAGCGTGTGTTTGCCGTGATCGGCATCGTGGGCGGGGCGCTTGTGCCCGTACTGATCCTGCTGTGCTTTCTCATCGCATAGAGCGCGTCCGATCCCTGTCCGGGACGCCGGCAATCCCCGTACGAAGTACAATGCATGACCCGGTGCGCCTGCGGCGCAGTGATGTTTGCCGTTTCGCGGCGTGATGTGTGCCCCGCGGACATGTGCAGACGTATCTTTTTTCCCGGAGCGCGCTCTTGACAGGGCGGCGGGCGGATGATAGAATAACAAAAAACAACAGGAGGCAAACGAGCGAATGCGCAACTGATCCGTCTTTTTTCGTAACGAAGCACCCGATCCGATCGGGTGGATTGACGTTGCCGAAAATGCGGATCGCCCTCCTTTTATACAGCCGACGTGTCGGTTTTTGGGTCGTTTCCCGCTTTTCGGCGTGAAGCGATTTTTTCATTTCCAAGGGGTGATTTTTACGATACAGGCAAGAAACATTACGATCGCGATCGACCGCGATCTCAAAACGATCGTCGAGGACCTCTCCTTTACGGTGCCGGGCGGTGCAAAGGTCGCGCTGATCGGCGAGGAGGGGAACGGCAAATCGACGCTCTTAAAGTGGCTTTACGATCCCGCGCTCGTCGAGGGCTACGCCACGGTTTCCGGCAGCGCGACGGTTTCCGGCACGAAGGGCTATCTTGCGCAGGAGCTGCCCGAGCGGGATCGCGCACTGTCCGTTTACGAATACCTTTGCGCGCACTGCCGCGAGGACGCGCTGACCCCGAAGGCGCTGTCCCGCGCGATGAAGGACGTGAACCTGCCCTTCGACCTTGCGTATTCGGATCAAAAGATGGGAACGCTGTCCGGCGGCGAGCGGGTGAAGCTCGCGCTTGCGGCGCTTCTCGTCAACGACTGCGACGTGCTCTTTCTGGACGAGCCGAGCAACGATCTCGACCTCGACACGCTGCTGTGGCTCGAACGCTTTCTGTCGACCGTGAAAAAGACGGTGCTCTACATCTCGCACGACGAGGTGCTGCTTTCGCGCACGGCGGAAGCGGTCATCCATCTTGAGATGGTGCGGCGCAAGAAGATCCCGCGGGCGACGGCGGCGAACATCCCGTACGACGAATACATGAAGCGGCGCGACGCGGCGATGCAGCATCAGGCGCAGGTCGCGCAGTTCGAGCAGAAGGCGTTCCGCGAAAAGAAGGAGCGGTACCTTTCGATCTACAACGCCGTCGACCACGCGCAGGGGGCTCTCACGCGGCAGGATCCTTCGACCGGGCGGCTGCTCAAAAAGAAGATGCACACGGTCATGTCGATCGGCAGACGGCTCGAAAAGGAACAGGAAAACCTGACCGAAGCGCCGGAAGCGGAATGGGCGATCCTGCCGAAGTGGCTCGGCGGCGAGGTGAAAAACGGACGAACCGTGCTTGAATACGGTCCCGCCACGCTCGCGCTTTCCGATCGCGTGCTTTCCGAAGCCGTGGCGATCCGCATCTCGGGTCCCGAGCGCGTCTGCATCGTGGGACGCAACGGCTGCGGCAAGACGACGCTTCTGAAGCGCCTCGTGCCGGAGATCGAAAAGCGCGGGTACAACGTGTTCTATATGCCGCAGGTCTATGCGGATCTGCTGCCCCTCGATCGGCTGCCGGAAGAATTCCTTGCGCCGGACGGGGACAAGGAATCGGCGACCGAGGCGCGGATCTTCCTCGGCAGCATGAAGTACACGACCGACGAGATGGACCACCCGATCCGGGCGCTCTCCGGCGGACAGCAGGCGAAGCTGCTTCTCCTGAAGGCGATCCTCGACCGCGCGGACGTGCTGGTGCTCGACGAGCCGACGCGCAACCTCTCCCCGCTCTCCGCGCCCGCGGTGCGCACGCTCCTCAGGGAATTTCGCGGCGCGATCCTGATGATCACGCACGACCGCAAGCTGACCAAAGAGGCGGCGACGCGCGTGCTGAAGCTCACGGAAGCCGGGCTCGTTCCGTTCGACGCGTCGGCGCTTTAACCCAGCAGAACGTCCATACCCGTCATCAGGGCAAAGCCCAAAAGCACAAGGAGCGTTCCGGACACGGGGCGCTCCCGAATCGTTTCGGGGAGCAGTTCGAAGCCGGTGACGTACGCCATCGCGCCTGCGGCAAAGCAGAGAAGCCACGGCAGCGCGGGCACGGCGAACCGCGCAAGCAGGATCGTCAGCGCGCCCGCAACCGGTTCGGACGCGCCGGACAGTACGCCGTAAAGATACGCCTTCCCCCGCCCGACGCCCGCGGCATGCAGCGGCAGGGAGATGATCGCGCCTTCGGGCAGGTTCTGCAGCGCGATCCCGAGCGACAGCGCGAACGCACTCATCGCCGTGACGGTCCCCTGTCCGGACAGAAGCCCCGCATACGCCGCGCCGACCGCCATGCCCTCCGGGATGTTGTGCAGGGACACGGAGAACACAAGCATGCGCGTGGAATGCGAGACCGCGCCGCGCCGCTCCAGCCGCTGCGAAAACCGGTCCCAAAGGGCAAGGAACCCGACGCCGAGCAGAAACCCTGCGCACGCCGAAAGCCCCGGCATGCCGCCCGCAGCTTCCGTCTGTTCCATGGCGGGCAGCAGCAGGCTGAACACGGCGGCAGCCGCCATGATCCCCGCCGCCGCGTCGGACAGAAATCCCGCGACGCGCTTTCCCGCGCCGTGCTTCAGGAACAGAACCGCCGCCGCGCCCAGAGACGTGCCGAAGAACGGCACCAAAAGCCCCTTGATCGCCTCGCCCATCGCAGTCCCCTCCCCTTCCGTTCTGCTTTTATCGTATGCCGAGGCACGCGGGATCGGTGACAGCGGACGACGCTTTTCGCGCAGCAAAAAGACAGGGCTCCGACCGCCAGGTCATTGCCCTGTCCTGTTTGTTTTGCTTGCTTTACGCCGCCGTTTTGCGCTTGCGGAACCTGTTTTCGATCGCCTCCGCGATCCGCTCGATGCGCGTCAGCCGTCCGATCTGGATCGCGCCCTCGGTCACGATCACCGCAACGACGATATCGAGTACATAGTGCTGCTTGACGAACAGGATCGAGAAGCACACGAGGATCAGGAAGGCAAGGTTGAACCACTGATACCACTTCGGGATCTTCCTGCAGTCCATCGTACAGCGCCAGCAGATGTAGCTGATGACGACGTGCAGCGACGGACAGAGGTTCGTCGGCGAATCGACCTTATAGAGGAAGCGCATCCAGTCGTTGAGCACGCCGGGCTCCGTGATCTCGGGGCGCTTGATCGTCACCGGATAGGCAAGGAAGCAGACCAGTGAAACGAGCATGATGATCGTATAGACGCCGCACAGGCGGTAGGCATGCTTCTTGCTTTCCGCAAGGATCCAGACGATCGTGAGAAGCCACGACGCAAACGACAGAAAATAGATGATGACCCACGGCGGGGACAGCGGGATCTTTCCGTCCAGCGGCAGCGCGATCTCGTGCGACGGAAGGTACGGCAGGATGGGACGCGTCGCATAGAACGTGAGCAGGTCGATCGTCAGCAGATACGCGAAGCAGATCCACACGTACAGCGGGAACCGCTCTTTGAAGCTGCGGCGCTCGGTTTCCCGTTCCGGCGCTTCCCTGTCCCGGATGAACGCGGAATGCCGGTTCACCGCAAACAGCAGCAGCATGCCCAGGATCCCGCAGCACACGAACTCGCCGATGAAAACGAACAGCGCAAGCAGCCACCACGATTCCGTCATCCCGTAGGTATACCGCAGCACGAACGGCACGATCAGCGTGTTCGCCAGGATCGGCGGGATCGGCGCAAGCCATTTATGCCGACGCAGCAGATAGGTGAAGATCGCGCCGAGCAGCGTGGCGACGGTGCTGAACACGACGTCCCAGACCGCCGCGCCGGTCAGCAGGTTGGCAAGGAAGCAGCCGATCGCAAGCCCCGGGATCGCCGCGCTTGTAAAGAACGGCAGGATCGTCAGCGCTTCGGAGATGCGGAACTGGATGAGGTTCGTTCCGGACAGTCCGAACAGCGCGGACAGCTCGGTCAGCACCACATAGAGCGCCGCGATGAACGCCGCTTTGGTGATATAAGAGGTTGTATGACGATAGGATTTTGACATTTCCGTTTCCCTTACAATGTTTTTTTCGAAATTCCCTTACGCGCGTTTCCGCTTGCGGGCTTTGCAGTACCGCACGATCCAGTATCCGATCCGCACCAGTCCGTCCAGCGCGCCGCACGCGGCGAACGCGATCGTAAACGCCCATGCGATGCTCTGCGGGATCACGAGATACCCGAGTCCGAACAGCGCCGAAACCGCGCCTTCGATGAAGTTCAGAACGCGCAGGAACGTTTTCTTCTCGCGCTTGATGCCGCGCTTGATAACCGTGTAATACGCAAGCGCAAGGCTTAGGATCCCGTACAGCACGCTGCCGATCAGGAACATGGCGTGCTCCTTGAAGAACAGGCTTGCCGCCAGCGCAAGAATCATCGCCAGAAGCACGAAGCGTCCCCGCATGCCGTCCAGCTTTCCGTGCTGCCGGATGAGCCGCCGGACCAGGAGCACCGTCTGCACCCCGGCGAGCGCGGTGACGATGATGACGGCCGTCAGCTCGAACAGAACGCCGGACAGGAAGAAGAGGATCACGCCTCCGAGGATCAGCCCGACGCCCTGCACGCGCAGATCGGAAAAGATGCGCCTGAGCTTTTCGGTCTTTGTTTCGGGCAGCGGCGGGATCGCGTCCTCGAACAAGAGCTTGTTCGGCAGCTTTGCAAACGTCTTCCTTGTCGTTGCACTGACGCCGGTCAAGCGGATCAGCACCGACTGCAGCCGGTCGAGATCGAGCTCCTCGAGCGTGACCGTGCCGTCCGCGCTCAGCGCGTCGAACAGCTCGTTGAAGAAGACCGCGCGGTCCTCCTGCGGGATGCTCTCGACCCAGTCGTTCATCAGATGATTGATCCGTTCGCTCAGCGGATCGTTCTGTTCCGCGGTTGCAAGTTCTCCGTACTCGATCATCCAGGAAGCGAGCGAATGCTGCATGATCCCGCTCTGGCTGGAATGTACGATCCTCGTGTCCGTGATCTTCGGCTCGAACAGCATGCCGATGACGTCGAACTCAGGGATGATGCGCGTCGTCTTTGCGTCGATCCGCCGATCCAGCGCGGGATCCATCACCTCCGGACAGAAACCCGGACCGTCAAGCAGATATACGTGCCGTACCTTTTCCCATTTTTCGTCGGAAAGCAGGCATGCGGCATACTGCGCCGCGTTCGCGCCCTTCGAATGCCCGGCGATATACCACGCGCCGTCGTCGATCACGCGTTCGGCATAGGCAAGCGCGCGCTGCTGCGCCTCCGTGAGGGTGAACGAAATCATGCAGCTTTCGCGCCAGCCCGCAATCGACGCGTCCGTGCCGCGATACGCAATGAACGAAAAATCCGGCGCGCGCAGCGTCACCGCCGTGAACTGCACGGGCACCGCGGGCAGAAAGACGTCCTCGTAATCGGTGATGCGGATGCTGCCGAAGCGCGCGGAACGCGCCGCCGCCTCGAAGATCTCCCGGTTGCCGAGATCGCCGCCCGTGATCATGAGCTTCGCCTCGCCCGCCTCGATCATCGGAAGACAGTCGGAAACGGTGTGCTCCGCCCGCCCGTCGGCAAACACCGGCTTGAGATCGAAATATACGATGCTGCTGAGGACCAGCGCGTCCGCGTCCCGAAACGGGTAGGCGCGGAAATCGAGATCCCCGATCCAGCGGATATAATCTGACAGCTTCTCCATGAAAACCTCCGGATCCGGCGTGCTCCGATATTCAGCACAATTTAAGTAATTGTATTATACTCTTTTCCGAACGCAATATCAAGTGGTCAGAACGGCATTGTGCAGGGACGGTTTGCAGCGCGAACGGCGTCGAAAGGATCCTATATTTTGTGCCCGTTTGACTTGACATCGGTTCCGGTCGGGTTTATACTTAAATCGGAAACGGGCACAAGCCCCGTTCCGAATGAACATGCACGCGGCGGGCCGTCAGTCCGTCAAAATATCGAAATGCGGAAAGGAACATGATCATGGGAAAGTTTGAAGTCAAAGAAGTAAAGTCCGGTATCAAGTTCAATCTGAAGGCCGGCAACGGCGAAATCATCGCGGTCAGCGAGGTCTACACCACGGAAAACGCCTGCATGAACGGCATTGAAAGCGTCAGAAAGTCCTGCCTCGGCGAAGTCGAGGATCAGACCGTCCCGGGCTTCGAAGCAAAGAAGCATCCGAAGTTTGAAGTCTATAAGGACAAGGCGGGTGAATTCCGCTTCCGTCTGAAGGCGAAAAACGGCGAAATCATCGCAACCGGCGAAAGCTACAAGGCAAAGGCAAGCTGTTTGAAAGGCATCGAGAGCATCAAGAAGAACGCGCCCGAAGCGCCCGTCGTGAAGGTCGAAGCATAAAGATTCATTCGAAAAACACCCGTTCGGTCCGGACGGGTGTTTTTTTGTAAATTCTTTTTCGCCGTCCGATTGTTCACACACTGTTGACAAACTTGTAAAAAACAAATGTTATAATAGGGTATCGAATGACCGGGCGAACGCCCTTGAAAGGAATCCCATTGAAACTTCCCGCTTGGAGCAAAAAACAGACGATCCTGATCGGCGTCCTTGCCGGCGTACTTCTCTGCGCGATCGTATTCCTGATCGCCGTGCTTTCGCGTCCCGCCGAGCCGGCGTGCGCCGAACATCCCGATTCCAATGAGGTCGCAGAAGACATCGAGCTGATCGAGGAAGGCTCCGTCTCCCTGTCGCTTGCCGCGACGCCGCCGCCGGATCTCGCCCTGACCTTCCGCGAGGACGCGGACAATCCCCTGCCCGAAAACGGCGCGATCCTGAAGCTCGGCGAGGACGTCGCGTTCGGCGGAACGGTCTACTCGAATTATCCGCTCGACAGCGTGAACGTGTCGATCTCCTGCTCGCACAACGGCAAAGCCCCCTATCCCTACCGGAAATCGGTCCACTGCAAGCAGCACAGGACGGGCGTATACTCCCTGATCGATCCCGCAACGGACGAGGGCGCGTCGCTTTCGATGCTCACGGACCTTTCCGAGCTGCTCGTCGGCTGGCACACGATGAAGATCAGCGCATCCGTCAGCGGCTCGCGCGCGGTGGAGGTGTTCCGCTGCTCGTTCTATATCCTGGGCGACGAATGGGAGACCATCACGAAGGACAATTTCACCGATTCCTATAAGGAGGCGAAGGCGTTTTTCGGCAGCGAAGAACGGTTCCTCTATCGCTACCAGTGGGTCTACGGGCGCTATATCGTCGCCGATCCCGTATGGGAGCAGACCTATATCACCGAGATCCCGGGCTATCCGGACCGGACGCCGTGGAAGATGCACATCGACGCGGTGCCGTACTTTGAAAAGGCGTTCGACTATCTCAACACGAGCTTTCTGCGCGTGCACGGCACGAACGGCGACACCGGCGTGATCAAGGCGATCGATCTGATCACCGAGTATAACGGGTGCTACGTTTCGCGGTTCACGTCGTCTCTGAAATC
>JAZNHI010000208.1:0-2701 GCA_045576895.1 Clostridia bacterium | reverse complement strand
TAAACTTAAAGTTTAGAAAGGATAGACACGATGGAAACGGGCAGACCGGAGATCGGGAGAAAGCTTCGAAGGCTTCGCGTGAAACTCGGGCTGACGCAGGAGGAGCTTGCGGCGCGTACCGAGCTCACCAAAGGCTTCATCTCGCAGCTGGAGAACGACATCACGTCTCCTTCGATCGCGACGCTGATGGACATCCTGGAAGCGCTCGGGACCGATATTTCCGCGTTCTTCAACGACCGCTCGGACGCGCGCGTGGTGTTCACGCCGGACGACACGTTCGAGAAGGAGGACGACGAGACGGGCAACGTCATTCGCTGGCTGGTTCCGAACGCGCAGAAGAACGCTTTGGAGCCGATCCTCGTCACGATCCGTCCCGGCGGGCAGACGGAGGAGCTCGATCCGCACGAGGGCGAGGAATTCGGACTGGTCCTGTCCGGCACGGTCACGCTCGTCGACGGCGACGCGAAATACCGCGTCAGAAAGGGCGACAGCTTCTATCTGCACCCGCAGGGCGTGCACTGTCTTTTCAACAGCGGAAAAACACCGGCGAAGGTGCTGTGGATCAGCACGCCGCCGTCATTTTAAGGGGGATTCATGGATAGCAGGCATCTGATCGAGCTGATCGACATCAGCAAGGATTACAATGGGGACGTGGCGCTGGATCACGTCAATCTGTACATCAACGACGGCGAATTTTTAACACTGCTGGGACCGTCCGGCTGCGGCAAGACGACGCTTCTCCGGTGCATCGCGGGGTTCATCACGCCGTCCTCCGGCATGATCAAGATGAACGGTGTCGATATCGCGAAGGTCCCGCCGCACAAGCGCGAGATCAACACGGTCTTCCAGAAGTACGCGCTGTTCCCGCACCTTAACGTGCACGACAACATCGCGTTCGGTCTGAAGATCAAGAAGACGTCGAAGCCCGTGATCGAGGAAAAGGTCGAGAAGATGCTGAAGCTCGTCAACCTCGAAGGCTACGGCAAGCGCTGGATCGATCAGCTGTCCGGCGGTCAGCAGCAGCGCGTTGCGATCGCCCGCGCGCTCGTCAACGAGCCGAAGGTCCTTTTGCTTGACGAACCGCTCGGCGCTTTGGACCTGAAGCTCCGGCAGGAGATGCAGGTGGAGCTCAAGCGCATGCAGCGGCAGCTCGGCATCACGTTCATCTACGTCACGCACGATCAGGAAGAAGCGCTGACGATGTCCGACACGATCGTCGTCATGAAGGACGGCGTCATTCAGCAGATCGGCAAGCCGACCGATATCTACAACGAGCCGAAGAACCCGTTCGTTGCGGACTTCATCGGCGAGAGCAATATCGTCCCGGGTCTCATGCTCGAGGACTACAAGGTCCGCATGAACGGCGTCGTGTACCGCTGCGTGGACGCGGGCTTCGGCAGGAACGTCGAGGTCGACGCGGTCGTCCGTCCGGAGGACATCGACATCGTTCCGCCGGAGAAGTCAAAGGTCTCCGGCACGGTCGCCTCGGTCGTGTTCATGGGCGTGCACTATGAGATCTGCGTGGACTGCGGCGGCTATGAATGGGTCGTGCACACCACCGACTTTGCGCCGGTCGGACAGAAGGTCGGCATTCAGATCCTGCCCGATGCGATCCATATTATGAAAAAGACCCGCGCGAACAATATCTTCGACGCAGAGACCTGGCCGAGCGAGAACGCGATCTACATCGACGACGTGGCGTTCCCGTGCGAAGGGCTGGAGGGCTACGAGAACAAGGAGATCGCCATCGTGCGCATCGCGCCCGAAAACGTACGGCTCGTCGCCCCGCAGGACGCGAAGCTCACCGGCACGATCAAGGCGTGCATGTTCCTCGGCACGCACTATGAGGTCACGATCTCCTGCGAGGAGAACGACTGGATCGCGCATTCCGACGATTTCATGGAGGACGGCGAGGAGGTCGGCATCCTGGTCGATCCCGACAAGATGGAGCTGACCAAGAAGGACGATGAGGCGGACGAAGAACCCGAAAAGACCGAAGGCGTCACGCGTGAGGAGTAAGAGGGCAGGGGCATGAAGCGAAAATACTTTGCTTTTCCGTATATCGTATGGATGGTCCTGTTCATCGTGGTGCCGATGGTGTTCATCTTCTACTACGCGTTCAACGTGGACGGGACTTGGACGTTCAGAAAATGCTGGGAGACGCTTTCGGACGGTCAGAAATGGCGCGTGCTGCTCTTAAGCGTGGAGATCGCGTTCGGCACGACGGCGATCTGTTTGCTTCTGGGCTATCCGATCGCGTACATTCTGTCGAATATGAAGAAGTCGGTCGCGGGGTTTATCTCGGTTCTGTTCTTCGTGCCGATGTGGATGAACTTCGTGCTGCGCACCTATGCGTGGCGCGCGATCCTCGAGTATGCGCTGCCGAGCATCCTCGGGAGCAGCACAACGCTGACCGGAACGGCGGGCGCCGTGCTGATGGTGCTGGTCTATGACTTTCTGCCGTTCATGGTGATGCCGCTCTATAATACGCTCAGTAAGCTTGACAAGAGCCTTTTGGAGGCGTCGCGCGATCTCGGCGCGGACGGTGTGAAGACCTTCGTCCGCGTCGTGCTGCCGCTTTCGGTGCCGGGCATCGTTTCGGGCATCACGATGGTGTTCGTCCCGGCGATCACGGCGTTCACGGTCCCGGCACTGATCGGCAACGGGAACTACAATCTCTACGGCAACGAGATCGAGCAGG
>JAZNHI010000207.1:0-7206 GCA_045576895.1 Clostridia bacterium | reverse complement strand
GTCGCGCTGTAGCTGCCGGTCAGAACCGTGGGCAGCGTTGCGACGTTGTTGTAATCCTCCGTGACCCAGCCGAGGAAGGTATATCCCGCGGGCGCGGTGACGGTCGGGAGCGTGATGGAGGCGCCTGCCTGGCAGTTCATGGCGGCGGGCGCTGTGACGCCGTTCGGCGTGGAGAAGGTCACCGTGTAGCCCAGAGCATCGGTGTAGCTGTCCACGAAGGAGTAGCCGCAGACGGTGCAGATGTGCGTCGTGTAGCCCTGTTCGGTCTGCGTCGGCGCGGTCACGACGTCGTTATAGGTGCAGGCTTCGGTGACGATGTCGCCGCACTCGGTGCAGGAATGGCTGTGCGTGCCGTCATTGTTCGAGGTCCAATCGCCGTAGGTGTGCGTATGCGGCGCGACCGGGCTGGTGGTGTAGTAGGTCAGGTCGCCGCCGTTCTCTCTCCAGAAGCGGACGTTCTTTGCGGCAGACGCGCCGCTCGATGTGCTGCCGGACCAGAAGTACCCGCTGCCGGAGCTGAAGCCGAGGAGCGGATAGCTGCCGTTGTTGGCGTGAGTCGCGCTGCTGGCGTTGTCCAGCGTGCCGGGCGTCCAGTCGCAGTTGCCGGACGTATAGCTCGTGTAACCCGCCAGATACGAGGAGGAGTCCTCGCCGACGTACGCGTCAGTCGACGCGCTCTGGATGGAATAGTAATTGCCGTGCTTCGCGAGCTTAAAGATGTAGCTGTTCGCGACGTTGCTGAGGACAGAGCCCGAAAGCGAAACGCCTGCGTTCGCATAGGTGGTTGCGTTGGCGGCGCTTTCGATCTGCGCGCCGTTGGAGCTCGGCGTGACGCCCGTCATCACGTACATGCCCGTGTCGGTGCCGTAGGTGATGACGTAGTTGCCGGTCCAGTCGGTCGGCGCGTTGGAAACCAGCTCATAGCCGACATCTCCTGCGCCCTCCTCCACGCGGGTATAGAGCGCGTACAGCGTCGTGTTCGCGGTGACGGTGTAGCTTGCGCCGGGTGCAAGGAAACCGGGCTTCAGCGTCGTTTCGTTCGGAACCTCCGTGTCCGTCCAGCCGGAGAACGTCCAGCCCTCCGCGTTGACGCTGACGGAGCTCGGCAGCGTGATCGCGTCGCCGTCATAGGCGGTCTGACTGTCTTCGCTGCTGCCGGCGGCGACGAAGCTGACGGTGTAGCTGGGCTTTGCCGCAAAGATGACGCGGATCGTACAGTCGCTTTCCGGCGTGACGGTGATGATATTTCCGCTGACCGTCGCGGTCGCGGTGCCGCTTATGACCTCATAGCCGGAGACGTAGTAGCCGGTTGCGGGCGTTGCGGTGATCTTGATGCCGTCAACGGAGACCGTGCCCCACGCATCGTTGTTCGAGACCGCGGTGACCGTATACGGAGAAGCGAGCTTGATGCCGATATACTTCAGGTTGCTGCTTGCGCCGGACGGCGGGTTATAGACGCCGTTGACCGGCTTGACCGTGATCGCGCCGCCGCCCTTGATCGAGCAGCTGCTGCCGGTAAAGATGACCGGTCCCAGAAGGCTCCACGGATTTTCGACGTTGTTGTACTGGGTCGGATCGTAGCCGTCCTGCACCTTGAAGCCGTAGATGCCGTTATACTGGTTCTGTGCGGCGTTGGCGGTCACGGCGACGCGGAAGTCGCGGACCAGATCCGCACAGTTCACACCAGTCGCGCTGGTGATGGCGGACGTTTCGCTTGAGGAATACTTGTTCGAGATCTGCTTATAAATCGCGTTGCCGAAGCGGGTGAACAGATACTGGGCAAAGAAGGAGACCTGCGAGTACAGCGCAAGGATCGCGTTGTTGTCAAGATCGTTGTCCCAGTTGTACATTGAAAAGCCCGTGTGGAGGCTGTTCGCGGAATCATACATGAACTCTTTCGGCGGATTCAGCCAGTCGTTGTTGTCGGAATAGTAATATTCCTCCCAGGACTGGATGCGGCCCACGACCGAGCTGCCGGGGTAGCAGATCTCTTCCGCCGCGGCGGAGAAGCACTCGTTGAGCCAGGTGCTCATGCTGCTGGTGTTGGAATAGTTGATCAGATGCTGATACTCGTGCACCATGGTGTTATAGGTATCGTCCATCCGCTTGTATTCGGTACCGGCGGAATTCTTGTAGTAGACGCCCGGGTAGGTGTCGATGTTCAGAATCGGGAGACCGTTGTTGGAGATGTCCACCTGATAGAAGAAGCCGGCAACATAGCCCTGACCGGGCTGCCATCCGTCGTTGATGTTGTAATACAGCATGTGCAGCTTGCCGTCGCCGGAGCTGCCGTTGGTGTGGTTGCCGAAGGAGGACTGCATGAGATCGAACTTCGAGTCGAACTCGTCCGCCGCCAGTTTCGCATAGGTGGAATCGATCTCATCCAAAGGATAGGTATTGTTGGAGGAGGAGACCGGCGTCCAGATGTAGCAGTGCTGGCCGACGTAGAGGCATTCAAACGACACGCTGGAACTGCCGGTCGGAGAATACTGCTGCAGGATCCGGAAGGTCTTGTTGTCGCCGACGCTGTAGGATGCCTTGACCGGGTCCTGCGGCGTGACCGACTGTACTTCGGACTGCGCCTGCGCCTTCAATGCAGAGTCGATGTCGATCTTGTACATCGGCTTTTCCGGATTCATCGCGCTCTGGATCGGGAACGTGCTGGCGTTCGGCTCGATGGTTGTCTCGATGAGCCCGGTCAGCGTGCCGGTGGAGTAGGACGTGGAAGACGACGTCGCGGGGTTGTAGATCACGACGTAATCGCCCTCATAGCCGCCGGTCGAATCGATGTCGATGATGATGCTGTTCTGAATGCCGCGTGTGAGTTCCGGTTCCTGCTCGGTCGCAGAGGCGGCTGCGGGCGTCAGTGTGAAGACGAGACAGAGTACAAGCAATGCTGCGAGAAACGATCTGAATGTTTTCATGGAGGTCTCCTTTCCTGTTTCCGGGAACGCTTTTCACCGGGCTGCAGATCATCTGCATAGTATATTTTTACCACATTTTCGCGCTGCTGTCTATATAAACCGGGAAAATAAGTCAGTCATTTTGCATTTTTCTCCGATCCCTTGCCGCTTTCCCCGCAATGCTTCGCAAGGGGCACGGAATCCGATCATATCAATTCCCCCGTTCCTCTGTTTCAAGCGCTGTGCTGTGCCCCAGATGAATGCCGGTGTGCCCGATCCGTCACCCTCTTTTTCTTGGAGCGGTCATTGTATTGGCATTTTCCGGAATGGAAAAGCCCGCCGTAATGCGGGCTTTCGGACTGTATTCATTTATGCAAGATACCCTTCCCTTGCCTTCACGCCGAAGTGGGCTTCGAGCAGGTGCATCTGCTCGTCGGTGATCGTGTTTTTAAGCGACAGATGCGCAATCTTCATCCAGATCTCCGCCGCCTTTTCGGCGGTCTCGATGAGCCCGAAGGTTTCGTCAAGGTCCTTGCCCGCGCCGTAAATGCCGTGCTGCGCCCAGACGACAAGGCGCGCGGTCTCCATCTTTCTTGCGGTAGCCTCGCCGATCTCGTTCGTGCCGCAGAGCATCCACGGCAGCACATTGACGCCGTCCGGGAAGACTACGATGCATTCGGTGCACATCTGCCAGAGCGTGCGCGTAAAAGCGCGTTCGTCGAGATCGTGCACATAGGTCATGGCAAGAAGGTTCGCCGGATGGCAGTGCATGACCACGCGGTTTTCGGGGTTCACCCGCATGCGCGCGACGTGGCTCATCATATGCGCCGGAAACTCCGAGGTGAACTTGCCGCCGTCCGCGAAGCCCCAAAGGACCTCCGCTTCCGTGCCGTCGTTCGCAAGGCGGACAATGCCGAGGTTTTTTGCGGGATCGTACTGCACGTTCTTGAAATACTTGCCGGTGCCGGTCACAAGGAAGATTCTGCCGTCAAGCTCCGGTGTTTTAAAGCCCGTCGGGATCGTGCGGACGATCGCGGGAAAATCCAGATATTTCCGGACCTCCGCTTCGTCCAGCAGCATGCTGATGTTGCCGCCGTTGCGCTCGTCCCAGCCGTGGTTGTACATGTTCGTCGTCGTGCGGATCATTTCGATCAGAAACGGTGCGTTCAGAATGTTTTTCATAGTTCTATTCCTTTCATGCGCGTCAGCGCAATTCGTTGACACCCCTTCCGACAGCCTTGCTTCGCTTCGGCTGCCACCGCCCCTTACACAGGGGAGGCAAGCGTTTTAGCATGCTCGGATTCATAAATCGATGCATACGTACAAGATACGCAAGATGTGTTCAATCCCTTGGCTCCCCTGCGCAAGGGGAGCTGTCGGCGTATGCCGACTGAGGGGTTGTCCGTCGCTCGCGTCATTTCCTTGTTGCCAGAACCTGCTTTTCGTACTGCTCGATCTCCGGATACCATGCGCCGTCGACCGGACGGCTGCACCGGCGGCAGTATTCGTTCCAAACCTCGCCGAAGGGCAGGGTTTTGAGCTCCTCCTGCATCGCCATGAGCTTGCTGAAATTGCCGGAATCCTGCAGCGTCTTCAGTTCGGCGTTCGGCTGCAAAAGCGCAAACAGCAGCGCCTTCTGCACATTGCGGAAACCGGTGACCCATGCCGAGATGCGGTTGATGCTGGCATCGAAATAGTCGAGCGCGATATGCACGCGGTCGATCCCGCAGCGCACGATCTCGCGCGCGATCTCCCTCGTTTCGTCGTCGAACAAAACCACATGATCGGAATCCCAGCGGATCGGACGCGTGACATGCAGCGCGATCTCCGGGAAGAACGCGAGCAGCGCGGGGATCTTATCCGAGACGACTTCGGTCGGATGGTAGTGTCCGTTGTCCATCAGCGGAATGCACTTATTCCGGTTCATCGCGGCGTAGGAAAGCGCAAACTCGCCGCTGCCGACGGTGTACGCCTCCACGCCGATGCCGAAGACCTTCGATTCGATGCACGGCTTGACCTTGGTAAAATCATACGACTCGGAAAGGATTTCGTCAATACTCTCGCGATAGCGCATACGCGGTCCCATGCGATCGGCAGGGATGTCCTTGAAGCCATCGCCGGTCCAAATGTTCATCACACAGGGCTCGCCTAAGTTTTCCGCAAGATAGGACGAAATGTGGATGCACGCCTTGCCGTGCTCGATCCAGAACTTGCGCGTGTCCGCGTTCGGACTGGACAGCGTCAGCGGATCGCAGTTCGGATGGGAGAAAAACGTCGGATTGAAATCGCATCCGAGCCCCCGCTCCTTACAGAACTGCACCCACTTCTCAAAGTGCTTCGGCTCCAGCTTGTCGCGGTCCGCCCATGCGCCGTCCTCGAAGATCGCATAGCTTGCGTGCAGATTCATCTTCGGCTTGCCGGGGATCAGGCTCAAAACCTTGTCGAGGTCCTGCATCAGCTCGTCGGGCGTGCGCGCTCTGCCCGGATAATTGCCGGTCGTCTGAATGCCGCCGGTCAGGGGCTTATTCGGGTCGGTGTCGAACCCGCGCACGTCGTCACCCTGCCAGCAATGCAGGGAAACCGGCACGTTCTTAAGTGTCTCGATGGCGTTTTCGACGTCCACGCCGTAGGCGGCATATGCGTTCTTTGCTTCCGTATAGCTCATATTCCTTCCTCCGTTCTATTCTTGACGACGCCGCAGGCGTCAATTCATACGCGTCGGCGCAATTCATTGATCCGCGAAAAGCTCAGCGCTTTTCTGCGTATTCTCCTCATCCGTCGCCTTCGGCGACACCTTCCCCACAGAAGGGGGAAGGCTTTTGGGTGCGTTTCCATCCTGCTCCGTTCCGGGATCCTTCGGCTTGCTCCTCAGGATGACACCGGAAGCACCGCGCTCACCCCGATTTGTCATCCTGCGCGTCGGCGCAATTCATGTGCAACCCTTCCGTCAGGCTTCGCCTGCCATCTCCCCTTACACAGGGGAGGCAAGTTGCTTCTGTCTTCTCGCAGCGGAGCACTCAGCGACAGAAGGCTGAGGGGTTGTTTGCCCCCATTTGTGCTTTGAGATTTCCGAGCGCTGTTGCCTCGATCGGCAGGGCGAGCACCGTTTTTCCGGTCGCTTCTTCGGTCAGGCGGTTCAAAAAGCCGTTCTTTGCGCCGCCGCCGACGATGTAAAGCTTGTCGTAGGTCTTGCCGGTGTTGCGCTCCAGTTCTTCGATCGCCTGTTTGTAGGACAATGCCAGCGAACGGTACGCGCAACGGAAGTAATCTCCCGCGGACTGCGGCTTTGTGTGCAGCGCAGAATCGAACGCGGCTTGCATGGATTCCGGCGCAAGGAATGCCGCAGCGTTGGCGTCAACCGTTTCATCGAATGTACTCGTCTCAGCCTCCGCCGTGATCTCGCTCCACGGCGTTTCGGGGCACAGTTCGGTACGCAGGCGGTTTACGAGCCACATGCCCATGATGTTCTTTTGGTACCGGTTATAGCCCACGCCGCCCTCGTTGGACCAGTTGGCCGCTTCGCTCGCTTCGTCGGTCAGCGGCTTTTCCGTCTTGACGCCGAGCAAGCTCCATGTACCGGAGGAGATGTAGGGGCTTCCGCATGTGTCATCCTGAGCATCGCGAAGGATCTTTTCGGATTCTTCGGCGCTTCGCTTCTCAGAATGACACACAGGCGCGTCCATCGGGATCCCCTCGACCGCGCTGCCCGTGTCGTGCGTGGCGCACAGGACGACCTTGATTCCCTCATACACGCCGATTTCCGTTCCCGGCTGCTGCAGGGGATGGAACAAATGCTTCGGCAGGTTCAATGCATCTATGATTTCCGGATCATATTCCCCCGTCTCTGCGTTCACCATGCCGGTCGTGGTGGCGTTGGTGTACTCGTGACTTTTCACACCGCAGAGCCGGTACATCAGATATTCCGGAATCATCAGAAAATCCGTCGCTGTTTCAAGTCGCCCCGCTTCCCTATCCGCAAAGAGCTGATAGACCGTATTGAACGACTGAAACTGAATGCCGGTGCGGCGGTACAGTTCGCAAAACGGCATGCACGCATGGACACGGTCGATCACCGCTTCCGTGCGCCTGTCGCGATAGGCGTACACGGGACAGATCGTTTCATCCCAAGTCGGATCGTAGCCATGTCGTTCTGTGAGCCAAGGAGTTGAACCAAATCCTTGTCTTCCTAAGACCGCTTGGCCTCCGACTTGTTCGCAAAACGGCATGCACGCATGGACACGGTCGATCACCGCTTCCGTGCGCCTGTCGCGATAGGCGTACACGGGACAGATCGTTTCATCCC
>JAZNHI010000206.1:0-6999 GCA_045576895.1 Clostridia bacterium | reverse complement strand
TGGTTGTTGAACTTTTCAAAGTCGAAGTCCTGCACCGCTTCGCTCTGCCAGAGACGAAGCGTGCCGATGTTGTCGGTGTGGTAGCCGATGATCGGCATGTCGTACGGGACGGCGCGCACGGTCGAATCGGAGAAGTGCACGGGCACCTCATGCGTGTCGCGGCGGCGGCTCCACGGATCGCCGAAGCGCTGCCAGTCGTCCGCGCTCTCGGTCTGGAAGCCGTTCGTGAAGGTCTGCTTGAAGAGACCGTACTTATAGCGGATGCCGTACCCGTCGAGCGGCAGATTCATCGTCGCCGCGGAATCGAGGAAGCACGCGGCAAGGCGGCCGAGGCCCCCGTTTCCGAGCGCCGCGTCTTCGATATCTTCAAACACCGCCAGATCGAGACCACGTTCTTCGAATTCCTTCTTGACTTCATCGAGGATCCCGAGCGCAAACAGATTGTTGTACACCATTCTGCCCACAAGGAACTCTGCGGAGAAATAGTAGGTGGCTCTGGTGCGTTCGTGCGCGTGACGGCTTTCGTACCACGGGTCCGCAATGGCGCCCATGACGACCGTTGCAAGCGCCGCGTGAAGCTGATGCACCGTCGCCTCCTTGAGCGACACCTGCGCATCGCGCTTCAGAACGAGTTCGATTTGCTGCATAATCGTTTTTGTATCCATAATCCTATCCCCATGTTTGATTTCACGGTCATTATAGCATATTATTTCGGATTGTGCAAAAAAACCGACAGAATTTCCTGCCGGTTTTTGTAAAAAATGCGTAAAAGCGGGGATCATTCCCACGGACGTCTTGCATTGACGAAGTTGCGTTTGAAGTATGCGGAGAGCGCGCGTTTCACGACCTTGCCGTGCGAGCTCGACGCGTCGATCATCGTGTTGCTGCCGATATAGATGCCGGTATGGCTGACGCGCGAGGAGCTGTCGCTCTTGAAGAAAAGGATGTCGCCGCGCTTCAGATCGCTGATCTTGGTGATGTTTTTCCACCGGCTGACCTTCGAGAATCCCTCCGCGTTCAGGCGCTTTGTAGAAACGCCCGCCTGCCGGAGGCACCATGTAACGAAGCCGGAGCAGTCGAACGTCTTCGGACCGGAATCGCCGAGCACATACTCACATCCGATCTTGGAGTTCGCCGCCTTGATGAACTTGTCGATCTTGGTGTCCTTCTTCGGCGTCGGCGTCGGCTTCTTCGTCGGCTTCGGGGTGGTCTTGGACCCCGGCTTCTGCGTCTTCGAGCCGGATTTCTGCGTCGCCTTCGGCGTCGTCTTTGCCGCCTTTTCCTCCGCCTTGACCTTTTCCTCCATCGCCTTGGACATCTTTGCGTCGTCGCTGAACAGCTTTTCGAGCGTCTTCTCGCCCGCCTTGCCGTCCTGCGTCAGCCCGTTGCGCTTCTGGAACGCCTTGACCGCGTCGATCGTCTTTTCGCCGTAGATGCGGTCGACCTCGCCGCTTGCAAGATATCCGAGCTCGACAAGCTGCTCCTGCAGAAGCTTGACGTCGCGTCCCTCCGCGCCCTCCAGCAGCGTGTAATGCTTGGCTTCCTTGCTGAACAGCAGCGTCTGCGTCTGCTCTCCGGCGATGCCGTCCTGCTGCAGCTCATGCTGCCGCTGGAACAGCGAAACCGCATATTCCGTGGAGCTGCCGAAGTAGTCGGTCGGTTCCTCGATCTCCAGATAGCCGAGCTCCATCAGCCGGGTCTGCAGCTGCGTCACCGCTTCGCCCTTGTCGTGCTTTTTGAGCGTCTCATAGGCTGCCTGTCCGTTCGGTTCGTCCGACGTTTCGCCGCTCTGCGGCTCGTCCGGCGTTTCGAGCTCCGGAAGGTTTTCCGCCGTTTCGCCGTCGGCGTTGTTCGCTTCCGCCGTGCCAGCCTGCCGGTCGGCGTTCTGCGGCGCGCGCAGCAGCACGGGGATCGGGGCGACCGTTTCCGCCGCGTCCGGCGTCTTTCCGGCGCAGGCGCACGACGAGACGCCGATGATGATCGCAATGACGATCAGCAGCGCGGCGACGGCAAACATCGCCGCCGTCAGCACCGTACGTTTGCGCCTGCTGTCGAGATCGTTCCACCTGCGAACGAGATTTGAAATTGTCGTTTTGATCTTTTCCATACCGAAAGTGTATCGCGGATCGCGCCGATCCGCAAGCATTTCTCCCCGTTGTTCAACAAATTTTCATATCTATTTTGCATTTATGTTGCATCCTGCGATCCGGCGTCCTCCGCGTCCTCCGTATTCTCCGCATTCTCCGCGTTCTCCGCCTCCTGCCGCTCGTACCAGTAGGTGACGATCTCCTCGACCGCGACCGCGCCGGAGCTGCCGGACAGTCCGTTCGGGATGAACACGACGATCGCGATCTCCGGATCCTCGCGCGGGGTGATCGCGGCGAACCAACAGGTGTTTTCGATATCGATGTTTTTCGCCGATCCCGCCGTCTGCGCCGTTCCAGTCTTTCCGCTGATGCGCTCAAGATAGCCCTTCTGCGAGAACGCCATCGAGAACACCGAGGAAGCCGTGCCGCCGTCCTCCGGCGAAACGACGCCCTTCATGCCTTCCAGGATCGCATCCCAGAAGACGTCCGGCGCAAAGATCGAATCGACCTCCTCCGGCTCATTCCGATAGTAGACCGATCCGTCGTTTCGATCGATCTCCTTCAGGATCGTCGCGCGATAGACGCTGCCGCGGTTTGCGATCGTCGAAACGTAGCGGATGATCGAGATCGGCGTCACCAGCATAACGCCCTGTCCGATGCCGGTCTGAATCGTGTACGTCGGCTTCCAGCGCAGCTCCTCGAGCCAGGTGGAGATCGGAACGATCCAGTTCGTGTGCGAGTAGGAAACGCCGACCGGGATGTTCATCTCCTCCTTGAGGATCTGACGGATCTCCGCGCCGCGCTCGCGCTGCTCACCGTCCATGAGTCTTAACAGCCGGTCGGCGCATTTCTGCAGCTGCCGGTCGGAAAGATGCAGCTCCTTCTGCTCGTTGATCGAACGCAAAAGGGTATAGATGCGGTTGTAGATCAGGCGAGGCAGCGACGAGGTCTGCTGCGACAGCGGTTTTTCGCAGTCATAGCGCGCCTTCTGTCCGCCGATCTGCACGGAGAGCTCGCCGGGCAGCTCCACGCCGGTCGTATCCTTCATGCCGAGCTTGCCCGCCCAGTAGTTCAGCCGCTCGATGCCGACGCGGTCGGCGACCGTATAGAAGAAGTAATTGCACGAAACGGTAAGCGCGCGCGACAGCGTCAGGTTTGCGTGGCGGTTCGGGTTCGACGTCCAGCAGCTCGGCGCGTTCTGCTCGACCTTCGTCGTGGGATCGTCGACAAAGTAGTAGTACGGCGAATGGTCGGAGATCATCTCGGTTGTGGTGAGCTTGCCCTCCATCAGTCCCGCAAAGCCGGTCGCCATCTTGAACACCGAGCCGGACGCCGTGCGGATGCCGATCGCACGGTTCAGCGTCGGCATGTTGCTGTCCTTGCCGAACAGCAGATCGTATTCGCCCGAATCGATCCCGTCGGTGAACATGTTCGGATCGTAGTCCGGATAGGACGCCAGCGCAAGGATCTCGCCTGTCTTCACATTCATGACGATGACCGCGCCGGTCTCGGCAAGCTTGATGTTTTCGATCCTGCCGTCGGTCAGCTTCCGATATTTGTCGAGGTCGGAATCGATGCGCTGCTCCTGCTTTCTGCGCGTTTCCGCAATGTTGTCCAGAAGTGCCTGCTCGCAGACCTTCTGCAGTTCGATATCGATGGTCAGCTGCACGTTCATGCCGTCGCTCGGCTGCTTTGAATCCAGCACCTCCACGATCGCGCCGCGCTTGTTCTTCAGGATGCGCGTCTCGCCGAGCCGCCCGTAGATGTGCGGGGTCAGGTACGCCTCCATCGACTTTTCCGCGCCGGCGACGCCGACAAGGTCGTTGTAGGAATAGCCGAGCTCGAGCATGTTGTCCGTTTCCTTCTGCTTCGGATCGAACGCCGCGTAGTCCTCATAGCGGTAGCCGATCGAGGTCATGTCCTTCGTGACCTGCTTCGAAAGGTAGCCGACGAGGTGCGACGCGGTATGCCCGTACGGATATACGCGATAGCTGCTCTTTTCGGTGAGAATGCCGGTGAGCCGGTCGCTCGCCATGTTCAGCTCCGTCACAACCGCCAGCGATACGTCGTACGCGATGCGCACGCCCTCGAACGCGCGGTAGCTGTTCATGACAGCCTCCTGCCGGATCGACATGATCTTCTTCGCCTCGTCAAACGGCATGTTGTCCGGAATGCACCAGGAGTTGCGCAGGATGCGGTACGCCTCCTCGGCGGTCAGATCGGGATTTGAGAAATTGCAGGCGTCGACGAAGTTCCGCTTGCGCGACGCCGCAACGCTGTCGCTCGTCGTCCGGAAATTGTACTCAAACGTGCCGTCGGTCAGCATGTCGATATAGAACGTGTCGATCGTGCTTCCCCCGCCCTCTTCGATGATGCGGATCGCCTCCATGAGCGAATAGGTGTAACGCGCGCTGTCGACGGGCGTGCGGTTGTTCGGATCGCGATAGAAAAGCACGTTGTAGGTGGTCTCGTCGTAGGCAAGCACGACGCCGTTGCGGTCGGTGATCATGCCGCGGCTGCCGGACTGGTAGGTCGTGACCTCGGTCGTCTGCTGTACCGCCGCCGTGTACGCCTCGGTCTCGCGGATCGCAAGCTTGTCCAGGAAGATCAGAAGAACGCCGAGCATCACGACAAAGATGCCGACGAGCATCCAGATGCGCGTATTCAGTTTTCCCTTTTCACCGCGTTTCATCTGAAGAACGAATTGCCTTTCTCCCGGCTGCGGAAAGCCGCGCAGAGCGGGAACACCAGAAGCGATTCCAGAATGAGCGACGGCAGCGTCGCTCTGAGCAGCCGCGCGGCGTCAAACCGCGCGCCGATCGCCAGCGAGAAAATAAAGATCAGCGCCTCCGCCGCAAACGAAGCGACGGCGGCGAACAGGATCACGAGCGCGCGTCCCTTCTCCGCCTTGCGCACAAAGCCGTACATGATCGCGACCGCAACAAGATACGCCGCCGCGGACAGTCCGATGTACGGATTGCAGAACAGATCGCAAAGCAGCCCGCCGAACAGCGCGATCGGGATGCCGTCCTGCACCTTCGTGACCGCCGTCGCCGCAAGCGCAAGGCTCAGCGTGAACAGCGGGCGAATGCCGTTCTGCGACAGAAACGGCAGAACGAACGCGTCCAGAAAGACCGCAAGGAGCGCGGCGGGAATGAGCCACAACCGCCGCTTCATCCGATCGCCTCATCCACGCCGACCACGATCAGCGCGTTTTCGAGATGCAGAAAATCGATGTCCATCGAAACGATCGCGTCGTGCGTGCCCTTGCCCGCATCGTTGACGGCGATGACCGTTCCGACATAGAGTCCCTTCGGGAAGAACCCGCCGATGCCGCTTGTGCGGATCACGTCGCCCGCGCGCACGTCCGCCTTGCCCGGCAGATAGTACAGCAGGGTTCCCAGAAGCTCGCCGTCCTCCTCATAGAGCCCGCCGAGCATGCCTTCGTCGCGCGTACGCTGCACCATGACGCTGATGCGCATCTTTTCGTCGCACATCGTCTTCACGCGGCACCAGTTCGGTCCGACCTCGGAAACGCGTCCGACGACGCCGTCCGCCGTGATGACCGCCATCTTTTCGGTGACGCCGCTGCGCGAGCCCGCGTTCAGCGTGATCGTGTCGATGTACGGATTGCTGTCGCGTCCGATGACCGACGCGGTCACAAAATGCAGGTTCGGATTCGCCTGCGCAAAGTTCAGAAGCTCGGAGAGCCGCGCATTTTCCTTTTCGGTCTCGTCCAGCAGCGCAAGCTTCATCTGCTGCTCCAGCACGGTCTTCTGCAGCCGTTCGTTCTCCTCCTGCAGTGCGGACGGCGCAAAGACGCGGACAAAGAAGCCGCCGACCTTCTGCTGCACGCCATGCAGAAATTCCGAGACCGGCGCGGCGGCATTGCGAAACAGACCGTCGCCCGCAGCGTCGTTTCTGCCGTTCGCCGTAAACGCCGCAAGCACGATCAGAAGTACGATCGCGATCAGCGCGATCCACATCGGTCTGTTCTTCCAAAGCTTCCGCATATCCGCCTCCGATATACCTTTACAACATACAGTATACCACAACATTTCCGTGCGGAAGGTGAACATTCGGTTAACTATTGCCGCAGCAGCAGAAATCCGGCGGCAAGCAGGGCGGCAACGCCGATCAGCAGGAACACCCACCACGGCACGCAGTAAAAGATCAGCGCCGCGATCCCCGCGCCGAACGCGACGACCAGCATCCGCCTTGCCCTTGCGCTCCGTTCACACCGTCTTCGCATACGCTTCCCCTCCTCTTTTTTCTGTATCATACGCCAAACGGGCAAAAAGCGTGACGGAACGCCGCCGGCAAAAACGGAATACGATACCGTATCAGTATCAAAGGAGATCGGGTATGCAATCCGAATTGATGAAGCTTTCGAACGTTTCGCTCGCCTATCATACGGTCGCGGGCGAAACGGCTGCCATACAGAATCTTGACCTGACCGTATACGACGGCGAATTCCTGGCGATCGTCGGTCCGTCCGGCTGCGGCAAAACGACGGTGCTTTCGCTGATCATGGGGCTGCTGCCGCCCACCGAGGGCAGCGTACGGTTTTCCAGAGAAGACCTGCGTCTCGGCTACATGCTGCAGCGGGACCATCTTCTGGACCACCGCACCGTGGAAAAGAACGTGCTTTTAGGGCTTGAGGTGCAGCACCGGCTTACCGAGGAAAGCAAGGCGCGCGCGTTCGCGCTTCTGGACACCTACGGGCTCGGCGAGTTCCGCGCCTATAAGCCGCAGCAGCTTTCCGGCGGCATGCGGCAGAAGGTCGCGCTGATTCGCACGCTGGCGTTCGATCCGAAACTTTTGCTGCTCGACGAGCCGTTCTCCGCGCTGGATTATCAGACACGGCTGCGCGTCTCCGACGAGATTTACGGCATTTTACGGAAAGAAAATA
>JAZNHI010000205.1:0-7897 GCA_045576895.1 Clostridia bacterium | reverse complement strand
CCGGCGCGACCGTCACCTCGAAGGCGGTCCTGAACGCGGTCAACGCGGGTCTCGACTTCTTCCGGAACGTGATCATGGGAGGAGGCAGATAATATGAAGAAAAATCCGTATCTCGAACGGCTGTACAACGGCCTCATCAAGGAAAACCCGACGCTCGTGCTGATGCTGGGCATGTGCCCGACGCTGGCGGTTTCGACCGCTGCGATCAACGGCGTCTCCATGGGTCTTTCGACGCTGGCGGTTCTGATCCTGTCCAACTTCCTGATCTCCGTCATGCGCAACGTGATCCCCGACGACGTGCGTCTTCCCGCGTACATCGTCATCGTCGCCTCGCTCGTTACGGTGGTCAAGCTGCTGATCAAGGCATATCTGCCCTCCGTCGACGTGGCGCTCGGCACCTACATCGACCTGATCGTCGTCAACTGCATCATCCTCGGCCGCGCCGAAGCGTACGCGAACAAGCACACCCCCGGACTGTCCGTCATGGACGGCATCGGCATGGGTCTCGGCTTCACCGTCGCGCTGACGCTTGCGGGTCTCGTCCGCGAGCTTCTGGGCACAGGCACCGTGTTCGGTCTGACGGTCTTCCCGCAGGAATATGCGGTCGGCATCATGATCCAGCCGCCGGGAGCGTTCCTGGTCATTGCGCTGTTCATCATCATCATGAACGCGATCGGCATCAAGACGCGCCAGCGTCAGCTCGTCGAAATCGACGGCTGCAGCGGCTGCTGCGCGACCTGCTCCATGCGCTGTGAAGAAGGAAAGGAGGAAACGAAATGATCCGCTTGCTTCTGATCGTGATCCTGAACGCGCTGATCAGCAACGTCGTTCTCAATCAGTTCCTCGGCATCTGCTCCTTCCTCGGCGTTTCCCAGAGGATCAAGGCGTCGGCGTCCCTGGGCGGCGCGGTCATCTTCGTCATGACCATTGCGTCCGCAGTCGCGAGCGCGCTCTACAGCCTCGTTCTGCATCCGCTCGGACTCGACTTCATGAAGATGATCATCTTCATCCTCGTCATCGCGGCGCTCGTGCAGATCGTGGAGATGTTCCTCAAAAAGAAATCGCCCTCGGTCTATAAGGCGCTCGGCATCTATCTGCCGCTGATCACCACCAACTGCGCGGTGCTCGGCATTGCGATCGACAACATCGACAAGTTCGGCTACAACTTCATCGAAAGCGTCTTCTCCGGCTTCGGCACGGCGCTGGGCTACACGATCGCGATCGTTCTGCTCGCGGGCATCCGTTCGCGCGTGGACGAGACCTCGATCCCGCGTCCCGTGCGCGGCGCACCGATCGTCATGCTCGCGGCGGCGCTGATGTCCATTGCATTCATGGGCTTTGCGGAGCTTCAGCCGGTCATCGAAGTCGCATTGAAGGGGGTAGGACAATGAGCGCACCCGTCATCATTCTGATCACCACCGCCGTCATCACCGTCATCGGCATCATCGTCGGCGCGGGGCTCGTCTTTACGGGCAAGAAGTTCCATGTGCCGGTCGACGAGCGTGAAGCGGAGGTCCGCGAATGCCTCCCCGGCAACAACTGCGGCGCGTGCGGCTTTGCAGGCTGCGACGCGGCTGCCGCGGCGATCGTCTCCGGCGAAGCGCCGGTCAATGTCTGCCCCGTCGGCGGCGGTCCCGTCGCGGTCAAGATCGGCGGCATCATGGGCGCCGAAGCGGAGATCCTCGAACGTCAGGTTGCGTTCGTCCGCTGCAAGGGCACCTGTGAAGCCTCCGGGCTGCAGGGCAACTACGTCGGCATCCACGACTGCCGTTCGGCGGCGCTTGCCGGCATCAACCTCAAAAACTGCGACTACGGCTGCATGGGTCTCGGCTCGTGCGTGAGCGTCTGTCCGCAGGGCGCGATCAAGCTGATCGACGGCGTTGCGGTCGTGAACCGCAATCTGTGCGTCGCATGCGGACTGTGCGTCAAGACCTGTCCGAAGGGGCTCATCGAGCTCGTGCCGGAAAGCAAGCACGTCGCGGTGCAGTGTATGAATCGCGACAAGGGACCGCAGGTCAAGAAGGTCTGCTCCGCGGGCTGCATCGGCTGTACGCTGTGCACGCGCCAGTGCCAGTCCGATGCGATCCATATGGACGGCAACCTTGCGCGCGTCGATTACGAGAAGTGTACGCAGTGCGGCAAGTGCGTCGAGAAGTGCCCGTCGCACGTCATCACCCCGCCCTGTCCCGTTCGGAAGGAGGCATAAGCCATGGAAAAACGCAATCAGGCTGCAAAGCTCATCATCGGCGCGGTCGTCGTGATCATCGCCGTACTGTTCCTTGCGGGCATCGTCGGTCGGCATGACGTGAAGTACAAGTCCTCTCCGCTTTCGCGTGAGGACATCGAGTACAAGCAGGTCGAAGCGCCGAACGCGTCCGGCTATGACGGCACGATCACCGCTTCGGACTGGAAGGCGATCTATCCGGACATTGCCGTTTCCTGGGGCAAGAACGCCGAGAACGACGAGGTCGTCGACTATCTCGAGCTGGATCCGTACCTGATCGAGATCTACGAGGGCTACGGCTTTGCAAAGGACTACGGCAGCGCGCGCGGGCATTCCTATACGCTGACCGACGTTGCGAAGACCAAGCGTCCGCACGGCATGGCGAACTGCCTGACCTGCAAGACGCCGAACTTCACCAAGCTCGTGAACGACGAGGACGTCGGGGTCTACTCCCGCCCGTTCGACGAGGTCTATGCGCAGATCACGGAGAACAACGGCGAGACCGTCAGCTGCTACACCTGCCACGCCAACAACCCCGGCAACGGCACAGAGCCCAAGGAGAACCTGACCGTGACGCACAGCTACATCACCAAGGCGCTCGGCGAGAACATCAAGACGATCGACGCCGGCATCCTTGCCTGCGGGCAGTGCCACATCGAATACTACTTCAATCCGGAGACCAAGGAAACGACCATGCCGCACGGCTCCGTCGACGCCATGACCCCGGAAGCGACGTATGACTACTTCACCGAGATCGGCTTCAGCGACTGGACGCAGGAAAGCACCGGCGCAAAGATGCTCAAGGTGCAGCATCCAGAAATGGAGACCGTGCTGCTCGGCAAGCATGCCGGCACGCTGAACTGCGCCGACTGCCATATGCCGGTCGTGCAGAACGCGAAAACGCAGAACATCTACCACAGCCACACGCTCGTGAGCCCGCTGAAGGACAAGACGCTGCTGGAGAGCTGCCTCACCTGCCACAAGGATCTCGGCGTGAAGAACACGGACGAGATGATCACCTTCGTGCAGAACATCCAGAACCGCATCACCGCGGAGGAAACGCGCGTGGGCAATCTGCTGATGGAGTTCAAGAAGGCGCTGGCTCAGGCGAACCAGAGCGGCAAGTGGGATGAAGCGAAGCTGGATGAGATCCGCGAGCTTTACCGGAAGGCGCAGTGGTTCTTCGACTACTGCTACGTCGAGAATTCCGAAGGCGCGCACAACTCCGAGCTGGCGACGCGCTGCCTGAACACGGCGGAAGAGCTGATCAATCAGGGCATGACGCTGCTGCAGGCGAACTGACCTTTCCCGACCGATTCTGCGGCAAAGGAGCTTTCCCCTCCTTTGCCGCATTCTTTACAGAGGTATGGAGATCCTGAAGAAAATCTGCAAATTCATCGCGTCGATGAAATTCGCGATCATTCTGCTGATCGTGGTTGCCGTCGCGTGCATGATCGGAAGTCTCGTTCCGCAGGGGGCTCTGTTTGAGCAGGCGCGGGATTCGTATTCCGAGCGCACGGCGGCGTTCATCCTCGCCTTCCATCTGGACGACGTGTTCCACAGCTGGTGGTTCGTCGCGCTCGTTGCGTTGCTGTGCCTTTCGGTGCTGCTGTGCAACCTGACGCGCGTTAAAGCGCTGCTCGTTCTGACGAAAACCGCCGGGGATCCCGCGCGCGCCATGTCCGAAACACCGACCGCCTCGCAGGACGGCGTTGCCGATCCCGAACCGGTCTTCCGGCGCATGCACTTTTACCGCACCGTGAAAACGACCGCCGACGGCAGGGACGCCGTCTTTGCCTGCCGCAACCGCCTCGGGTTCTGGGGCGCGTGGGTCTGCCACATCGGGATCGTGCTGATCGTGCTGGGCTACGCGCTCGGACAGATGACGCTGTTTTCGACCGAGGTCTACGGCACGCCCGGACAGACGAAGCCGATCGAGGGCACGCCGTACGAGATGACGATCGACGATTTCACGATCGAGCGCACCGAAACGGGCTTTATCAAGCAATACACGACCGCGCTGACCGTCACGAACCCAAAGACCGGCGAGCGGCAGAGCGGCACGTCCGGCGTCAACCACCCCGCGGTGCTCGGCGGCATGAAATTCTATCAGACCGCAAGCGGCGACGCCGTCCGCGTGACGATCTCGGAAAACGGCGTGCCGTTCGAGAGCGCGGACCTGTGCGTCGGCGAGGAGCTGACGGTCGACTTTCTGCCGGGGCTTTCGCTGTTTCTGAACGGCTACGAACCGGATCACGGCGGCTCCCCCGCCTATCAGATCCTGTTCTTCTACAACGGGCAGCACATGGACGTCGGTAAATCGTACTTTGCCCCGCACGGCACGATCGACCTCGGGCAGTATGCGCTCACGCTGTCCGATCCGTTCAACTATACGCTTTTGCGCGTCAAGAAGGATTCGTTCGCGTGGCTGGTGCTCGTCGGCGCGATCCTGACCGCGCTCGGGCTGTTCTGCGCGCTGTACGTGGTGCCGGAAACGCTGTGGGCGGTGCGTGACGAAACCGGCGCGTGGACGGTTTTCGGCAAGAGCAGAAAGCTTGCGCCGCTGTTTACGGAGCAGTTCGACCGGGCGATCGCGGGTCGCAAGGGAAAGGAGGCGGGGAAATGATCACTGCGGAAAGCATTCTCTTCCTGGTCACGCTCGCGGCGTACTTTGTCACGATGCTGCTGTATTTCCTGTACGTCGGCATCAAAAAGCCGGTTCTTTCAAAGCTCGCGATCCGCGTGCAGTTCGGCGCGCTGCTCGTGCACACGGCGGCGATCGTGCTGCGCGGGATCTGGATGGGCAGGCTTCCGATGGCAAACCAGTACGAGTTTTCCACCGCGTTTTCATGGGCGCTGGCGCTTGTCAGTCTGATTTTCATTCTGAAATTCAACTTCCCGGTGCTCGGCGCGTTCGCCCTGCCCGTGACCCTGCTGCTTGCGGCGCACGCGGGTCTGATGAAGCTGAACGAGCTCAAGGTCATCGCAATGAACGGCGCGGACGGCATCAAAAACCTGATGCCCGCGCTTCGGAGCAGCTGGCTCGGCATCCATGTTTCGACCGTCATCGTCGCATACGGCGCGTTCGGCGTGTCGTTCGTGCTGTCGATCATCTTCCTTCTGCGCGACAAGATGAAGGAGAACGGCTTCTGGGATCAGCACATCCCGAAGAAGGAAAAGCTTGACACGATCAGCTATCGCTGCGTGTCGCTCGGTATGATGTTTCTGACCGTCACGATCGGCTTCGGCGGGATCTGGGCGGAAAACGCGTGGGGCAGCTACTGGACGTGGGACCCCAAGGAGACGTGGGCGCTTGTGACATGGGTGATCTACCTCGTCTATCTGCATCTGCGCATCCGCAAAGGCTGGAACGGCAAGACCGCCGCGATCTTCGGCGTCGCGGGGTTTATATGCGTGCTGTTCACCTACATCGGCGTCAATACCCTGCTTCCCGGTCTGCACAGCTACAAGTAAGCGTTGACACCGGGAATCAAATTTGATATGATATAATTTAGCAAATAAGAGGAGGATCTTATCGGATGGCGATTCAAATGCGGGAATACCGGAACCCCAACAACAGCAATCTTCCGCTGCGTGTTGCGAAGGGGCATTTTGCGACCAGTCACAGCCATATCAACTACTATGTGGACCTGACCATGACGAAATACTGTCTGCCCGAGGCGCGCGAGGCGGCGATCCATCTGGCGAACCGGTTCAAGTCGACGACGCTCGTCGACACGATCCTCTGTCTGGACGGCACCGAGGTCATCGGCGCGTGCATGGCGAGCGAGCTCACCAAGCAGAGCTTCACGAACCTGAACGCAAGCCGCGCGATCTGCGTCGTCACGCCCGAGCATACGACCGGCAGTCAGCTCCTGTTCCGCGACAACACCGTTCCGATGATCCGTCATCAGAACGTGCTCATCCTCGCGGCGTCCGTTTCCACGGGCTATACCGCGCTCGGCGCGATCGAAGCGATCCGCTACTACGGCGGCGAAACGGTCGGCATCTGCTCGATCCTCGCCAACATCAAGGAATGCGCGGGCTACCCCGTCATTTCGATCTGCGACACGAACCACATCTGGGAGGATTACGAAAGCTTCCCGGCGCACGAATGCCCGCAGTGCAAGGCAGGCGTCAAGCTCGACGCCATGGTCAACACCTACGGCTTCAGTAGCTTCTGAGATCAAAGCGCCTTTCGGGGCGCTTTTTTACGAAATCACACAAGGAGGAAACAGGTATGGAAATGAAGTTCTACCGCTGTGAAACCTGCGGACAGATCATTGCGATCGTCAAGAAGACCCCCGTCCCCGTCATGTGCTGCGGCAAACCCATGAAGGAGATCGTCCCCGGCACGACCGACGCGTCGCTTGAAAAGCACGTTCCGGTCGTCGAAGTCAACGACGGCTGCGTCAAGGTGAAGATCGGCGCCGCCGCGCACCCGATGCTCCCCGAGCACTACATCGAATGGGTCTCCCTGCAGACCAAGTACGGCAATCAGAGAAAAGCGCTGGCGCCCGGCGACGCGCCCGAAGTCTGCTTCAGGATCTGCGAGGGCGACGAGGTCGAAGCGGTCTATGCCTACTGCAACCTGCACGGGCTTTGGAAAGCGTAAACGCTTCGGTCGGATGAAAGGAGACCTCATGAGCAAGTATACCGGAACAAAGACAGAACAAAACCTGCTTGCCGCATTTGCGGGCGAATCGCAGGCGCGCAACAAGTATACCTACTTTGCATCCCGTGCAAAGAAGGACGGCTATGAGCAGATCGCCGCGCTGTTTTTAAAGACGGCGGACAACGAGAAGGAACACGCCAAGCTGTGGTTCAAGGAGCTCAACGGCATCGGCACGACCGTCGAAAACCTCAAGGCTGCCGCCGACGGCGAGAACTTCGAGTGGACGGACATGTATGAGGGCTTTGCAAAGACCGCCGAGGAGGAAGGCTTTGCGGAGCTTGCCGAGAAATTCCGCCTTGTCGCCGCGATCGAAAAGCACCACGAGGAACGCTATCGCGCGCTTCTGAAAAACGTCGAGACCGCCGCGGTCTTTGAAAAGAGCGAGGTCAAGGTCTGGGAATGCCGCAACTGCGGACACATCGTCGTCGGCACGAAGGCGCCGGACGTCTGCCCCACCTGCGCGCACCCGCAGTCGTTCTTCGAGGTCAACGCGGAGAATTATTGACGCTTCGCTTTCGACGAAAACAGGTTTTCGTCGAGTTCTTCACCGTCTGCCTATCGCCTTCGGCGACCGGGCGGCAGCCGATGTAAGGAGTCAGATCCGCCGCGCATGTCGCCGGATCTGACGGATTGATGTTTTGTGCAGACCGAAATGCTTTCAATCCGTGCTTCACATAACGGCACAAACACAAATGCAGGGGACGCCGACCTCGGCGTCCCGCAGTTTCGAGCGTAAATACGTTCCGCTTAGCGTTGCGGGAAAGGAGAACCTGATGCAGGAGCATGCAATCGACCGGCTGAAAACCGCGATCCGGGACGCCGACGCGATCCTGATCGGCGCAGGCGCGGGGCTTTCGGCCGCCGCGGGGTTCACGCTCGACGGCGATCGGTTCCGGCGGTTTTTCTCCGACTTTATCGCCCGATACCGGTTTCACAACGCGATCGCCGCGGGCTTCTATCCGTTTCCGACGCCGGAGGAATACTGGGCGTTCTGGAGC
>JAZNHI010000204.1:0-6339 GCA_045576895.1 Clostridia bacterium | reverse complement strand
TCGAGAACGTGGATGACATAATCGAAGACGTTGCTCAGGCACTCGAACAGATCTAGTTTTCACCACAGAACCAGACACCCGGCAGACGTTGGACATTCCATCCGATGCCGGGATTGTTATATATGATTTCACTATTTTTATTAAAACGGGTATATCCCAAAATCACTTATGGACAATAACATAGCTTCAAGAGAAAAAACTATAGTGCGCACCAGTATCATCGGCATCCTTACAAATATACTGCTGGTCGCTTTCAAAATGGTCGTCGGCCTGCTTTCACATTCGATCGCCGTGGTGCTCGACGCAGTCAACAACCTGTCAGACGCGCTTTCCTCCGTGATCACCATCGTTGGCACAAAACTGGCCGGAAAGGCACCTGACAAAAAACACCCGATGGGTTACGGACGGATTGAATATCTGAGTTCCATGATCGTCGCCGCGCTCGTGCTTTACGCAGGCATCACGTCATTGGTGGAATCGATCAAAAAGATCATCCGCCCGGAAGCCGCCGAATACGGTACCGTAACGCTCGTCATCATCTCGGTGGCGATCGTTGTCAAACTGATTCTCGGTCTGTACGTGAAAAAACAGGGTAAAAAGGTCAACTCCGGTGCGCTCGTTGCCTCCGGCTCGGACGCCATGTTTGATGCGATCCTGTCCGCTTCGGTGCTTGCTTCGGCGATCGTTTATCTGATCTGGGGCGTCTCACTGGAAGCATACGTCGGCGTCGTGATTGCCGGATTCATCATCAAGGCGGGCGTCGAAATGATGATTGAAATGCTGAACGACATCATCGGCAAGCGC
This sequence comes from Clostridia bacterium, assembly GCA_045576895.1. Taxonomy (GTDB): domain Bacteria; phylum Bacillota; class Clostridia; order Christensenellales; family CAG-138; genus UBA3792. The sequence goes on along the minus strand of JAZNHI010000204.1, from coordinate 5,535 downwards.
GAGGATGCGGAGACCACGAAGGAGCTGAAACAGATTATCTGTGAGGAAGAATCCGTTCTCGGCGCGTACGACGTCACGCTGTTCAATTACGGACCGAACAGGAACTACGGCTCCGTGCATGTGGAACTGCCGGACACGCTGACCGTTGACGACGTCGACCGTATTACGCGTAAAATTCAGGTTGACGTTTATCAAAAGACCGGCGTGATCCTGACCGGTATCGGTGTGTATTCCTACAACACGTCGAACGACGAAGCAGCGCAAATGCGCAACAAGGTTCAGGAAACCGTCCTGTCGCACGAATGGGCATTGCAGATGCACGGCTTCTATGCGGACACGGAAAAGAAAACGGCTCGTTTCGACGTCGTCATGAGCTTCGACGTCGACCGGAAAGAAGCTCTTGAAACGATGTACAAAGAAATCTGCGGAATGTATCCGGACTACGAAATCGTGATCGTGCCGGATGTGGACGTTGCCGATTGACAGCAGCGAAGCGCTGAAAGACAGAAAAATCTCTCGCCGGAGGGCAGCGAGAAAGCGCAGGCGCGTGTGATCGGCGTCACGCTGCTGACGAGGCACAGTATCGCTGCCTGCATCTTTGCGGGTGCAATCCGGATCTGCGGCGTGTATGCGTTTATCAAGCGCGGTTTTCCGGGCAATATGGCGGGTACGATGATGTTTGTGTTCTTCGCAGCGAACTGCGAGTGTTCTTCTTCCCGGACGATCTCGCCGTACTCGTGTTGCTTGAAGTCGTTGGCATGGTGACTTCCAGTATACTCGGTCGTATCGGAAAGCAAAATGGAACACGCACGAATCAACGGGGAAACCTATATGTGGCTGATCATCATCGGGCTGATGCTTGCGGCGTTTGCAGGCGGACTATTGTACATCTCCTTCCGGGCAGCGCACTTTGCGGCGGTGCAGCGGGTCGCGCATGGCAGGAAATGGCTTGCGCGCCTGCTGTGCTTCGGATTTTTCGTTCTTTTGACTGCGGTTTTATGGCTTGCATGGAACATGATGAACGCCGTCGCCTGCATGATCCATCTCGTCCTTTTCTGGCTGATCTGCGATTTTGCGGCATTTCTCGTCGAAAAGATCGGAAAGAAACGCCCGAAACGGTATCTTGCGGGTGCCGCAGCGATCGCCCTTTGTGTATTATGGCTTGCGGGAGGATGGATCGCCGAGCATCATGTATGGGTAACGAACTATTCCTTCGCATCGAATAAACTGGATCGGGATCTGCGGATCGTACAAATGACAGATTCGCATATCGGCGCGACCTTCGATGCAGAGGGGTTTACCCGGCACATCGAGCGGATCAACAATCTGCACCCGGACGCGGTTGTGATCACCGGCGATTTCGTGGACGACGATACCTCGCGGCAGGATATGCTTTCCGCCTGCGACGCCTTGGGAAAGCTCACCGCACCGCAAGGCGTATTCTTTGTCTACGGCAATCACGACAAAGGATATTTCAGCGAATCGAACCGCGGCTGGAGCAGCGCGGAACTCAGAAACAGACTGGAGCAGAACGGCGTGATCGTATTGGAGGACGCATCGGTTTCGGTCGGGGACAGTCTTTGCATCGTTGGGAGGAAGGATCGATCCGAGGAGCAGAGAAGCGGCGGACGCATGACGGCGGAAGAACTGCTGTCGTCTGTTGATATGGATCGATACGTTATTCTTCTGGATCACCAGCCGTACGATTTCGATGCCGAAGCGGCGGCGGGCGCGGATCTTGTGCTGTGCGGGCATACGCACGGCGGTCAGTTCATCCCGATCAACCATATCGGCGAATGGATCGGCGAAAACGCCCTGCGTTATGGACACGAAAAGCGGCAAAACACCGATTTTATCGTATCGAGCGGCGTCAGCAACTGGACGTTCCGATTCAAGACCGGATGTCATTCGGAGATCGTTGTGATCGATCTCAAGGCGAATTCGTTTGGAAGGAATTGAGAGGGGGGTAAATAAATGCGTTACAGGGAATTGGGCAACACGGGACTGCTCGTCAGCGAGATCGGCATGGGCTGCGAGGGGTTTTCCGAGAACAACTGTGCTATGACAAAGGAACTGTTCGATCTTGCGGAGCGGGAGGGGATCAATTACTTCGATCTGTATGCTTCCGATCCGAAACTGCGCAGCGCAGTAGGAAACGCGCTCGAGGGCAGACGGGAGAAGATCATGATCCAGTCCCATATCTGCTCTGTTTGGAAAAACGGACAGTATCTTCGGACGCGAAACCTTGCGGAGGTCAAAGAGGGCTTTTCAGAAATGCTCTCCCTTTTGAAGACAGATTACATCGACGTTGGAATGATCCACTATTGCGACGCGGAAAAGGACTGGCAGGAGATTCTCGACAACGGTATCCTGGATTACGCGAGGGAATTGAAAGCGAAAGGGTTGATCCGTCATATCGGTTTGAGTTCGCATAATCCGATCGTTGCGCGGAAGGCGGTCGAAAGCGGCAACATCGAGGTGCTGATGTTCAGCGTGAATCCGGTTTACGATCTGCAGCCGCCGACCGAAAACGTGGACGATCTGTGGGCGGACGACGTTTACAAGAAGACCTATATGAATATGGATCCCGATCGGCAGCGTCTGTACGAGGTCTGTCAAAGCAGGGGCGTCGGCATCACCGTGATGAAGTGCTTTGCGGGCGGCGATCTTCTGAATGCGGAGCTTTCCCCGGCGGGCGCCGCGCTGACACCCGCGCAGTGCATTCATTATTGCCTGACCCGTCCCGCCGTCGCCACCGTTCTTTGCGGCGCGCATACAACGGGACAGCTCAGGGAATGCATTGCCTACGAAACCGCATCGGATGCGGAGCGCGATTATGCTTCGGCGTTCGCGTCGTTCCCGAAGATCAGCTGGAGCGGGCACTGCATGTACTGCTCTCATTGCGCACCGTGCCCCATGAAGATCAGCGTTGCGGACGTGACGAAGTTTTTGAACCTTGCCGTGTCGTCCGGCGCCGTTCCCGAAACGGTGCGGGAACACTATAAAGTCCTGGAAGCGCACGGTTCGGACTGCATCCAATGCGGCGCATGCGAACATCGCTGTCCCTTCGGCGTCGCGATCCGCAAAAATATGAAAAAAGCCGTGGAGATCTTCGGATATTGACGGAGCCGCACGGAGAAAAAAGCGAAAGAGAGGATTCTATCATGAGCGAAAAGATCGTACAAACGGCGGGCAGAAACGCGCTCGGCGAATTTGCACCGGAATTTGCCCACTATAACGACGACGTGCTGTTCGGTGAAAACTGGAATAACAAAGATATTGATCTCAAGACGAGGAGCTTGATCACCGTCATCGCGCTGATGGCACAGGGCATCACAGACAGCAGCCTCAAGTACCACATTCAAAATGCCAGGAATCACGGCGTCAGCCAAAGGGAAATGGCCGCGGCGGTCACGCACGCAGCGTTCTATGCGGGCTGGCCCAAAGCATGGGCGACGTTCAACCTTGCAAAGGAGGTTTATAACGATCCGATCGAGGAGCCGACGGAGAAGGATCGTTTTCAGAGCACGATTTTCTTCCCGATCGGCGAGCCGAATCCGTATGGACAGTTCTTCGTCGGACAAAGCTATCTTGCACCGCTTTCTACGGCGCAGATGCCGCTTTATAACGTGACCTTCGAGCCGGGGTGCCGCAACAACTGGCATATCCATCATGCAAAAAACGGCGGCGGACAGATGCTGATCTGCGTCGGCGGCAGAGGATACTATCAGGAATGGGGAAAGGCGCCGCAAGAACTGCATCCCGGCGATATCGTCAATATCCCCGCGAACGTCAAGCACTGGCACGGCGCAGCGCCGGATGCGTGGTTTTCGCATCTTGCCCTGGAAGTTGCAGGTGAAGAAACTTTCACCGAATGGTGCGAACCGGCGGAATAAGGTTTATGCACGATGAAACCGGGGATTCTCTGTGAAAATACCGGTGAACGGAAGCCCGAACCCGGGGGGAACGGGGCGGAAGATGCGCTGCGGGGTAAATAACCGGGATTTGCGAGGATTATCGGAATACGATGTGAAATGTTCGCAAGAATGAAAAGCCCGACCGTGACGGTCGGGCTTTGTTGTGTTATCGTGTGCTGCCGCGCAAGATCGGAGTGGTATTGACGCAGATATCATCGGCCATCTTCAACTGAAGGAGATTCGCCCGGATATGCTCAACGATTTGTATCTCTCGCTCGGGAAAAAGGGAGTAGCAAAGAATGGCAGAGTGCTCTCGAATAAGACGATACTTGAGCATCATCGCCTCATTCATACGGTTCTCGAGCAAGCCGTTCGGGAGGGCATGATTTCCTTCAATCCCGCCGATAGGGTTGAGCGGCCGAAGGTTGAGGATAAGGATGCACATTTCTTCCGGATCGATGAGATTCGAGCAATCAAGAAGGCGATGCGGGAGGAGGACGCTCCCATCAAATGGAGAGCGCTCGTCAACCTGATGATGGATACCGGATGCAGGAGAGGGGAGATTCTCGGCCTCAAGTGGGATGCGGTGGACTTCGAGCGGAGTCGAATCCATATTTGCAGGAATGTTCAGTACACTCCCGACAGAGGCATCTGTTTCGATACTCCCAAAACTTCGAAGTCCGATCGATACATCATCGTTCCATCCGAGTCGATGAAACTCCTGAAGGAACTTCGAGTATGGCAAGCGGAGGATATTCTCTCAAAAGGCGATTTCTATCACAACGAGGGATTCCTTTTCGCTCAAGATGATGGGAAGGCGATGCATCCCGATTCGGTGAATTCGTGGCTTGATAAACTGAATGCCCGGCATCCGGAACTTCCGAAAATCAATCCTCATGCGTTCCGCCATTCGATGGCAACAACGCTCCTCGCAAATGGGATGGATATTGTCGGGGTATCGAGAAGGTTAGGCCATGCGAAACCGAGCACAACGGTAAACATCTATGCACATCTTGTCGATGAGAGCGATAAAAATAACTCCGATGCGTTGGAAAGATTGTATGCCGAGGAGAGATAAAAACGCTCCTGAATCCCTCAAAATGAGGAGGTAGTTGGAAAAAAGTTGGAAATAGACCGATTATGCGGTAAAAACCGGAAGAAGTCGGAAATGAAAAAAGTCCCTAAAATAGGGACTTTTTGTGGTTGCGGGGGAGATTTTCATCAGGCACGCAGACGAAGTATTCCCGTTTTTGTTTGGAAGGAAGGGCACTTTTGACGAAAAAGGCGCCTATTTGTCGTTGATTTGAAGATCAACCGATTCTTTGACAAATACCCCCGATTTGCACGTGTATTTATGCATCTGCTGTATAAAGGATGCGGGGGTTTCATTGCTTACACAGTAACAGGGGATAAATCGATTCAGAATACCCACTTGCAAATTAGGGAAAATTATGATATAGTACACGTTATAATAGTTCCCTAATCGGAGGACAATATGGAAAACAACACGTTTTCGACCATTCAGGAATTACTGCAGCAGAAGGCGGACTATCAGGCCCGTTTGAATCTGCTGCCTTATGACGGTACGCCTGAAATCAAAGAAAAGAACGATGGCAAG
>JAZNHI010000203.1:0-15255 GCA_045576895.1 Clostridia bacterium | reverse complement strand
TGCCGCCGTCACAGCAACAGACGGAAGTCCTTTGAGCATGGGCACAACGTCCGGATCCTTGAAATGGAAATTCGGCCGGAACTTCCATTTCCAATTGACAAAAGGCAACTGGATCAGAAGTCTGAAGATGCTGCCGATGATCATTGCCGTGACCGCCGCATAGATGCCCAAGAATCGGAAGCATACAAAAACAAAAATGATTTTCGACGCGTGCGTTCCGATCTCGCGGATCTGGCTGCCCAGGAACTTCTCCCGACTCTGCAGCATCGCACCTACGACCGAGGCGGTTGCCATAAGCAAATATGTCGGTGCTGAAATTCTCAGATACTGGACGGTAACGGACTGCTTTTCCGCTTCAAATCCCGGAGCAACAATAGCAACAAGCGGCTTAGCGCATACCAACAGGAATAAAACAAGCGCAGCTGAAAGAATAAAAAACAACGTGATTGCCACATTTGCGATATACTCGGCTTTATGATCGTCTTTTTCAACCAGCTTTGTTTTATAGATCGGAAGAAAAACTTTCCAAATACCCAGGTCCAAAATCGGATACAGAATACCGAAGATGCTTGTCACCATATACAGAGCATCCGCTTGATCGGACGCTCCTAAGTATGCTGCAATCAATGCTTCCCAAATATAAGAAAGCACCTTTGCCACAATTGAGCATCCCAGTATAATCCCGATGTTTTTTACCGTTTTATTCCCCATTTAGCTACCTTGATTTTGTCTCTGATTGCTTTCTATTTCCTTTATCGGAGACGTTTGTTTACCACATAATACAAACAATACTATAAAAAAGACAATAAGCTTATCTCGATGTCTTGTCGCTGTTCCCGTATTTGTAACACCCCAGGAAAATGCTGCACTGATAACCAATGCAATAAGCAGCAGGGATATCATGATTGCTTTATTATCCTGTTTCGATGAACGAAAAATGCTGCGAATTGATCTGATAATAATCCAGAGATATACACAAGAACTCATGAGAAAAGTGAATACATCATTAATCCCCCTCCACTGCCATGGGAACGGAGAAAACATATAATACATAAAACGAGGTACAGCATAAATGATGGTTCGTAAAGGTGTACTTGCATCACCTACGAAACGCGCATAACTTGATCCTCCTGCGTCTCTGGTAGAGGATAGCGTCTCCGCCTCAAATCTTCTCTCAAGCTTCTCGAAAAAGACTGTTCCGTATCTGCTGTATATAAAAACAATCAACACTATAAATGCAGCCGCTAAAACAATATTCTTTGTTTCAAGCATGTATTTTTTCTTCTGAGGGTTGTATATCATCATGATAAAGATGTATCCTGCGATTATCAAACCCGTTGCGCCATGAAACAGAGCTGCTCCTAAAACAAAAACAACGGCTATGACAAACGCTTTTACGCCGCCTGTACCTTTAAACCATCGTAAAAAGTATAAGAGTGACAGCGCAACAAAAAAAGTGATAATCGTTTCTCTTCTGAGCACAACGGACAGAAATGCATAATTTGGCAAAAGGCATAACAAATAAGCGCCTTTTTTCCCATTTGAATCTTCTACGTTGAGATCATCTATTATTGTTATGAACACAACTATTGTTGCGATTGAAAACAGCAAAACGATAAACTCTGCCAATAATCTGGATGCACCGGTGACAGCAAATAGGCAGCCCAATACTCTGGGAAAGAATCCTCCGTATCGGGTAGGTTGCCCTTGAGAAAACATAATAGCAGTGTTATAGAATCTTAACGGATCACTGGATAATGCGCCTCCCACCAACGGCAAGTTAAACGGGTCCCCAGAATACACGTCATAAAACAGTAAAGCAGTTCTCAGAAAATAGCCTAATGTTAACGGTATGATATACTTTCTATACTTTTTATTGTTTGTGATATCAAAGAAAAAAGCAATTGTAAAAAGGATAATAACAAAAACAACCAAAGTATTTAAGTGACTTATGTCCTTAAAAATACCCAGTAAGCATATTCCGAATAATATTGTCAAAACCGATATCATCAAACAACTTGCTCCAAATATGGAAAACTAATAAACAATTACCGATAAGATCTCAGAGTAAAACCTTTCCCAAAGGTATAATCCCATTCATCCGGGATGTATTTCATATATCCGCTTGCGTTGAAAAACGTAAGTTCGCTGAACAAAATATTTCCGTCCAAATTATATAAATCCACCCTGACATGCGGAAAATCCCTGCTGAGTGTTTCGGCAATTGTTATCATTGACTCAAAACCTTCCGGTTTCTCTGCAGCGGTAAACTCCGCGTCGCCTTCTCCGACAACGGGAAGTCTGTTAAATTCCTTGTCGAAAATAGATACCATGACACTTTCGCCGACTTTTCGATTACCCATCACAAAATCCAGTCCATCCATTCGATATGGGCTAATTCCCATGTTTTTGTACCTGCTGTAATCTTCATCAATACTTCCTCAGTTCAAAATCCTCTCCGAACCAAAAATCCGCTTCATCCGGCGTATACTGCACGTATCCGCTCCACGGATAAAATGTCAGTTCGCCGAAATACACCTTTCCGTCCACGCTGTACAGATCGACACGAACGTACGGAAAATCCTCAGACAGCTTCTCCGCGACCTTCAGCATTTCATCGAGATTCTCCGGCCGTGCGATCTCCCGATCAATCGCCTGACAATCGCTCGTTACGTGCAGATCATTCCAGTCACGATCATAGAAATTACGCTTATGTCCGATATACCGGTCCACATCCACGACAATATACTTGGCGTGTCCGTTATAGCAGAAAAACTTGTAATCGTTGATGCCTGCCTCCGGATTCTCACGGTTGACCAACAGTTCCTCCACAACAATACCGGTCGGGTTTCCCCAGTACGCCCATTCTCTGCCGCCGCCTTTTGTGCCGACCTTGGTCTTTTTGAACGCAAGCTTTTGCACCATTTCCTCTTTGGAAACGAGACTCTTGTCCGGAACAGTCATCACGCTGAGTCCGCCGCCGCCATGCTGCGTTTTTATGACAAAGCTTTTCGGGAGCGCTTCCCAATCGACATCCTCCGCGCTGTCATAATGTGCATACAGAGGAACCAGCGTATCTCCGAGTCCTTTGCTTTGCACATATTCACGGACTGCATACTTATTGGCGCATTGATGCATGACCGGATTCCTGTAGTAAAGCTTGTACCACTGCAGCTTTTCAGTGAATCGACGCGGGTTTTTAAGATCGAGTTTTCTTCCGCACTTGATCCGATACTGAAGCTTCAGCATCGGCTTATCGGGAATAAAGCGCAAAAAGGACAGGACCTTGCGTCTTGCGCTCTTACTTCTGAATATCTTTTTATAATTCACGGAAGGATCTCCTTGAGATATTTATCGATGACAATATTCCGGTCAAATTCTTTTTCGACCTTGGCTCTTCCCGCAAGTCCCATCTGCCGGCGTTCCTCCCAGCTGAGCGACAGGAATCGTTCGACCTTTTCGATCAGATCCGCGCTGTCGCGCTGCTTCACGATAAAGCCGTTCACGCCGTCGTCCACGATCTCACGGCAGCCGGGGCGATCGGTCGTGATGATCGGGCGTCCGCATGCGCAGGATTCGAGCAAGACGTTGCTCATACCCTCCGGATAAAAGGACGGATGGAGCGTACAGGCGGAGATCTTATGCATGCCTGCAATGTCGTCAATCAGGCCATGATAGATCACGGTCCCGTTGTCGTTCAGTTCGCCGATCGTCGCTTCGTATGCCGGATCGCATCTGCCGCAGATGTGGAATCTTGTCTCCGGATGCTTCGCGCGGATCGCCTTTGCCGCATCAAGGAACTGCTCGATACCCTTTTCCTTGATCACACGGCCGATATAGGTAAAGTCAACGGTATCTCCATGCGGATAGTCCAGCACGCGATAGCGATCCAGATTGACGCCGGAACCGGGGATCAGCTCATACGGTCCTTTCACGATCTTTCTCTGCAGCATAAAGTCCATGTTTGCCTGGTTCTGGAAGAAAACCTTTTTCGCCTTTCGCAAACCGAACTTGTACAGGGGAAGCGTGATCTTTTGCATCAAACCGCCGTTTTCCACCGCAGTGCCGAGCCCCGTGATGTTTGCAATATAGGGAATACCCATGGACGCGCACGCCATGCCCGCATAGATGTTCGGCTTGATCGTGTACGTCAGAACCACGTCGGATTTGAGCTCTTTCAGCAGTTTTTCGTATGTTTTAACCAGCTTGAACTCCTTGATCGGATTCGTTCCGTGCCTGTCCACCGGCACTTCGATAAAGCTGCAGCCCATTTCCTCGAACGCCTCTTTGCGCTCGGAGCCGGAAGAAACGATGGTGACCTTATGCGTTTTTGCCAAAAGCTCAATCAGCTCTCTTCGAAAGCTGTATAATCCTCTGGTCGCGTTGCTGATGATCGCAATATTCATTCCCTTGAAACCTCTTTTGTTCGGACGCTCTTACCGAAAGCAGCGATGGATGATATCGATCAAGATATCCTGCTGCTCCGGCGTAATCTTGTTGTCGCTGGGCAGGCAAAGACCGCGGCGGAAGATGTCCGCGCCGACGTCGATGCCGGAACCCGCGATGTAGGCGTTGGAGCGACCTCTGCCGTTGCCTTCGGCAGTGATGAAGGCGTGGGTCCGATAGATCGGCTGCATGTGCATCGGTTTCCAGATCGGACGGCCTTCGGCGTTGAAGGCGGCAATCGCGTCGAGGATCTCCTGCGGACTGCTCTTGCCGGAGACGGACTGATAGAGATAATCCTGCTCGCCGCGGACCTGCGGCGCCATGGCGTCCTCGTCGATGATCATGCAGGACAGCCAGAAGTTCGGCCGGGACCTGTCTGCATCGAACGGATTCATTCTGACCGGCAGATCGGCAAGACCGGCTTTGTAGCGTTCATAGATCGCTTTCTTCTGCGCAATGTGCTCTTCGAGATACGGAAGCTGTCCGCGTACGACGCCCGCAATGATATTGCTCATACGATAGTTGTAGCCGATCTCTTCATGCTGATACCACGGTGCGGCTTCACGGCTCTGCGTAGACCATTTACGAACCTTGTTTGCGTCTTCTCTGCTGTTCGTCAAGAACATACCGCCGGCGCTGCCCGTGATGATCTTGTTCCCGTTGAAGCTGATACAGTTATAATTGCCGAGCGTTCCGGTCTCGACCCATTCGCCGTGCAGCTTATACTGTGCGCCGAGCGATTCCGCGGCATCCTCAACGATCAGCGCGTTGTGTTTTTCACAGATCGACCTCAGTTCCTCCATCTTGCCCGGTGTGCCGTACAGATGCGCGATGACGACCAATCTGACGTCCGGGTAGATTTCGAACGCTTTCTCCAAAGCCTCGGGGGACATATTCCATGTGTCCGGCTCCGTGTCGATAAACACAGCTTCGCCGTCCTCGTATGCAACCGGATTGATGGAAGCATCGAAGGTCATGTCGGAGCAGAATACCCTGTGCCCCTGCAATGTGCCTTCGTTCGGACGCGCCTGTCCGTAAAGCTTTTCACCGGCAAGCTTGGTCGCAAGGTGCAATGCAGCCGTGCCGCAGGACAACGCGACGGCATACTTGACGCCGATCCTCTCGGCGATCAGTTTTTCAACCTCGTTGATATTTGCGCCGACGGTGGAAACCCAATTTGTCAGGATCGCGTCATCCACCCAGTACTGTTCTTTTCCGTGCATGGTGGGGCTGGAAAGCCAGATCTTTTTCGGAAACGGCTTTAACCCGGAAAACCTTGAATCCTCTGCAAACGTGTTCATCATTCTCTCCCGACTCCTTTCTTTCCTGAGTCCTTTCATCACTTTGCGTCATTCGGCGAATGACCATGAATCGGCAACCGCGAAAGGTCTCCCGTTTCGCATAATCCGACACTCGTTATTCCTTTTCGCTGCGAAGCCGGCGGAATACGATCCAAAGCAAAAAGCCAAATGCCGAACCGGCCGCAACGCCTATGAGATCGATCCATACGTCGGCGATGGATGCGCCGCGTCCCGAAAGCAGCTGAAGGCTTTCATCCAGAAATGCCGCCGAAAAACCGATCCCGATGCTGTTGACGATGCGTCCGCGAAAACAGATCGTAAGCATAAAGGACAGGACGGCAAACTCCAGAACGTGCGCGATCTTTCGTACCGTCCGGTGCGATATCGGACCGATACCGAATGTCTTCAGCAGTGGATTCAGAATCCTGTCCGTCAGCCATGCGCTCTCCTTTGCGGAAACCCCTTGCGGAAGCAGCGACTGCACGAAAATGAACGCAAACATCAGGGCAGTGACGATCAGCACGATCGCTCTTTTCCCCGAGATATGCCTGTTCTTACCCTGCCGCATGCAGCGTATCCTTGTTCGTTTCGGCGTCCGTGCCGAACACCGTGATCGACGGCTTGTCCGTGCCGTTGCTTGCCGGATGATACGTCGGAACCATGCCGATCAGCAGCTCGCGGATATGATCGTCGTTAGCGTATGCAGCCTTCATCAGCGTTCCGAGGTTCCTAAAGAGCAGCTCATGATCAAACGGGATCGGCTCTCCGATATGGATCAGTTCGTTGTCCGTCTTTTTCAGTCCTTCGGCTGCCATCAGTTTTTCTTCGTACAGTTTCTCGCCGGGACGCAGACCGGTATATCTGATCTGAATATCCACATCCGGCTTCAGTCCCGCCTGCTTGATCAGATTTCTGGCAAGCGTATCGATCTTGACCGGGCTGCCCATATCGAGCACGAAGATTTCCCCGCCCTTTGCGTAGGTCCCGGCAAGCATCACGAGGCTTACCGCTTCGGGGATCGTCATGAAGTACCGGATCACATCCGGGTGCGTTACGGTTATGGGACCGCCCTTTTCGATCTGCTTCTTGAACAGCGGGATCACTGAACCGTTGCTGCCGAGAACGTTTCCGAACCGGACCGCGACAAACTCCGTTTTGATCTTGCGGAATACGCTGCCGGTGCCGTCCTTGTCCGCGTTCTCGCAGCCCTCATGCGTAAACAGCTGCGGGATCTCATTTGCTTTGCCCGCTTTGATCTTCGCGTCGAAGCATTGCACGATCATCTCGCACAGACGTTTGCTTGCGCCCATGACGTTGGTCGGATTGACTGCTTTGTCCGTAGAGATCAATACGAACCGCTCACAGCCGTGGACCATCGCGGCATATGCCGTTTTGTACGTCCCGAGAACATTATTCTTGATCGCTTCGCACGGGCTGTCCTCCATCAGGGGAACATGCTTATGCGCCGCCGCATGATAGACGACCTGCGGGCGGTAAGTGTCGAACACTTTGAACATTCTGCGGCTGTCGCGTACCGAGCCGATCAGAACGGTCAGATTCAATTCCGGATAGCGGTCTTTCAGCTCCTGCTGGATATCGTATGCGTTATTCTCATAAACATCAAAGATGATCAACTGCTTCGGCTGATGTGCCGCGATCTGCCGACACAGCTCGCTGCCGATGGATCCGCCGCCGCCCGTCACAAGAACGGTCTTGCCGTTGATGAATGCGTATACGCCCGAAAGATCGGCCTTGATCGGATCGCGTCCTAAAAGATCCTCCGGTGCGACATCTTTCATCGCACCCACCGTGACCTGCCCGGAGATCAGCTGATAAATACCCGGCAGTTGTTTGAGCTCACAGTCGGTCTCGCTGCAGATCGTTAAAATATCGCGTTTCTGCTCCGCCGTCGCGCTCGGAATCGCGAAATAGATCTTGTCGATGCGATACTGTTCCGCGTTTGCGAGGATATCCTCCCGTCCGCCGACGATCGGAACGCCGTTCAGATACCGGTTCCATTTTTTCGGATCATCGTCAATGATGCAGACGACCTTTTCCCCGGTCCTCGGATTCAGCATCATATCTCTGAGGATCATCTGTCCCGCATTTCCCGCGCCGATCAGCATGACCCGATTCCGCGCTGCAAGTCCCATGATCCGCTTCCTGTGCCAATGATCAATCAATCGCGAAGACACGCGTACGCCGATCAAAAGGATCGCCTGGATCAGCGCGCCGCCGATATAGTAGGAAACCGGCATATGGTGATGCGGCAGCGTCTGATAAAAGATCAGCGTGATCGCAGCCGTATGCACGACGGAAAGCAGCAGAGATACTTCAAGCGTCCGGGTCAGCTCCCGGATGCCGATATACCTCCAAAGGCTGTTATAGAGACGGAACAGCCAGAGAACCAGCACGGAAAACAGCCCGTAAAACAGGATGCAGCTTTTAAACGCGCTCCAATACTCCGGATTGATTGCATTGAAAGAAAAATCGAACCGCAGCCACAGCGCGACAAAGTATGCTGTACAGACGGCAACGAAATCATAAACTCCCAACAGAACGGAGAAAAAAGCGCTCGTCTTTGATCCCCGTCTGTGTAAAGGCTGATTGTTTGTTTTTGTCTTCTGATCCATTGTTACGCTCCGGTTTCTGTTCCGACTGTATCTGCGCATACATCATCGGAAATCCACGTATACTTCATTGATATCGCTTCCCTTGTCCGACCAGTATCTGACGTTATAATCCCATCTGGCCCTGACCGGATTCCCGAATGTGGCGTTCAGCGCATTTGCGGACGTCCTCAGTTTCTCCTCCAGACTCTGCAGCACTTCGCAATAAGCCTCATACTGTGCCGATTCGTCATCCGTGTATTCTCCGTCGTAATGCGCCTGAACCCATTCTTCCGTGATCCGGAAAGCATTCTGCAGATCCGAATAGTCCTTCCAACACTGTGCATACAACACTTTCTGCGACTCGCTCATCGCCCCTGCGTCAACAAGCTGATGAACGGCGGCAAAAAGCTTTTTCGTAATATTCTGATAGAGGATCGCTCTGAATCCTTCCTGATGGAGAAACCGTTCGTACTCCCTCGAATTGTAGCCGATCGGCTCCGCGTCGATCCCGTACACCTGCTTCAGCATATCGATCCGCGCCTGCTGGTCGATAAAGCAGAACGCCCAGTCATACTTCATGTGGATCGATCCCTGAATGCTGTACGGCTTGATACTGTCGGCTTCGATATCCTTTGCAAAGTTTACAAGCGAGGCTGTCTGCGACAGTGTCGTATTCGTGTAAACATTGTCTCCCATCGTCCTTAAGAGATCCGGGATCATCGAAAGCTTTCCTTCTTTCTTCAGCTTCGCAAAGATCGCGATCAGCATCTTCCGCTGCCGTGCGGTCCGCTTGGTATCCAGACCGCCGGCGCTCTTGCGGGCACGCACATATGCCATGACGCCCTGCCCATCCAGATGACGGCGTCCTTTGTAGATCGTGCGCCCGTCAAATGTATGGACCGTGATATCCAGATCAAAGTCGATCCCGCCGATCATGTCGACAAGATCGATCAGCGCCTGAAAATCCACGCCGTAATAATATGGGATCGAAACGCCGCCGAGCCATTCCTCCGCCGCGCGGCAGCTGAGTTCAAAACCAGCTTTCGGGTCCTTCATTCCGCCGCCGACATTGAAGACGCCGTTGAACTTGTAATAGCCCGTATATCCCGGCGCTTTTGTCAGGCAGTCGCGTGCGATGGAGATCAGGCTGACCTCCTTTGTATCGAAGTTGATCGCCAGAACCAGATTCGCATCCGTATGCGGCATCGACCCGCTGGTCGATTTCCCGTTTTCATAGGCGTCGATCCCGAACAGCGCAATATTGACAATCCCGAGCTTTCCGGATGTCCCTTCCGTCGCTGCCGGATCTTCCGTGAGCGGATCCGCCGTGGGCTCAGTCAGCCCTGCCTGTTCTTTCAAAGGAATCGGCGTCGGGATCGGCGTCGTTCCGGGCTCCGCGGTCGGCAGATACGCATTGATGTCAAACAACGGCGTCGGTTCCGATGTTGCGATTGCGGTCACGCGCACGGACGATTCAAAAAAAGTGTCCGGACGTTTCAGCACATGCCATACATAGATCCCGCAGCCGACCAAAGCCACCGCGAGGACGCCGAGGATGCTCCACAGGACGATCCGCTTCTTTCCCGATCCGCGTTTCGGCTTCCGATCGGTCAACATTTCTTTTGATTCTTTCATGGTTTTCTCCCGAACATTGAGGATTTTTCGCGTATTTTTTCGTTGCCTTCGGCATACGGCGCGGAGAACCCGCTCTGCATTCCCGAAAAATACGCTGTGTTCAGCCGTTCGGCAGCAGGGCGACTATGGCCGCGCACTGCCCGAATCGACTTCTTTTCCCCTTTTTTGTTCTGTCAGAGAAGATTCGAAAGAACCGTCTCGGTTTCGTGCATGACGGTTTTCCACTCATCGGGGATCCGCTGCTTCACGCTCTGCCATTCCGAATAGCCGACCTTGGTTCCGTGAATATCGCTTCCGACAGCAACGATTTTGCCTTCCCTCATCCATTCACGCAGATACGCGCTCTGCGAGTGCTTTGTCAACGCGCTGACATTGACCTGTCCCTTGACATGCTCCATGGCAAGGAGCGTTTCGACCTGTTTCCGATCGTAGCGATCCACATGCGCCAGCACAATCTGCAGATCCTGCCGCTCGCTGAGCGCTTCGACGGAATCGATCAGCCGATCGGACCATCCCGTGAACGGCATCTCAAGCAGCAGCAGATTGGTCCCCATCAGGCAGAGATCCTCGATGTGCGGCAAGCGGTCGATCCCCTCGAACGCCAGCACCTCCGCTCCGAGGATGACCTTCGGGCTGTCCTGCTCCATCTGCGTCTTGAGATTCAGCCAGCAGCGGGCGCGCAGCTCCAGAAAATCTTCCACACTGCTCTGTTCGCCGTAGAAATGCGAGGTCGCGCAGATCACATCGACGCCCGCATCCTTCGCAAGGCGGAGCTGCTTCAGCGAGGTCTCGACGTCCTTGCTGCCGTGATCGCATCCGGGTAGGATGTGCGCGTGGAAATCAATCTCCGTCGTGTTCTTCTGCGCCGCAGGCTTGCGGCTCACGCTCTGTCTGGAAGCGGAATCGGATCCGTACCCGTACTTATAGCCATACTTATAGCCGTACTTATAGCCATATTTATAGCCGTACTTATAGCCGTACTTATAGCCGTACTTGCCGCCCTGCTTCAGATTCAGGTCGTTGATGACGACGCCGCAGATCCGGCTGCCCGCGCTCTGCAGCGTGCTTTCCGCCTCTGCGAGATCTCTCTGCTTTGTCTTGCCCGAGCGGGTAACGAGAACCATTCCGTCGACTACGCGGGAAACGATCTGCGCATCCGCCACTTCGTTGATCGGAGGCGTGTCGATAATGACATAGTTATATTTCTTGCGGAACCGTTCGATCGCGTTCTGGAATGCGGCGGACGCCAGCATCTCCGAAGGATTCGGCGGGATCTTTCCGCAGGCGATGATGGAGAGCGGGATCCCCTCTACCGCATATACCTCGCATACATCCACCTTCGCGATGAGATCGCTCAAGCCGTTCTTGGTGTGGATGTGCCAAAGACGTGCGACATTCGGTTTGCGCATATCGCAGTCGATCAAAAGCGTTTTCTTGCCGAGCAATGCAAAGGAAACGGCAATGTTCGACGCGGTCAGACTTTTGCCCTCCGAAGGATTCGCACTTGTTACGCCGAACACCTTGCAGCCGCGGTCATCCATGGACGCTACGCTGTACATCAGGTTCGTACGCAGCTGAACATATGCTTCACGGATGGCAAATGCACTGGTATCGGTCAGAATCTTTTTCCGGTTCTCCCGGATCTGCGCGCGTTCTTCCTGTTTGCGATCCTGTTCGGAACGCTTTGCGATAAGCTTACTCATTGACGATCTCCTCCTTCAGCGCGACTTCCCATGCATTGACCTCCTCGCCGCCGATCACAATCATCGGAATCGTTCCGATCACCGGGCAGTTGCTGACCTTCTGTACCTCTTCGGCGGTATAGATCGTTGTATCGAGATACGCGCGCAGCAGGAAGATGACCGCTGCGAGAATAAAGCCCGC
Organism: Clostridia bacterium; assembly: GCA_045576895.1. GTDB lineage: Bacteria > Bacillota > Clostridia > Christensenellales > CAG-138 > UBA3792. The sequence goes on along the minus strand of JAZNHI010000203.1, from coordinate 3,377 downwards.
CGCAAATCCGATAACAACGTTTCTGGTAAGATTCGGGCTGGACGGCGACCTCGGAACGGTTGCGTAGTCCACGATCTCCACGCCGCCGGCTTTCGTAATGCGTACGATCTGGTCGGGCACGTATTTCGCGAAGGTATTCGCAATATCCGCCGACAGCACGGAATTCTCCGTTTTGATATCGATCTGGATCAGTTTTGTTCCCGTCGGAACGGAAACGGAAGTGACTCGCGAAAGAAACGAGGCCGTTACATTGCGGGAAGCATGCTCCGGATGCTCCGCGTTGAAGCGCTCCGCGACCACGTCCAGAACAGAGTTGCTCTTTACGATGACCTGATAGGTTTTGATCAGGTTATCGGCAGCTGCAAGCTCGCTGCTGCTGATCGTTCCGGTCTGATTCTGTTCCGAATTCGCAAACACATACATCGTCGTATGCGCCGAGTATTTTTTCTTGATAAAGAAATGCGTAGCCAGACCGACGATCAACGCCGCAACAAGTCCGGCGATCAAGATGAAGACCCACTTCGAGAGCAATATCTGAAAGACATCCGCCAGATTGATCTCGACTTCATTTTTGTCCCTTCTCACCTGTTCCAAAGTCAATAATCCTTTCTGTGTTGTTTTTGAAACTGCACGCCCGCTATTTTGATCAAACATACGGTGTTTCGTTCATAATGCCGTTCTGTCAGCTGCGGTTATGCCCGTTCGCACACGATCCGCATACTGCGGACATAATACTGCATACTAAAAGATAATACATTATACAGCAATCGCATAAAAACGTCAATACAGCGGATAAGGATATACAAAAGCCTGCTTTCCGACCGTCTTTTCCTTTCTCCCGGCAAGCGCGGATGCTGATCCAATCATACATCGTTAGTGTTATTTCGTCAATTCATTCGCTAAATATTGGCGTATTATCCATTTTTTCGACAAAAAAAGCAGCGGTCTTTACACCGCCGCAACAGATCGCGGTCCTAAATTGTCGATTCCGACGCCTGATGCAGCGCATCGATATCCGCGTTTCCTTCGACATATTCGATTGAGCACCAGATGTTCCGGAATATGGCATCCTCGTCGCCGAGCGCGATCTGCACCGTTTTACGGCTCTTGTTGACCTTCAGGACCTTTGCTTCCATGCCGACAAGCGGTCCGCCGACAAACGCGATCTTTGTTCCGACCTTGATCACCTGCGATACGTCGATCAGTCCCTCATACCGTTTGAGCCATCTGACGAACGCAAGATCCTCGCCGCGCAGCGCGCAGTTCCCATCTTCATAGCGCAACAGTTTCAGCACGCCGGAATACCTCCGAACGGTCTCCCAGTCCGGAACATCATCCGCATCAAAAAATACATACCCCGGCAGCAGGCGCGCTTTGGTTCGCCTGAGCCCCCCGGCGTCCGGCTTATTGCGGACCGCGAGCGGAGAAAATGCAGAATACCCGCTGCGTTTCAGCAGCTCGATGATCAATCCCTCCTGCCCGCTTTTACAGAACAGGCAATAACTCTCCATCCTGCAGTCTCCTCTCCGGTGTTTTATCTTAATTATAGAGTCCCTTGCTCCGCATTGTCAAGAATCCCGATTTTTCGCGTTCGCCGCCGTTTATCTCTTGAATCGCCGCGCCGTCTGTATTATACTGTATCCGAAAAAAAACGGAAAGGACACAGCCGCATGATTCTGATGAATCGGATCCAAATTCCCGCGTTGCCGACCGAAAAGCCGCGCAGATTGTACATATACCTGCCGAAAGGGTATGAACAAAGCGAACAGCGTTACCCCGTCCTCTATATGTTCGACGGGCATAACGTGTTCTACGACCGCCACGCCACCTACGGAAAAAGCTGGGGCATGCGGGAATACCTTGCAAAAACAAAGCTTCCGCTGATCCTCGTTGCGGTCGAATCCAATCCGGAGGGATTTCGCAGACTGTTTGAATACAGCCCGTGGGATTTCTTCGCGCCGGCCCCCCTGGGAAACGTGCAAGGGCTCGGCAAGGTCACGATGGACTGGTTCACGACCGTTCTGAAGCCGGAGATCGACTGCAATTACCGCACGCTGTCCGATCGCGAGCACACGCTGATCGCCGGCAGTTCGATGGGCGGGCTGATGTCGCTCTATGCCGCCGTGGCGTACAATCAGGTCTTCTCGCGCGCCGCCGCAGTGTCGCCGAGCCTGTGGGTCTCCCCCGCAAAGCTTAAAGAGCTGATCCGCTCGCAGCGGCTTGCGGATCCGACACGGATCTACATGGACCTGGGCACCGCGGAGATCGACCCGAAGCGCCGCGCCCTTGCGGGTATGTTTGACGTCGCAAAGGAACTCTCGAAGGCGGGCGCGGACGTCTCCGCAAACGTGATCCCCGGCGCGGAGCACAACGAAGCGGCATGGGAAAAGCGGATCCCGGACATTTTCCGATATCTTTTGAATTAGGACAGCATTGCAAAAGGAGGCGAACGGTTCGCCTCCTTTTTTCGTTCAGCGTTATTCCTGTTCGGTCGGATAATCCGACTTGCCGGTAATCTTGCGCTTGATGATCTTGCCCATGCGCTTTAAGGCGTACGGTCCGACGAGCTTCATCATCTCCTCGGCGGTGTGCATGTCGCTTGCGGCGGGCAGATCGCGGGAAAGATGGATCGCGTCGAACTCGCAGCGCGTGGTGCACAGTCCGCAGCCGATGCACTGGTTGAGATCGACCGTCGTCGCGCCGCAGCCGAGACAGCGGTTCGCTTCGATTTTGACCTGCTCCTCGGTGAGCGGCAGGCGAAGATCCGCAAACGTCGCCTTCGCCTCGCCCGGCAAAAATCCAGGACGCTGCCGCGGCGAATTGTCGAACGAATCGGGCCGCGTGATGTCCTCGCGGTCGAACTCGATGAACTCGCGCCGGTCTCTGCCGATCGTCAGCGACTGACCCGGATGCACGAAGCGGTTGATCGAAACCATCCCCTCCTTACCGTCCGCGATCGCATCGATCGCGAACTTCGCGCCGTGGAAGATATCGCCGCCGACGAAGACGTCCGGCTCCGCGGTCTGATACGTGGTCGGATCGGCGACCGCCGTGCCGTTCCTGCGGACCTCGACCTTGCTGCCGTTGAGGAGGTTCCCCCACTCTGCGCTCTGACCGATCGCCATCAGCACGTTCTCGCAGGGAACCGTCATCGTATCGTTTTCGTCATAGGTCGGGCTGAAGCGGTGCTCCTCATCGTATACGCGCGTGCAGCGCTTGAAGACGACCGCGGTGACCTTGCCGGTCTCGTCGCGCAGGACTTCCTTCGGACCCCAGCCGTTTTCGATCGCGATGCCCTCTTCGAGAACCTCCTCGACCTCATCCTTTGCCGCGGGCATTTCGTCGCGCTGTTCGAGACAGAGCATCGTGACCTTGCC
>JAZNHI010000202.1:0-4254 GCA_045576895.1 Clostridia bacterium | reverse complement strand
TTGGCTCACAGAACGACATGGCTACGATCCGACTTTCAGCGCGTCGCGCGCGCCGGCGTCGGTAAATTCAAAGATGCAGGTGTCGTACACCGACGAGACGTGCTTTTCGGTGTCCAGCGCGTCGCGGACCAGATACTCGTCGTTTTTGCTCATCTTGCGGTCGCACTCGCCGCAGCAGGGGGAACCGCTCTGCTGATTCTGTTGCTGCTGATTCCCGCCGCCCATCATCGGGACCGTGCCCTGCATCAGCGACTCGATGGTCTGAAGATGCTTGAGCTCGTGACCGCGGATCGTTTCAAAGAGCTGTTTAAGCTCGGGATCCTCGGCGCGTTCGGCGTACGTTCCGTACTTTTCGATGCAGATCTCCTCGGAGTTTTTGAGATCCTTCAGAAGCATCGTTTCTTTTTGGGTCAGTTTCATATTCATCACCTCGCCCATAGCATGAACGAAAAACCGCCGCCTATGCGCAGGCGGCGGGATTCGACGCGATTTGCCTTTTTACGGGCGGTCGTCGTTTCAGGGCAGCTTCACCATGGAATCATAATCCGGCGAGGAATCGACGGCGGCTTTCCAAAGCAGGTTTCCCTGCTTGTCGTAAGCTGCATAGACCGTTTCGCTCAGATACCAAATGCTGCTGATATACAGCGGCTGGTTTTCGTATACGCCGGTCATGTTTTCCGAAATGATCAGGTCGAAAGTGTCGTAACTGAGGATCGTGCGGACATACCCGTCCGGATAAGAACGGAAGCGCGGATCGTCGGTATAGATGCGCTTGCCGTCGACCGTGCCGACATAGCTTGTATTACGCGCGTTTTCAATCTGTTCTTTCTTCACGATCGCAAGGTCGGAATCGACGGTGATGCGCCAATCAGAGAACGCCGGAAAATCGCCGTCTGTGGACTGGATCCGTGCGTCGATCACAAAGCGGTCTCCGTCGGTATCGACCATCCGGATCATATCGTAATCGCTGCCGCCGTAAGTCTGTTCCTTCAAAATGCTGCCGTCCGTGCCGATCTTTAAAAGGTAGAGATCGGTAGGGGAGGCAACCCCGAGGCGCTTCGTTTCGGGCGTCTCCAGATCACCGAAGAAATAATAGGCGCCGCTGCGTTCAATGCAGAGATACAGCGCGTATCCGTTGATGTTCGGCAATTCCGTTTTCCATTGCAGCTTGCCGCTTGCGTCAAACTTCAAGATGCAGGAGATCACATCTTCCTTTTCGCTTGCCCAGCACTGCTCCTCGCTGCGATAATGATCTTCAAAAACGACCGTTGCAACGAATCCGCCGTCCGAGACGATCATAGCCGGCCCGGGATAGAGGGAATCGGAATCGATCGGTACGCTGACTTCTGCAAGCAAATCTCCGTATCGGTCACGAAGCGTGTACTGATAGGTATAGAGATGCGCTGAAGTCGCAAGAGCCCGTCCGGTCAGCAAACGGTCCTTCCCGGCAACTGCTTCATAAAACAGATTCTGGGCAACGACCTCTTTGAATTCTTCCGGCACCTCGCCGACGGGAACGGTTTTGTGATACTGAGTCTGATCGAACGGGGAGACTGCGTCGGGAATGGGTTGAGGCGTCGCTTCCGCAGAGGGGCTCACGCGGGAAAACACAAGCGTGCCCGCGGATTGGAGCGGAAGGCGCAATCGGATCGTGTCGGTGTTCGGATCATAGGAAGCGAAGGTTTGATCAGTAAACCAGATCATGTTGCCATCCAGTGAAACCGTATACTCGATTGCCTCGCCCGAACGCAGGAAGTCCTTCAGCCAAAGAACAGCGCTGCCGTCCTTATTAAATGTAAGCGTACCGGGAAGAAAAGGCGGGTCGTATGCCGTGTTTCCTTCCGTTTTCCAATTACCGACAAGCATGTCGATGGTCAGCTTCGACGTGGGCGCATCAATCACGCTGCCGGATCGAATGTACACGGTGTACATGGTCGGATCATCCGGATAATAGAGAGATATGGTATCGTTTTCGGAATCATAGCGCGCGGTCATAGCATCTCCATATGCGTATGATTCGGAAAAGACCACGTTAAGAACCGTTTCGTCTTGTTCCGGGGTGAAAGTCAAGGCGATCTCATTTGTTTCATGGCCCTTAATCGCCGTGGTACGAATCCCCGTACCGTCTTCTGACAGAACGAGAGTATCGCTTTCTATACCGCCTGCAGCGACAAGGAAACTTGTATCGTATTCCTGCGCACCGTCAACGATTTTGAAAAGCTCCCACGATCCGATGTACGGCTTTTGTGATGGTTCCGGTTCGCCCATCCGCCGCAGCGTTTGGTACACATACTGCCCGGGCGAGGGCTGATAGTTGAGTTCCAGCTTGCCCGTCTGCGGATCGAGGTACCCGCTTGTGGAACGTCCGTCCTCAATGTGCACGTGACCGTCATGCACCGTATAGGAATACTCGACCGGATGCCCGAACGCCTTTTCGGAATCCGAGGAGATCGGGACCGTCTCGTTATAGACTACCGTGCCGTCCTCGCGGAAGTTGTATTCCTTCCACAGCTCGGCTGAGCGTGTATAGATCACATTGTCGTTCGCGTCCTGTTCTTCTTCCACAAGCCATTCGCCGTAAAGCTCCGATTCGTGCAGCTCGGGAAGTAGCGGTGTATAGGAGCCGTCGCTTTGCCAGCGGCAGGAGAGGACGCCGTCGTGCAGCTCAAGCGTGCCGGAATCCACCTGCTTGTCGCCCATATAGGGCGTCTTGCCGACGTACAGCGCGCCGTCGACCGTGTACAGATGAAAATCAAACTGCATGCGATCCCAAAGCACATAGCTCTGTTTGCTCACATAGTCATAGACGATGATATGCTCGTCGACGATCCCGGAACCGAAGCTGACCGTGGCAATTAGCTCCGGCTTGCCGTCGCCGGTGAGATCGGTAAAGTACACGCTCCACACAGGCATACCGGCAAACAGTGTGCGCGTTTTGCCGTTTTCGACCGCTTCCACGCTGCCTGCGGTCCAGCGGAACGTCACGCCGGGGAAAGCTGCGACCGTGATCTCCTTTGTGCTGTCCCAGGAGAATCCTTCAAAATCATTGTAATAGTCAAACCATTGCACGACCGGCATCGCTGTTGCCGGTATGCTGCGATGAAAGGTCAGCACACCGAAGTGTAAAACAACAAAGCGGATCGTATCGGTTTGCGGGTCATAGGAAGCAAGGGCGGTATTCTGATATTCCGGCTTGAAATCCTTGATGCTGAGATGAAAAAGCATACTCTGATCGTTCCATGGATAGTATTCAAGCACTGCCGTATCATCTTCGGGCTTGAATCGAATGACGCTGCCTTCGGTGTCATAGGTACCGTTTACGGTCATTTCCGTATGATTATCACCGTTCAGATGTAAGGCAGCGGTTCCGTTCGCATCAAAAACCAGATCGCCGGACAGCGTTAAGGGCATGCCTTCCATAACGGGAAGTCCGTCCGTTTTCCATTCGCCTGCAATTTGCTCATTGGTCAGCTGTACGGTCGGATAGCTGATGCTGCCTTCGCGTATATAGAGCGTATACCAGCGGAGTCCTTCACCGGAGTCTTCGGGGGAGCGCAGCATGCTGCTTTCGGGGTCATAGGTAAACTCGACCGGAACGCGGTCTCTGCCGTTGCGCGTTATAGATACCTTATTTCCGGAAACCGTGTAGGTAAAGGGGTTCTCACGCGTCACGTCGTCGCTGATATACAACTCTGTTCCGGTTCCGTTTTCCCGAAAGATCAGAACATCCCTTCGAGCCCCGAGCATTTCCTGGATCGGCCAATCGGTTTCGTAGGTATCAACGATCTGTTTATAGAACTCCCATGTACCGACAATTTCGGCTGCGTCCGGTTGATTCTTCTTCGGCATCGTCAAGAAGCACACCGCAACCGCGACGCAGGCGAGGATCGCGACAAGGATGATCCAGAAGGCGGGCTTTTTGTAGCTCAGAACAGACTTGACGCGGCTTTTCACGCCGGTCTCGCCGAAGGCAAGGGGACAGGCGGCGATCGAACGGCGGGAAACGCTTGCGGTTACAAGCGCTTCGGAGTAGGCGGCTTTGCCTGTATCGTCGAGCTCCTTCACGACCTTTTCGTCACACGCAAGCTCGATGTCGCGGCAGAGCAGAATATAGGCAAGCCACAGAAGCGGGTTGAACCAGTAGACCGAAAGCAGCAAAAAGCCGAGCGGCTTCCAGATGTGATCGAAGCGGGAAAGATGCGCCTTTTCGTGTGCAAGCACATAGGCGCGGGTTTGCTCGTCCATGCCGGAGGG
>JAZNHI010000201.1:0-5298 GCA_045576895.1 Clostridia bacterium | reverse complement strand
AGCATAAATGTCTTTTTACAGCCTTGTAATAAGAATTATAACAAGAATGTTTGGGATAATTGTGCTAAAATTCTATCCATGAGAACGGATGACGAATTATCACCATATTTAATCGAGCTTTTAAAGTGGTTGCAAGATTTGAACTGGCCAGGTGCTTTTTGCATACTAAATCGATTGCGGAAATATGCAGATAATGCTTCATATGATTTGGCGTATTCTACCTGTCTTAAGTATGCTCAAGCGTTGGAAGATGATGTTTGGTAGAAGAATTTAAGAATGATAAAGAGATAACTTAGGAGACGGTTATGTTGTGTTAATAAGACCTAAGTCGTAAACTCTCAATTAACACAAGGGGACGGTCCCTCTGTGTTGACAAATTCGAATATAAAACAAGGGGATTGTGTCAAGAGAACCATCCCCGTGACACCGTTAAAGTAAAGAGGGCTGTATGAAAACAATAGTCAGATTCTGTATCAATCAGATTCCATCTATCGAAACGATCTTGAAGGAATGGCATATACCATATAAAGCATATAATGATACAGTTCAAATGGATGGAAGATCATCCCATTTTAATTGGTGGATTTTTACGTTGGAGAAAGACAGTCCTGCGTATCAAGCAATCCTAAACGAGCTTGCTGAACAAGGCGATGACGCGGCTTCGATACATGCTTCGCTTGTTTTTACCAAAAAGGAAATCGAAAGTGCCGAATGGCTGAATGTTCGCACAACCTGCATGAAAGTGGATACGGATGTATATCAACTCAGCTTTGCGACTTGCGGGAATCCGATCAAACGGCAATGCTGGGCGCGGCACCGTATTTCGCCGATGTATTGCGATAAACGAATCAAGTGGGGCAATCGACACTTCTTCTATTCCGCGTACTACTATGGATTTACCGAACTGTTCTGCTCGGAATACGCAAAGGAATTGCTGCAAAAGGGCGGGCTTCCGTTGGCATTTGAATCGTTGCTTCGTTCCAAGCCACCGCATGAAACCCTCCCCGATGTCTATCATATCATTCCGTGCAATACTTTGCCGGTGGAAGCAATGCTAACAGATGATCTGAAAGTGCAATCCGATTGTCCGGTTTGCGGGAAAAAAACCTATGAACTGACGGAAGATGCGCAACTGACTGTTGACCGCCGATATTTGAATTCCGATGCATTGATTTACGGAACGCCCAATATGTTCGGACCGGGTTGGGCTGCATCGGCTTGCATCATCTCTCAAGCAGGTCGTCGTTATCTGATTGAGAAAGGGATGGACAAGGGATTGAGATTCATCCCGGTTAATGTTCTATGAACACGGAGTATGGTTCGAGACCACTGAAAAAGTGGGGGTAAAAAGGGAGTGCCAAGGGGACGGTTCTCCCGACAGTCCATCTGCCGCCGCGTTCGCGGAATCGGTGCTGAATCTGATGTAACGGACATATGAAAAGCCCCGGCTTTCCCGTATCGGAAAACCGGGGCTGTTTTTTTATTCCGCGTCCGGGATATCCTCCGGGTACATGCGCATATATCTGCGCCGTACCGCCATCGAGACCGTGAAGTGGATGAGCGCGGTCAGCGCCCACGAGATCGGATAACTGAGGTACACCATCCACAGCGTGGGACAAAGCGGGAAGATCAGATAGATCCACAGAAGCCGGAACGCGCAGGAGCCGAGCAGCGAAATGACCGTGGACAGCGTGGAGCGCCCCAAGCCACGCAGCACGCCCGAGCCGACCTCCATAAACGCCAGCGTGAAGTACGGCGCGATATTGATATAGAAGCGCGTGTACGCCGTTTCGAGCGCGACCTCGCTGCCGTTCTGGATGTACAGCCGAAGCAGCGGATGCCGGAAGAGCAGCAGGATCGCGGCGCAGGTGATTGCAACGAGCGCGGTGACGAAATAGCAGCAGCGCATGACCGTGCCGATCCGCTTGTATTTCTTTGCGCCGTGGTGCTGGCTTGTGAACGTGACCGCCGCCTGATAGACCGAGTTCGTTGCAACGTACGCAAAGCCCTCTAAGTTCGTCGCCGCGGCGTTGCCGTCGATGACCGCCGAACCGCCGGGGCACGTCGCGTTGTTGATGCCGATGATCGTGCTCTGGATCAGCATGTTGGAGAGCGAAAACAGCATGCCCTGCACGCCTGCGGGCAGACCGTCGCGGATGATCTCCTTCATCGCCGCGCCGGTGATGCGAAGCTTTTTAAGCTCCAGGCGGCACCAGCCCGGATCGCGCATCAGCACGATCCCCAGGATCAGAACGTTCGCCGCGTTCGCAATGACCGTGGCGTATGCAACGCCGTCGACCGACATACCGAGCACCAGCACGAAGAAAAGGTTCATGCCGACGTTCAGAAGCCCCGTGCCGGCGAGGATATAGAGCGGTGTGCGCGTGTCGCCCTTGGCGCGGAAGATCGCGATCAGGTAGTTCGACACCGCAAGGAACGGCGCGCCCGCAAAGTAGATGCGCGTATAGAGCGAGGCAAGCTCCAGAACGTGTCCCTCGTCGCCCAGAAGCTTCAGGATCGGGCGGCTGACGAACAGCCCGACGACCGCGCAGATCGCGCCGAACAGCGCCGCCATCACAAGCGAGGTGTGCACGGAACGCTCCGTGGCGTCCCTGTCGCCTCTCCCGATGTTCCTTGCGACGACGACGTTCGTGCCGATTGCAAAGCCCGAGAAGATATTCAGGATGAAGTTGATCATGGCGCCGCAGGTGCCGATCGAGCCGATCGCGCCTTCCACGCCGGACATGCCGGCGACGATCATATCGGCGGCGTTGTACAGCATCTGTAAAAGGTTCGTCGCCATCAGCGGCAGCGCAAACAGAAAGACCTTGCCGAGCAGCGGTCCTTCGAGCATCTGCATATCCTTGGGTTTGTGTGTCGGTTTCATACGGTTATACGACGGAAAGATACGGCGTTGCGTTGAGATCGAGCCCGTCGCGGCGTCCTTTCATCAAAAGATAATATCCGGCGCTGCCGATCATGGCGGCGTTGTCGGTGCAGTATAAGAAATCCGGGCAGCAGAAGCGGATCCCCTTTTTCCTTGCCTTCCTTTGGAGCATGTCCCGCAGCGCGGCGTTTGCGGAAACGCCGCCCGCAAGCACCAGCGTATCGGACGCGGCGCGGACCGCCTTGTCCGAGAGGATCGAGATCACCTCGTACTGGAAGCTTGCCGCAACGTCCGCGCGGTTCACGTCCTCGCCCTTTTGCTCCGCGGTGTGCAGCAGATTGATGACCGCGGTCTTGAGCCCCGAAAAGCTCATGTCATACTCGTCCTCGCGCTCGTTGAATGCGGAACGGAAGCGGAACGCCTTCGGGTTCCCCGCCTTCGCAAGCTTTTCGAGCTCGGGTCCGCCGGGGTACGAAAGCCCCAGCACGCGCGCGACCTTGTCGAACGCCTCGCCCGCCGCGTCGTCGCGCGTTCTGCCGATCAGCGTGCAGCGGTCGTAATCGTGCACGCGCACGATATGGCTGTGTCCGCCCGACGCGATCAGCGCGGTAAACGGCGGCTCAAGATCCGGAAAGGTCAGGTAGTTTGCGGCGATGTGCCCCAGGATATGGTTCGTGCCGATCAGCGGCAGATTGCCCGCAAGCGCAAGCCCCTTCGCGTAGCTCACGCCGACAAGCAGCGCGCCGACCAGACCCGGTCCGCAGGTGACCGCAACCGCGTCAAGCTCCGAAAGCGTCAGTCCCGCGTCCGCCATCGCCTTTTCGACGACCGCGCCGATGCGCTCCACATGGTTGCGGCTCGCAAGCTCCGGCACGACGCCGCCGAACTTGCGGTGCAGCGGGATCTGCGTATGCACGACATTTGAAAGGACCTCGCGCCCGTCGCGCACGATCGCGCAGGCGGTCTCGTCGCACGAGGTTTCGATCGCAAGGACCGTTGCGTGCCCGGCTTCGATCAGTGCCGCCTGCTTTGCGGCGGCAAGCGATTCATAGCTCATGCGTCCGCCTCCGGTCCGGATTCGGGTTCGATTGCTGCTTCGGGAACGTCGGTCGGAACGTCGGGAACGCTCTGCTCCGAACCGGCGGCGTCGCCCGCTTCCTGTGCTTCGCCCTCTGCGGACGCTGTCGGCTCCTCCTTCGGGTAGATCGGATCGAGCAGGTGCTCCTTGACCGGGGTGGACGGTTTTTCCTCCTCCGGCTCGCCGCTCTTTGCGCGGCGCAGGATCTCCTCGCGGCGGCTCTTCGGCGCGTTCCGCAGCTTATGCGAAAGCACCAGATCCGGTCCTTCGATCGGCATCGGCTCGTTCTCGTCGTGCTCGATCATCACGATATCGGCGATCGGCGAGGGCTTGCCCTGCTTGCGCCCAGCAAAGCGGACAAACACCGCGACAAGCGCGACGAACGCGATCTCAAGGACCACGCAGACCGCGCAGCGGAACACCAGCGGCGGGAAGATCGGCAGCAGAATACGGATCATATCGCTTTCTGCCGGAAGCACCCAGTTCAGATTGTTCATCGCCTCCACCGTCGCGCCCGCGGACAGGTATTGGATCAGCGATTTCGGGAAGATGATGAAATGGAAGACGGTCCAGAAGCTGTCGAAATCCAGGACCGCCCAGATCCCCATGAACGCCAGCACGCCGCCGAAGACGCCCGTTCCCCAGAACATGCCGGAAGAGATCAGCTCCCGGCGCGCGCCGCGCTGCATCAGAAGGATCCCGACGAGCAGCAGCACCGCCGCGGCGATCGCGCCGAATTTCGCGAACCCGTTCAGTCCGAGCCAGAGGCTCTGCACCTCCGCCATATGCACGATTTCCTTTTCGCGGAAGAAGAGGTCCGAAACCTCCTCGCCGTTTTTGCGCACGTCGATGCGAATGTTCGCGCGTTCGCCGCGCATATACCGGAGAAGCGCATTCGTCGCTCTGGACAGATCCGGCGTGCCGATGCCCGTCTGAACGCTGACGTTCTTCTCCTTATACAGTTGTTCGAAATAATCGCCGTCCTTCAGGATCAGCGAGACCGTGAAAAACGCGACGGAAAACAGCAAAATCAGCGTCGCAAAGATCACGCACAGCTTTCCGATGGTATTGCGCATGCGCCCTCCTCAGCGGTAAAACGTATTGCCGCCGACAAACTCGCGAAGAATGCTCGTGGGCGGGATCTCGTCCTCCACGGCGGCGTCCGAAATATAATTCAGGAATTTGATGATGTTGATGACCTCGTCGTAGTTCGGGCTCGAGGAATCGACGTCGTTCAGCAGCGGATAGATATGCTTTTTCAGCACCGCAAGCTCATAGACGAGCGAGGTGTTCATGATCTCGTCCGCGCTCTCCTGATACGGGAAGATCCAGC
>JAZNHI010000200.1:0-14851 GCA_045576895.1 Clostridia bacterium | reverse complement strand
GATACGACGTTCCGCCGTCAGCTCACCGGACGCGCGTTCATGGGCGATCCGGACGTCTTCTTCCTGCGCGAGGGCAACTGTAAGCTGACGCCGGAGGAAAAGGAAAAGCTCTATACCGTCAACGCGCTTCTGGGCGGCATGCTGCTGACCTCCGATGCGCTGAACGCCTATACCGACGAAAAGAAAGCGCAGTTTGCGCACGTCCGCGACCTGATGGAGCACGCGACCGATGTTTGGGTCGACGCCGACAACGGCATCGTGCTGCACTGGTTGTTCAACGGCAAGCCGGAAGCCCTGCGCATCCTGTAAATCCTGCAATAAAAAAGCCCGACCGGACGGTCGGGCTTTTTGTCATACAGTGTTTCAGTCGATCATGCTCTTGAGATTCTCCGCCACGGTGATGGGGGCTGCGGTTGCCGCCTGCACCTGTTCGACGGTGAATTCCGGATTGATCTCGGTCATCAGAAGTCCGTTTTCGATGACTTCGAGGACGCACATCTCGGTGATGATCTTCTTCACGCAATGCGAAGCGGTGAGCGGGAGACGGCACTTTTCGAGGATCTTCGGGTTGCCCTTTGCGGTGTGCTCCATGCAGACGATGCAGTTACGCGCGCCGACGCACAGGTCCATTGCGCCGCCCATGCCGGGCATGCGCTTGCCGGGGATGATCCAGTTTGCGAGGTTGCCCTCCTGGTCGACTTCGAGCGCGCCGAGGAAGCACGCGTCGACGTGACCGCCGCGGATCAGACCGAAGTTCGTTGCGGAGTCGATGAAGCCGCCGCCGAACGCCACGGAAGCGACGTTGCCGCCTGCGTCGACGACATGGTACGGATCGTAGTTCGCGTCGCCCTCTTTCGGGGTCGCGCCTGCGCCGACGATGCCGAGCTCGGCATGGATGACGAGGTCAACGCCCTCGGGAAGGAAGCCTGGGATCATGGTGGGAAGGCCGATGCCGAGGTTGACGACGTCGCCGTCCTTCAGTTCTTTCGCGCAGCGCTTTGCGATAAAGGCTTTGATTTCGTTCTTATCCATTACTTTCTCTCTCCTTCCACAATGTAGTCGACGCACATGCCGTAGGTGTGGATGTTCTCGGGCTCGATCTCGCCAACGGGAACGAGGTATTCGGTCTCGGCGATGACGACGTCCGCCGCGGTCGCCATGACCGTGTTGAAGTTGCGCATCGTGCCCTTGTACCAGCAGTTGCCCGCTTCGTCGCACTTATAGGTGCCCAGGAGCGCAAAGTCCGCATGGATCGGCTTCATCAGAAGATACTGCTTTCCGTCAATCTCCTGCTTGCCGAGGCACAGCGGGCTTTCCTCGATCAGCGTGTCGACGCCGACGGGGGTGAGAACGCCGCCCAGTCCCGCGCCGCCTGCGCGGATGCACTCCGCCATAGAGCCCTGCGGGATCAGGTTGACTTCGAGCGTGCCGGCGTTCATCTGTTCGCCGACTTCGGGCGTCATACCGACGTGCGTTGCGATGACGCGCTTGACCTGATGGTTGTGGATCAGTTCCGCAATGCCGAAGAACTCTTCGCCCATGGGACCGACTGCGCGGCCCATGTCGTTTGCGATCAGCGTGAGATCCTTCGTGCCGAGCTTTACGAGCTCCTTGACGACGGCGAGCGCCTGACCGCAGCCTAAGAATCCGCCGCACATTACGACAGCGCCGTCGGGAATCATTTTCGCTGCCTCGGCGGCAGTGATGACCGGTTTCTTTGCCATGATTGTTCCTCCTTGTTGATTTCGGTTCTATCTTTGCGGATGATTATTTCATGCCGCGTTTGACCATTTCCGTGACGACGAAGCTTGCCACGTCGTCGCCGTACGTGCCTGCGCCGAAGCCCGCGTCGAAGCCCAGCTCCTTCGCAAGCTCATGCGTGATGCGCGGACCGCCGCAGACTACCACGAACTTGTCGCGCAGGCCTTCTGCTTCCAGAAGCTCGATGAGGTTCGAAAGATTCTGAATATGAATGTCCTTCTGCGTGACCGTCTGGGACACCAGCAGCGCGTCTGCGTGGACCTCGACCGCCTTTTTGATGAAGTCTTCGTTGCTGACCTGCGAGCCGAGGTTGTACGCCTCGACCATCTCATAGCGCTCCACGCCGTAATGCCCCGCAAAGCCCTTGCGGTTCATGATCGCGTCGATACCGACCGTGTGCGCGTCGGTGCCGGTAGAGGCGCCCACCATCACGACCTTCCTGCCGATGTGCTCGCGGATGTAGTCGTTCGTTTCCTCCATCGTCATAACGTCGGATTCCACGGTGATGACGTGGATGTCCTCGTAGTTGACGGTGTGCACGCAGCTGCCGTAGACCACGTAGAACGTGAATTCCTTGTCGAGCGGGGCGTGATACGTCACGTTCGGCTCGTCCAGTCCCATCTTCTTTGCGATCTGCCGCGCCGCTTCCACGCCGCGCTCGTCGTCCTTGATCGGCAGGGTAAAGCTCAGCTGCACCTTGCCGTCGTTCATTGTGTCGCCGTACGGCTTCAGACGCGTGAGGTCGAGAGTGGTATCGAATTCGATCTTATGGGTATTGTACAATCCGCTGCTCATTCGTTTGCCACCTTGCCTTTCATGACCTCGATAAACGGGTTGAAGTAGTGCGCATCCTTGATGACGACGCCGGCAAGTCCTTTGCCGCCGTCCTTCGGACGCTTGACGTCCGCGAAGATGCCGCGCTCCAGCGTGGTGAAGAGCCCGAGCGTTTCGATTTCCTTCAAAAGCTCGGTTGCCTTCGTCAGCACTTCGTTTGCGCGGGTGCGGATGATGCCGCCCTCCTTGAAGGTCAGCTCGCTGCCGAGATCCTTCATCGTGCGGAAGATGTACTGCGCGTTTTCGATCGACAGCGCACGGTCCGACATGAACGGCGTGTGGATCGCCTCGGTCATCATGCCGAGGAGGTGCAGCTTCTGATTCGTCAGGATCGTGACCATGTTGAACAGCGCATCCTGGATGTGCCCGCGGAAGATGTTGCCGGTCATGTACTTGGTCGGCGGCATGTACTTCAAAGGTGCGTTCGGGAAGATCTCGCGCGCCATCTCCGCCTGCGCAAGCTCATAGAGGAAGGTGTTCTCGACGGACGGATCCATCTCGAACGCATGACCGAGACCCATCTGCTCTTCGCGCATGCCCGCGCACTTTGCGAACGCCTCGTTCAGGAACTGGGATGCAAGAACCGTGTGCGCGGAGGTGATCGCGTCGTCGGTCGTCAGGTAGTTGTCTTCGCCGGTGTTGATGATAACGCCCGCGTAGCCGTTGATGATGCGGGAAAAGTACTGGTCGACGATCGTGCGCTGCATGTTGATGTCGCGGAACAGGATGCCGTACAGCGCGTCGTTCAGCATGACGTCGAGCCGTTCCAATGCGCCCATCGCCGCGATCTCCGGCATGCACAGACCCGAGCAGTAGTTGCACAGGCGAATGTACCGGTGCTGTTCCTCGCCGACCTCGTCCAGCGCGGCGCGCATCAGGCGGAAGTTTTCCTGCGTGGCGTAGGTGCCGCCGAAGCCCTCGGTCGTTGCGCCGTAGGGGACGTAGTCCAGAAGCGACTGCCCGGTCGTGCGGATGACCGCGATGATGTCCGCGCCCTGCTTTGCGCCCGCCTTCGCCTGGATGATGTCCTCATAGATGTTGCCGGTCGCAACGATGATGTACAGGTACGGACCCTGCTTGTCGCCGAAGCGTCCGAGGTACTCGTTCCGCTTCGCAACGTTGCGGTTGATGCGCTCCATCGCCGCATCGATGTGCGGCTGAAGGGCTGTTCGGATCTCTTCCTCGCTGTGCGCGGGAAGCTTTGTGAGATCGAGCTCGCCCCGGTCGATCGCTTCCGCGACGCCCTGCGGCGTAAGCCCGGTCTCCAGGATCGCCGTGCCGAGCATCCACGCCGCGCCCATCGGGAGCAGCGCGTTTTCGGTGAGATAATCCACGACCACGTTCGGCATGGGAACGTCCATGTCGTTGACACCGTCGATGCCCAGAAGACGGCAGACGGTGCGTTCCACCGTGACGGTCGTGTGCAGGTCGATGAAGCGCTGCACGTCGGCGGCGACGTGCGCCGCGCTTGCCCGCGCCTCATTGACCAGATCAAAGTTCAGTCCGAGTTTGCTCTCCATAGGCGGTCCTCAGTGCTTGACGTGCCGCTCGTTGCGGAGAAGCTTGGTCGGCTCCAGATAGTGCTGCTTCGTGCCTTCGGCAACGTACGCAACGCCGGTCTTCTCGACCTTGCGCTTGCCCGTGCAGACGTCGCAGTGGCAGTTCTGCACGTAATGCTCCGGCTCGGTGTAGGACGTGATGACGCCCTCGAAGTTTCTCAGGATGACCTTTCTCGGCGTCTGCGAAATGAGATACGTCGGCATGACGGGCGTCTTGCCGCCGCCGCCCGGCGCGTCGACGACGAACGTCGGGATGCAGTAGCCGGAGGTGTGTCCGCGCAGCGCTTCCATGATCTCGATGCCCTTCGATACCGGCGTACGGAAGTGCGAAAGTCCAAGGGACGGGTCGCAGGCGTAGATGTAGTACGGACGCACGCGCATCTTGACAAGCCCGTGCACGAGCTCCATCATGACGTGGCTGCAGTCGTTGATGCCGGCCAAAAGCACACTCTGGTTGCCCAGCGGAATGCCCGCGTCTGCGAGCATGGCGCACGCCTTTGCGGCTTCGGGCGTGAATTCCTTCGGCGTGTTGAAGTGCGTGTTGAGCCAGATGGGATGATACTTTTTGAGCATGCTGCACAGCTCGGGCGTGATGCGCTGCGGGCATACGACCGGCGTGCGCGAGCCGAGGCGGATGATCTCGACGTGCGGGATCGCGCGGAGCCTCTGAATGATGCTTTCGAGCATCTTGTCGCCGACCATCAGCGCGTCGCCGCCGGAAAGAAGCACGTCGCGGACCTCGGGATGGTTTGCGACATACTCGATGCCCTTGTCGATCTGCGCTGCGGGGACGCCGCAGTCGTTCTGTCCGGCGAAGCGGCGGCGCGTGCAGTGACGGCAGTACATGGAGCACATGTCCGTGATCAAAAACAGCACGCGGTCCGGATAGCGGTGGGTAAGACCCGGGACGGGGGAATCGGTGTCCTCGTGCAGCGGGTCGGCGTCTTCATAATCTGCGTAGTCAAGCTCCTCCGCGCGCGGGATCGCCATCTTGCGGATCGGATCGTAGGGATCGTCGAGGTCGATCAGCGAGAGATAGTACGGCGTGATCGCCATGCGGAGCTTGCCGAGCGTCTTTTTGATGCCTTCCTCCTCCTCGGGGGTCAGCGTCATGACCTTTTTGAGATCGTCGAGCGTTTCGGCGCGGTGAGCTACTTGCCAATGCCAGTCGTTCCACTGTTCTTCGGGAACGTCGGCAAACAGACCGTTGCGGGTTTTCATAAGAATACCTCCTGTTGTCGGAATAGAAAACCGCGAGAGCAGGACGCGGGTCCTACTCTCACGAGGATGATGTCAGCAGTATTTTTCGTCGAAGAGCTTTCTGAGCTTTTCGTTCTCGCGGAGCACATTCAGCGTGATCTCGGCATGGTTCTTGGTGTAGCCGTTGCCGACGATCATGGTGACGTCCTTGCCGACGCCCTCTGCGCCCAACGCCGCCTTCGTGAAGGAGGTCGCCATGGAGAAGAAGTATACGAGACCGTCGTCGCGGACCGGGAGGATCGCGCTCATCTCGCAGGATTCGATATTGACGCAGCAGATGGAGATATCATACTCTTTGCCGCCGTTGACTTCGAGCGCCTTTTCCAGCACTTCGACCGGCTTCGTGCAGTCCGCCACGATGACGTCGGTGTAAACGCCGAGTTCGATCAGCGCCGGGACCTGTTTCGGGTTGCGGACGACGCCGACGACCTTGCCGTTCGGGCCGACCTTCTTGAGCGCTTCCCAGCCGCAGAGCACGCCGCTCTTGCCGTTTGCGCCGAGGATCAGCACGGAATCGCCTTCCTTCGGGAGCTTTCTTGCCTGCGCGGGTGCGCCTGCCACGTCGAGCGCCGCAAGCGCCAGCGCTTCGGACATGTCCTCGGGGAGCTTTGCGTAGATCGCGGACTCAAACAGCACCGCCTGACCGTCGATGTCGACGCGGTCGATGTCCTTGTGGATCGCCTTGATGCGGTCGATCTTCAGCGGCGTCATGGACAGGGAGACGAGGGACGCGATCTTGTCGCCGACCTTGAGGTCGAAATCGGGCTTCTTCAGAAGATCTTCGCCGATGTAGGCGACCTTGCCGATGAACATGCCGCCGGATCCGGTGACCGGGTTCTGCTGCTTGCCGCGTTCCGCCACGATGCCGAGGATCATTTCGCCGATCTTTTGCTCGTCGCCGCCGCACGCTTCTTCGATCTGCGTGAAGGATGCGGAGTCGATGTTCAGAGAGATGACGTCGCAGATGATCTCATTGCTGTAGCGCTTGGTCATGTCGTTGTCGATCTTCCATGCCGCCTGCGTGAGAACGCCCTTCGGCTCGATGACGCGGTGGGTGCCGTACTTATTGCCCTTTAACTGTTCCATTGTGAATCCTCCTGAAATTGATTTTATAGATATTTAATTGATTATTGACGCGGGGGCATCGAAAGGATCGCGCGGGCTTCGTCCGGCGTTGCGATCTCTCTGCCGAGTTCCTTTGCAAGACGAACGACCTTTTCGACAAGCTCGCCGTTAGAAGCCGCCTTGTGTCCTTTGCCGAGGTACACGTTGTCTTCAAAGCCGACGCGGACATTGCCGCCCATGATGATGCCGGCGGCCGCCATCGTCCATGCGGATCTGCCGACGCCGGTGACGGTCCAGGTAGAGCCCGCCGGGATCTTATTGACCAGGAACGCAAGGTTGTCGACGGTCGCGGGCGTGCAGCCGGGAACGCCGAGCACAAAGTTGAACTGCATCGGCGCGCCGGGGACTTCGCCCTTCTTCGCCATATTGAGCACGGTGTCGAGATGCCCGATCTCGAAGCATTCGTATTCGGGCTTGATGTTGTTCTCGATCATGCGCTTGCCGAACGCGCGCATCGTGGGCATCGTGTTTTCAAAGACCTCGTCGCCGAAATTGCAGGTGCCGCAGTCGAGCGTCGCCATCTCGGGGAACAATTCGGTCGGCTGCAGACGCTCTTCGGGCGTCATGCCGGTCGCGCCGCCGGTCGACGGGATCATGATGACGTCGGGAAGCTCAGCTCGGATCGCGTCCATGACCACGCGGAAGCGCTCGCGATCCTGCGTGGGGGTGCCGTCGTCCTCGCGGACGTGCACGTGGATGATCGCCGCGCCCGCTTCATACGCGAGCTTCGCTTCGCGGACCATCTCCTCGACGGTGTAGGGAACGGCGGGGTTGTTCGCCTTGGTGACTTCAGCGCCGCAGATGGCGGCTGTGATGATCAGCTTTTCCATGGGGTTCCCTCCGTTACTTGTCCTGGCTGTGATCGATGCGCTGACAGTTCTTCGGCGTGACGCAGGTGCCGTGCGCGCGGCAGACCACGATCGGTTCGGGGAGCACGTCGGCTGCGCTCGGGCTGATATCCGGACGCGCCGCAATGACCTTGCGCGCTTCGAACGTCATGCCGCGGGAGGTGTTGCCGATGCGGTCGATTTCGCCGTACGCTTCGATGTAGTCGCCCGCGTAGACCGGCGCCAGAAACTCGATGTTGTCGTAGGCGCAGAACAGACCTTCGTCGCCGTCGCACTTGATCAGAAGCTCGGTCGCAACGTCGCCGAACAGGTGCACCATATGCGCGCCGTCCACCAGGTTTCCGCCGTAATGCGCGTCCTTTGCGCTCATGCGGAGTCGGAGCAAAGATGTCAGTTTTTCCATGTATGATTCTCCTTCACATTGATTTGCTGATTTATGGGGATCGAACGCCCGGAGCCGATTGCATAAAAAGGGCGCTGTCGGTCGAGGCTCGACCAATAGCGCTCCATGCTCTTTGAACATGACAGCACAGCCGCTTGCACGGCGATGCCAGAAACCGGATCCGGCGCATCCGATCTCTTCGGCGAACGACCCCTTTCCCGCACGAAACCGCCGGCTGCCGAACCGATCGGACGGGTACCCTGTCATTCGCACCTCTATTGAAGACTCTATGAAATTCCGTAAGAAAATTATACCCGATTTTCGGGGTCGTTGTCAAGAAGTTTCCTTATATCAATAAGCGCGTTCGATGCTTGCAAGGATCTCCGGCTTCAGCGACAGCATGCGGCAGATATGCAGCGCGTCCTTCGGACAGTCCGCCTTGCCCTCGACGCGATAAAGCCCGTAGTTCATATGCCGCGCGATGATCGCCACGCCGTCCCCGCCCGAAACGGAAAGCTCGGTTCTGATCGCGTCCGGATCGATGTCCCGGAGACCGATGATCTGATAGTGCATGCCTGCAAACTCCGCGACGCCGTCGTAGTGCGTCGCAAGGATCGAGATCGCGTTTGCGCCGTTCAGGTACCGCGTCACAGCCTGCACGATCACCGCGCCCTCGTCCGGGTTCGTGCCGCGGGCAAACTCGTCGAGCAGGAACAGGGAATAGCCTTCTTCGACCTCCTTAAGCGCTTCGTTGAACCGCACGATCTCCGAGCCGAAGCCGCTTAGACCCGATTGCATCGACTGCGCGTCATCAAACAGCATGCGGACACAGCGGAACATCGGCAGTCTTGCGCGCTTTGCGCAGACCAAAAAGCCCGCCGAAAACAGCAGCACGTTCAGCGCGACGGTCTTCATCGCAACGCTCTTGCCGCCCATGTTCGCGCCGGTGATGACCGTCGCGCCGCGATCGGTCGCGATCGAAACGGGCACGAACGCGCGTCCCTTTGCTTTCAGAAGATCGACGAGCTCCGGGTTCACCATGTCGGTAAGCTCCAGCGCGGTCTCCGTGATCTCGGGGCGCACGCAGCCGTACCGCACGGCGAACAGCGCTTTTTGGATCAGAAAGTCGAGTCGCCCCGCAGCGTCGGCATCCGCCAGCATGGCGGGGACATGGGGGAGAAGCGCAGCGCACATCGCCGCGCGGATCGCGCGTTCCTCAGTCTCCTCCTCGGCGCATACGCGGGTGCGCGCGGATCTGATCGCGTCCTTTTCCGATTCCGACGCTTCATACAGCCGCTGTTCGAGCCGCTTCTTTTCGGCGCGGATCGCGCGCAGCGCTTTCGAAGCGCTGTCCGGGATATAGAACCCGCGGGAACGCGTGCGCTCGGGATCAAGCACGTCCAGCGCGTCCGCCGGATCGAAGAAGGCGAGCCCCTCGATGCGGACGGTCTCGTTCATCCGGTCGAACAGCGGACGGAGATCCGAGATGCGCAGCAGAAAGCCCTTGAGTTCGAACAGCTCCACGTGGTCGAGACACGCGCCTTCCGAAAGCCTTTTCAGCGAGCCGCGGATATCCTTGAGCTGACAGAGCACGAGCATGATCTGATCGTAGACGGGCTTCAGCGCGTCCGCCGCGTTTGCCGCGCGTTCCGTGTTCCGAAGCTCCGTTTCCAGTTCGTTCCGCTCGTCCGGCGCGTAGAAGCGCAGCTTGCGCACACGCTCCGTGCCGAAGGGACTGCAGGGGTGCAGCGTGTCGAGAACGTATCGCAATCCGATCTTTTCCCTGTCTTCAAAACCGATCGTGATCAAAGCGGTTCCTCCTTTACGTTGATGACGGGCACGTTCACCGCCGCCGCCATCGCGTTCAAAAATGCGTCGGGATCAAATTTCCAGCCATAGGCGGAAACGGGATTGACGGTCACGCAAAGTACCTTTGCCGCTTCGACCGTTTCCAGCGAGACGCTGCGCAGCGCAAGCTTGTCGAGCGTGTCGGGCGAAAGCAGGACCTTGCTCGGATCCTTCACGACAAGCCGCGCATTTTTCAGCGCGCCGCTTTTCAGAAGCGGAACGACCGCGGCGTCGGTCAGCGCGCCGGGCACGAGCGCTTCGCGGGACAATTTCAGGATTTCATGAAGCGGTCTGTCCGATTCCTCCGGAACGGTCTCCGCCTTCTTGAGGTTCATGACGCGGAAGATCTGCGCGGTGTCCGCAACGACCTTTTCCATTCGCATGTCGTAGCTCGCGCCGGTGCAGAGGATCACGCCCTCTGCGACCGTCCGCGCGCCGAGCGATTTTCTGCCAAGCGCGCCGTCGATGATCGTCTGCTCTGCGCCGAGCGAAAAGAACAGATCGGAAACGGTTTTCAGCTGCGAGGTGATCGAAGGTCCCGCAAGCTGCACGCTGCCCGCGCTTTTGGCACGGACGAGCACGACCTCGCCCAAGGGCGTCGGAATGCCGGCGGTATAAACGATCTCCTGCGTGATATCCGAAAACGCAAGCATGTCCTTCGCCGTGGCGATCAGCGTGCCCTCGGGAACGTAGATGCCGGGCTTTTCCGTGCCGGTCACCACGTCGACGGATTCGCCGTCCCGCCCGATCGAGGTCAAGCCGAGCACGCGGCCGCGCGATTCGGCCAATAGCCGGTTCAGCACGGTCGTTTTGCCCGCGTTCTTGCACATGCCCACGATGGACAGGGTGCGTATGTGTCTGACGGTTTTCGGAAGCATCATGCGCATCGATTCGATTTCGCTTTCCTGAATTGGTCCGGTCATTCGGGATCGCCGATCCGTTCGATCGTCCATGCGGCGTCCGCACGCACGGCAAAGAACGCAAAGCTTCCCTCCGGAACGGTGACGGTCTGTTCGATCGCACAGGGTCCCTGCGTGCGGATCAGCAGCGTTTCTCCGTCGGTCGTATACATCCAGACGACGAAATCGTTTTCCCCGGTATGGGTGAAACGGAAGACGCCGGAGCGCAGCATGCAAAGATCCGTCACGCCGTCCGCCGTGCCCGAAAACGCGGTATCGGCGGTGAGGTCCAGCTGCTCGATCGTCAGCTCCCAGTCGGATCTTGCAAAGATCTCGAATGTGAACGGCGCTTCCCCGAACAGCAGAGCGGAACCGTCATATCTGCCTTTTTTCAGGAGAAGCAGATCCGCGCTGCCGCTCGCATCGTACGACCAGACGGTGAATTCGCGCTCGCCGGCATGGGAAAAGTGTACGCGGTAAATCCCGTTTCCGGTCCCGATATCGGTCAGGACCGCATTGCCGGAGTCCTTGATCGGTTCAAAGACGGTATAGCCGCATTGCGAACAGACGCCGTTTTCCATGCGGTGTCCCGGCGCTTCGCCTTCGGTCAGACCGCAGCGGCGGCAGGTCTTCGGCAGCGTGCACGCTTCGAACCAGTCGTGTCCCTGCGGATCGCCTTCCGCGCCGCAGCGCGAACAGATCCCGGGCGCCGTGCAGCTTGCCCCCTGAAAATCGTGTCCCATCGGTTCGCCCTCGGTGAAACCGCAGCGTGTACAGGTCTTCGGTTCCGTGCAGGTCGCTTCCCGAAAATCGTGTCCCAGCGGTTCGCCTTCGGCTGCGCCGCAGACGCGGCAGGTCTTCGGCGCCGTGCAGGTCGCTTCTTCCCAATCGTGCACATGCGGTTCCGCGGCAGCCGTGCTTTCGGCGACGGGCTTTTGATCCGGGGACGCGGTCTCCGTCCGGTCGTTTGCGCTTCCGCGACAGCCGATCAGAAAGAGGATCGCAAACGATGCAATCAGAAATCTTCGGAACATGCGCATACGATCACCTCCCGTTCTGCAGCCGTTCCGCGATCGGACGCACCTGCGTATCGCTGTGATGCAGCGCGCGCTGCGTTCCGAACGCGTCGATATAGGTGTCTCCGTCCAGCATCAGATCGGAGACGGTCACAAACGAATAGCCCTGCTCCGCATAATAGGGCAGAATGGTTTTCAAAGCGGTCAGCGTGAAATGCCCGTAAACGTGCATCAGCACGATGCCGCCGTTGTGCAGTCCGCTTTCGGTGCGGTTGATCGCATCGGAAGCGGAAACGTAGGAGAATCCGTCCCCGGAATCGATCGACCAGAGGATGACTTCGCTGTCGAGCGCGCGCGCAATGGCACGGTCGTCGAAAACGGACAGACCGGACGGCGGACGGTACAGCACGGTTTTGTTTCCGTTGAACGTGCGGAGGAGCCGATCGGTGCGATCCAGACTTTGAAAGATCTCGTTCGTGTCGGACACGCCCATATCCAGATGCTCATAGGAATGGCTGGCGAGCTCGTGACCGCGGGCGACGATCTCCTGCGCTTCCGCAGGGTTGCGCTCGGCAAACAGACCGATCACAAAAAAGGTCGCTTTTGCGTTGTATTGTTCCAGCAGATCAAAGATCTCATAGATGCGCCCGAACGATCCGGCGGCGTCGAACGTAATGGCTATGGCGCGCCGGTCGGTCGCAACCTGCCGGAGACCGCCGTTCTGCGGTCGGTCGCAGATGAGCTGCGCTTCGCACAGGACTTCGCCGCCGTCCGGAAGGAGACGAAGCACGGAACGGCGCTTCAGCTCCTGCGTGACAGGAAAGGTAAAGAGGATCATATCCGCGTTTGCGCCGGCGTGCACTCTGGACAGTTCCGTTCCGTCGGAAAGCTGCAGGATCCAGTCCCGCTCGGTTCCCGGGGCGATCCTTGCCTGTACGGATGCGGTACTGCCGTACCGGAACGCATAGACCGACTGCGTGAATGCCGCAGACGCGGCGGCATCCGCCTGTACAGAGGGCGAAAACAGCAGCAGCGACAGAACCGCTGCAAGCAGCGTACAGATCAGACGTTTTCTGTATTTCATGGCTCTCCTCCGAACCGGCCGTCCGGAACGCTCCGGCAAGGGAACGGTCTGTGCACGGATCCGTATATTCTGTATTTTAGCATAGCATACATAAAAAGGAAAGGGGCAGTTTTTTTCGATGTATTGACATTTTTCGCGATTCCATATATTCTTATGCGTATAAAAATCAGAGAAATTCTGGTTATTCTGATCGAATCGAGATGTATCTTTTATGAAAAAGTCAACGCAGCGGATCATCATTCTCGGATCATTGATCGCGGCCGTTGCGTTGTTTGTTCTGTTCTTATCCGATATTCTGGTCCCGTTCATCCGTCTGGAAATTGCAAATGACGTCGAAGGCGCAAAAGCGCTGCTCATGGACAAGGGCGTGCTTGGCTTTTTGTCCGTCGTGCTGGTCGAAGCGCTGCAGATGGTCGTCGTCTTTATTCCGGCGGAGTTCATTCAGGTCTCGTCGGGTCTGAGCTATCCGTTCTGGATTGCGCTGCTGCTGTGCGATCTCGGCGTCTGTCTCGGCGCAACGATCATCTATGTGCTTGTCAATACGTTCCGCTTCAGCAACAAGGCATACGAAAAGAACGAAAAGAAGATCGAGAAGCTTGCGGCGCGCGTCAAAAAGGACCGCGGCACGCAGCTTTTGCTGTACCTGCTGTTCATCATGCCGCTGATTCCCTTCGGTGCGATCTGCTATTACGGCAGCTACCGCAAGATGAAGTTTTCCCGCTACATCTTCACCGTTGCGACCGGCGTCATTCCGTCGATCGTCACGTCGAACCTCATGGGCATGGCGGCGCGCTACTTCATCGGGAACGATCTTCCGCTGTGGCTTTTGATCCTCATCATTGTGCTGCTTGCGGGAATGCTGCTTGCGGTGCTGTTTCTGTTTCTCAACAAGGTCTTTCTCCGGCAGAACGCGGGCACGCCGGATTCGGTGTATCTGACCGGCTTCTTTGCCGCTCTGCACCGGTTCTGCCGTTCCCGTCAGCGCCTGCACGTCGACGATGCGCTGCTGCGCGAGCTGCCCGTGCCGTATATCGCGCTGTGCAATCACCAGTCGTTTTTCGACATGTACTATACAAACCGCCTGTTTCAGAACGCAAAGGCGAATCCGTCGTACGTCGTCAACAGGCATTTCGTCTCGCATCCGCTGCTTCGGAGGATCGTGCCCAAATCGGGCGTGATCCCCAAAAAGCTGTTTTGTCCGGATCTTGCCGTGCCGGTGCAGATCATGCGTATGCTGAAGAAGGGCTATCCCGTGATCATCTTTCCGGAAGCACGGCTTTCGGTTGACGGACGCGCCTATCCGATCGTCGACCGGGGCGCGGCGTTTTATCGGAGGCTCAAGACCGATATCGTCATTCTGAAGATCCGCGGCTCGTACTTTGCAAAGCCCAAGTGGCGGAAGCGCTTCTTCCGCACCGACGTTTTCGTGTCGGCGGAGCGCGTGATCACCAAAGAGGAGATCGCCGCCATGACCGACGATGCGCTGAACCGCCTGATCGACGAGGCGCTTGCGTATGACGCCTCCGAAGAGACCGTCGGCGCCTTCCGGCAGAAGGATATGGCAAAGGGATTGGAAAACGTGCTGTACCGCTGCGTTGATTGCGGCGCGCTGTACACCACGAAGGGCACCGGCAACGCGCTTGTCTGCTCCGCCTGCGGCAGGGAACACCGGCTGAACGAACGGTATCTGTTCGACGGCGAGCCCGGTTCGATCGGCGCGTACTATGCGCGGATCAAGGACCTCGAAAAAGCGGAACTTTCCGAACTGCGCCTCGAAGCGGACGTCGATACCGTGATCTATCGCGATACGGGCAGATACCGGACCAGAGAACGGGGGCATTGTACGCTCACCGGCGAGGGCTTTTCCTACCGTTCGGACAGCGTATGCTTCACGGTCGGTTTCGATGCGCTGCCCGCGCTGCCGTTCTCCGTCAACGCGGAGTTTGAAACGTATTACAACGGAGACCTCTACTATTTCTATCCGACAGAAAACCGTCGGCAGGTCGTGCGTTGGGCGCTGATCGTCGACCTCATCAAGGAGCTTCGCGATGAAGAAAACAGGCAATAAAACGCTGATCAACCTTTCGATCAAAACGTTCATCCAGGTCGTCGTTCTGCTGTTCGTGCTGATGCTTGCGGCGATCGTGCTGACGTACGTGATCCCGAAGGGCGAGTTCGGCGTGAATGCGGACGGCACGACGAATTATCTGGATTACAAGCCCGTCGAAGGCGCAA
>JAZNHI010000199.1:0-26426 GCA_045576895.1 Clostridia bacterium | reverse complement strand
CGTAGTGCCATCCGTCGCCGCCCTGGCCGTCCGGGCGGAAGAAGACCGTTACGTCGCCCGCCTGGTTCGCGCCGACAACGTAGTTGGGGCCCTGATCCGGATACCATGCAATGATCGTCGTGCCTTCCGCCTTGACCGCCTTGAACTCGTCGCCTGCCGCGAGGGTGATCTGCAGCAGGTACTCGGACGCGTTGTCGGAATTCACTTCGAACTTCTTGGTCGTATCGACCGCCCATTCGGTGACGGAGCCGATCAGGTAGTAGCCGATCTCGACCGTCTTGGTGTCGGTATAGGTCTCGCCCTCGAACTCGACCGTCGCGGTGTAGACCGCCAGATCGCCGTTTTCGGTGCGGACGATGTCCGTCGTGCTGCGGGTCTCGACGTGCGTGCCGTCGTTTGCGCAGGTGAAGGTCGCGGTCGCTTCGGTGAGACCGTCCCACGTCCACGCGGGCGTGCCGTAGTTATGTCCGGTCGCCGGGATCAGCGCGTTCTTGATCTCATCGTCGTACCACGCGGAGTTGACCTGGCTGCAGCGGCAGATCACATGCGCGACGCCGGGCTCAGTGCAGGTCGGTGCCTGCTTGATCTCGACGATCTCATAGCTGTGCGTGTGCTGCGGACGGTGGCTCGCGTTCGTGTAAAGCGAATTGTTCGTGTTGAACGTCGTATCCGGTTCGGACAGCAGCGCCGTCTGGATCAGGTAGTAGTTCTCCATGTAGTGCGGGTCGGCGATCTTGGTCGCGTAGTTCGTGATCAGGCTCATCTTGCCGAAGTCGAACCGGTCTGCAAGGTCATAGGACGTCAAAAAGTCCCAGCCCGCGGAGAGACCGAGGTTGCCCATCGTGATCGCCAGAAGCTGCATTGCATAGGCGGGCGTCTGGCAGCAGGAATACTTATTGATCCACCCATTGCCGTCCCGAATGCAGTAACTGTATTTCTTGGTATGCTCGTTATAATCGTTCCAGTTGCTGTCCGTAAAATAAGATTTTCTGGAACCGTCTCTGTATTCGCCGACAGTCTCGCCATTATGCGTATGATAGCTTCCTACGGTATCGCTGCTCTTGCAGTGGTAGACGTACACGTCCCACCAGCCTTCCACGACATTGTTGTTGTTCTTCGTCATGTTTGTGAACTTGGCGACCAGCGAGCCGAGGTCGTCGGAATATGAATACGACGTCGTGTTCAGGATGCTGCTGCGCTGCGAGGAAGACGCGTTGTGCGCGGCAATGGTCGCCGATCTGCCGTAACGGGTGAAGCCCCATTCGGGCATCGGCAGCATCGGAACGAAGTCGTCGCCGTTGACGAGGTTGAAGATGCAGTCGTACTTCGCCGCCGACGCCTCGGTGTTCGCCGTGGTGTTCGGGGAAGCGTAGGTATAGGCAAAGACCTTGTGTCCCTCGTCGACGCAGGACGCGCTGACGATGTTCGCGATCGCAGCGCCGCGGGAGTGACCGGCAAGCCAGAAGACCGGCGTCGCTTCGGAATCCACGAATTTGTTCATATACGCCGCGAGCGCGCGGTAGATGCGCGTCGCGCACATATCGAAGCCGCGGTGGTTCGACTTGCGGTTCCAGTCCGCGTTGAGCTGACGGGGCTGCTTGCCTTCCACGCAGTCGTAGTCGTCCAGATAGCGGTGCAGATCGCCGACGTCGAAGTTAGAGCACCATTCCTTTTCGGTGCCGTTCGTGCCGCGGACGAAGACCGTGATGATCTCATACTCCTTGCCGTCGTCGTCCGCCACCTTGTGATGACCGAAGAAGACCTCGGTAATATCGTCGTCGCTGTACGCGCTGAGGCTGATATCGCTGTCGAAGTAGCCGTTTTCCAGCTGATAGTCGATGACGTTCTGCATGCCGTGCGCACGCATGAGCGTGTCGATGCGCCGCGCGTTCGTGATCACGCTGCCGTCACTGTCGTAGAGCGTCTCGCCCGGCGTGAAGGTGATATCGTTGTCGTACGCAAGCTGCGCCGCCCAGACCGAGAAGCTCGCGATCGCCGCGTTGTAAACCGTGTTGTCGCCGAGAAAATCCCGGTAGTCCATGGAATACGTGAGGTTGATCGTGAAATCGCCGCTCTTGTACGTGGCGGAGAAGTTGTTGCTTCTCGGCAGCGTATCCAAATCGTCCCGGATGCCGTCAAAGTCGGAGTCAACAAGCGTCGGGTCGGAAACATAGCCGTAAACCGTCGCGGTATAGCCGTTGCCGAGGTCGATCGCATACTGCTCGCCGATCTCCTCGCAGTCCGGAATGCCGTCGCCGTCGGTATCGACGTCGCTTCCGGCGGTCAGCGGTGCGGAAAGTGTGACGGTACGGAAGTCCTCAAGGAGATACGAATTCTCCGGAAGGCTCTGCATGCCCGCGCCTTCAAAGCCGAGCAGCACGTTGAGCTTCTGAAGATCCGCCGCATAATAGACGCCGTTCTCCTCGAGCGGGAGAGAGAACGTCTTTCCGCTCTTTGCCGCGTCGAGGCGGACCGTGCCGTTCTCGTTCATGCGAAAGATCGCGATCTCCTTTGCACTGCTCTTCACCGTGAGCTTCAGCGTGAGATCGCCGCCCTCAGGCAGACGGATCTCGACCGGCGTTCCCACAAGCGCGGGGTTGTTCAGGAAGGAATCCACGCCGTACGGCATGACGACGCCCTCGCGGAACAGAACGAACGGTGCATAGCCTTCGATCCTGACGCCGTCGACCAAGCCGTCGGACGACTGGAACACGGCGGAAATATCCTCCGCCTTCAGCGGATCGGTCCCGAGGATCAGCTCGTCGCCGTCAAGGATGCCGTCGCCGTCGGTGTCGGGATTCTTCGGATCCGTGCCCTGCTTCAATTCGTCGCCGTCCGAAAGTCCGTCGGCATCGGTGTCGCCCTTCACGGGATCGGTGCCGTAAACATGCACCTCATCATAGTCCGAAAGTCCGTCGCCGTCGCTGTCCTTCTCGCCTGCTGCCGTGTAATACACATACAGCTCGTCATAATCGGAGAGCCCGTCGCCGTCGGTATCCGCATTCTCGGGATCGGTACCAAATGTGATCTCGTCAACATCCGGAACGCCGTCGCCGTCGGTGTCCAGATCGGGATCGATCTCTTCCGATTCGGTCTCCTCCGCCGTCTCCTCCTCCGATTCCGGATTCGGGTCTTCGGCAGGCATTTCCGATTCTTCCGGTTCTTCGCCTGCCGGTTCGGTGACAACGGGATCGTTCGGTTCTTCCGCGTCTTCCGCGAATGCGGGCGCGATCCCCGTGAATACGGTCGTAAGCAGCATCAGCGCCGCCACGAACAGGGAAAGCAGTTTCTTTCGGTTCAGCATGTTGATCGGTGTCCCCCCTTTGTTTGATCGTGCAGAAGCACAGCATTTGACATATCTATATCAGTATACAGAACAGAAAAACCGTTGACAAGTATAAAGCTTTGAAAAACGTATTATATATGATTATCAGTATCGCTTTCGGTCCGTCGGTCCTGTCTTTTCGTGTCCGTACAAAAAATCGACGGCGCGAAGATCCGTGCCGTCGATCCGTGAATCCCCCTGCGAGGTCGTTTATGTATTCTCGCAGTTTTTGTCCGGCGTCTGCCGGTCCGGTTCCGCATCCGTGATCACGCGGCGCATGCGGACGTCGTTCCCGTCCGTCGGGATTTCCGGATCCATCGCCTCGGAGAAGCACAGACAGATCGTTTTTTCCGCGTTTCCCTGCAGGAACCGATCGTAATAACCCGCGCCGTGCCCGAGCCGCCTTCCGTCCGACCATGCGGAAACGCAGGGAACGAGGATCAGATCCAGCCCGTCCGCACCGATCGTGTCCGAGCAATCCTGCGGCTCCGGAATCCCATATGCGCCAGGACGGAGATCCGTCATGTCGGCGATGTGAACCGCGAGCATTTCCGTCTTGCCGATGCACTTCGGCACGTAAACCTGTTTCCCGTCCGCCAAAGCTCTTCGGATGATCGGAATCGTATCCGGTTCGGTCGGCATGCTGACAAACAAAAAGATGCGCTCCGCGCGCCGGTATTCCGGGTCGGCAAAGACCTGTTCGGAAATGCTCTTGCTTGCTTCCACACGAGCCGCAGCCGACATTGCCTTCACCTTTGCCGTCACAGCTCTGCGAAGCTGTTTCTTCTGTTCGCGTAAGCTTGTTTCGTCCATTCCCATCCTCCCGAAAACTAAGCGATCATGAAGATCAGCAGCATAATGCCGACCAGTATAACCAGAAATGCCGCGTTGAACAGCGTATATTCGACAACATACCGGATGGTCTTGCCCGGATTGTTTTTCACATACTCGCGGAACGTGATCAGACTTGCGAGCGACGCGATCAGCGTTCCGACGCCGCCGATATTGACCCCGACCAGCAGCGCGGGATAATCCGCCGTGAACTGGGAAAGCAGCACTGCCGTCGGCACGTTGCTGATCATTTGACACGAAATGACGCTGACGAGGAAGGTGTTCTTTTCGAGCAGTCCGGAAAAGAACTGCCGCACCGCCTCGATTCTGCCCATATTGCCCGCGAAGACAAAGAAGAACACAAAGGTAAACAGAAGCGGGTAGTCCACCTCCAGAAGCGCTTTCCTGTCTAAATACAGCAGCGACAGCGGGATAACGATCAGCCCGATCCAGTACGGAATGCCGCGGAACACAATCGCGATCGACAGTGCGAACAGCAGCAGATACAGCACGGTGTGCATCGTCGGGAGATGGATCGTTTCATTGTCGATCGAAAGCGGCTCCGGCTTCACAAAGATGATACAGCAGATCGTGATCATTACGACCGCGATCCCGAACGGCGGCGCCATGATCCGCATGAATTCCAGATTCGGGATATTGAATTTAGAGTACAGATACAGATTTTGCGGATTGCCGAACGGCGTCAGCATGCCGCCGAGATTTGCCGCGATATTCTGCATGATGAACGTGAACGCCATGTACTTTTCCTTGCGCGTCGTGCTCAGCACAAAGAATCCCAGCGGAAGGAAGGTCAGAAGCGCCATGTCGTTTGCAATCAGCATGGAACCGATGAACGTGATATAAACCAGCGCAAGCACGCTCATGCGCGCGTTTCTGAACATGCGGACGACCTTGCGCGCCAGCACATAGAAGAAACGGATATTGCGCAGCGCGCAAACGACGGCAAGCACGCAGAACAGGCAGGTCAGCGTTTTGAAATCAAAATACTGCAGATACTGCCCGTCGGGCGGAACGATAAACATCGTGATCACCGCGGCAAAAAACGCGATGACCATGACAAGATTCTTCCTGACAAAGCCCTTTACCGCCCGAAAAACAGCGCGGTGCTTTCCTGCATTCTCCATCGTTCCCCACGCCGGCAGGACCGCCTTACGGTCCGTCCGCTCCTTCTTTCTCCGTCCCTCTTCCGCAACGTCAGATCATTATACCATTCCCCTGAAAAAAGTCAATTCTTCGCTGCGCGCGGCATTGGGAAGCCGTACGGTACAACTGTATTGTCGGTTGAAAAAAGCCCCCAAAGACGGGGGCTCTGCGGCTTAACCGAAATTCACGTATACTTCGTTTATGTCCTTGTCTTCATACCATTTATCCGCCAGCCACCAGGAGCAATTCCGATAGTTGATCGACTGTGCAAGATCCTCGGTCGATTTCTTCAGGTTTTTCATCAGATCCCGGATATACGAATAGAGTTCCGTTTCACGGTTGCTGAGTTCGGTGCTTTTCCGTTCCTGCTCCGTTGTCAAAGATTTCTGCTCATTTTTCTTCTCCCGCCACGGGGCTGCGGCATATTCCGCGGCAAGTGCGGCAAAGTCGATATCGTACACGTTATGCAGCGCGATATAATCGTTATAACACGCGGCATACAACGCAATCTGCTCATCCGTAAACGATTCCCCTGCGTCCTTCTTCTCCTGAACCGTCTGCAGGACCTTTTCAACCTGATGCAGATACTTGATAGTCAAAAAGCCGATGCGCACCAGCCATCGTTCGTACTGTCTGGTACAGAACCCGACCGGTTTTGCTTCGATGCCGTAAACCTCGCGAATAATATCGAGCCGATTTTGCTGATTTACATAGGCGAATCTCCAGTACGCTTCGACTTCGCCGATATCGCCGTACATGGCTCTTGTGCGAATGCTATCCGAATTCAGATTTGCCGCATAATTGACCAGCGCTGCCGTTTGTCCCAATGAGGTATTCGTGTATATTCCGCTGTTTGCTGCCGAAATCAAAGCCGGAATCTGCGAAAGCTTTCCCTCATTCTTCAGCTTCTTAAAGATTGCAACCATCATTTTGCGCTGCCTTGCTGTGCGGGAGCTGTCGAGCCCGTCCGCACCCTGACGAATGCGCAGATATCCCATGACCGCATCGCCGTCGAGGTGCTGCATGCCGGCATGATAGCTCCGTCTGCGGCTCATCGACCAGAACTGCTGTTCCACTTCGTAATCGATCCCTCCGATCGCGTCGACGATGTCGATCACAGCCTGAAAATCCACCCCGTAATAGTACGGAATGGAGATCCCGCCGAGCCATTTCTCCGCCGTGCGGCACGCCAGCTTGAATCCGTCTGCAAGGTCGTCCGATTTTCCGGTCGTGCGGAACTTGCCTCCGAGCCCGACATTGAACACGCCGTTCAGCTTATAGAAGCCCGAGTGCCCCGGTACGGTCGTAAACGTATCGCGCGGCAGCGTAATAATATCCACCGTATCCTGATCGAAATTCACCGCGATCACCATCATGCTGTCGGTATGCGGCATCGTTCCGCTCGTCGTGCTGCCGTCCTCGTAGGCGTCGATCCCCATCAGCATGACGTTCACAATGCCATTGTATGCGATACTGTCGGAATCGGCAGGTGTCTCCGCCGGACTGTCCGACTGTTCCGTCGCCTGCGGCTCGATTCCGAACGGATCGGAGGTTTCCGCAGAAGCGTCCTCCCTGCTCGGTACCTCCACGGGGATCGTGAACGCAGGCGCCATCGGCGTTTTCTCCGGGATCGGCGTCTCTGTTTCGTAATCGAACATCGTCTCCGGCTGCTTCAGGATCCTGTTGACATACCGATACCCGAAAAAGGCGGCGACGCCCAGTACAAGCAGAATGCTGCCCAGAACGATCAGCAAAACCTTCCTGGATTTCTTTTTCTTCTTTCTTTTCGGCGGCTCCTTTACTTCAAAAAGCTCTTCCATTTCTGTCTCCTGTTATAATAGTTGATTATGATCGCATCATTGTATGCTGACGATATTAACCCAGTATATTATTATTGTATCACTGTCTTCCGAAAAACACAAGTCCCGCGTCCCCCTCCGTGCGCCGCATGTATTCCCTTGCTCGCGTGTGCAACCGGAATACAATGTTCCGGCGGATCGTTCCTGTTCGCAACACCGCGCATGCTGTGTTATTATTCATAACACATCATCCTATATTCTGCGTTTCAATTTGTATTATTGATGAAATCCCGTCGCATTCCTGTTGCAAAGTGCGATCGGATCCGCTATAATATGCCGGAGACGGGTCTTTTATTACGAGCGGATATTCAGTCCCGTCCGGAGGAATGCCATGAAAAAACTGTCCCCTGTACGATTGGCGCAGACCGTTGTGTCTCACCGCAAAGCAATGAAGCTCACACAGCTGCAGCTTTCCAGGATGACCGGCATACATCGCGCGCTGCTCTCCCGTATAGAATGCGAACAATATACGCCCTCGGTCGATCAGCTGCTTGCGCTTTCCGAAGCGCTTGGCTTTTCCGTCGAAGACGTCTTTGAAGCGGAACGAACGCAGAATGCGTCCGTCGACCGTCCGTACCGTATCGCGGTCGCGGGAACCGGCTATGTCGGACTGTCCCTTGCCGTGCTGCTTGCACAGCACAACGACGTCACGGCGGTGGATATCGTACCGGAAAAGGTTGAAAAGCTGAACCGGTTTGTCTCCCCGATTCAGGATGAATACATCGAAAAGTATCTTGCCGAAGCGCAGGCGGGTACGAAAGAACTGCATTTGACCGCAACGACCGACGGTGCAGGCGCCTATCGGGATGCGGACTATATCATCATCGCCGCGCCGACGAACTACGATCCGAAGCAGAACTTCTTCGACACAAGCGCGGTTGAGGCGGTGATCCGGCTCATTCTGGACAGCACGAAGGAGCGGGAGCAGAAGCCTTTGATCGTGATCAAGTCCACCGTTCCGGTCGGCTATACCGAGCACGTGCGCAAGCTGTTCGGGGCGGATAATATCATCTTCAGCCCGGAGTTTTTGCGTGAATCGAAAGCACTGTACGACAACCTCTACCCCTCCCGCATCATTGTCGGCTGCGATCCGAATACGGAGGAAGCCGCGCGTACGTTTGCGGCGCTTCTCAGACAGGGCGCGATCAAGGATCCGATCGAAACACTTTTTGTGGGCTATACGGAAGCGGAGGCAACCAAGCTCTTTGTCAATACCTACCTTGCGCTGCGCGTGTCGTTCTTCAATGAGCTGGACACCTATGCCGAGGTCAAGGGGCTTAATACCGCGTCGATCATCAAGGGCGTCTGTCTCGATCCGCGCGTCGGCGATTACTACAACAACCCGTCGTTCGGCTACGGCGGCTACTGTCTGCCCAAGGACACGAAGCAGCTTTTAGCCAACTATCAGCACGTTCCGCAGAACATGATGACCGCGATCGTCGAGAGCAACCGCACCCGCAAGGACTTTATCGCGGACCGTGTGCTGGAAATCGCAGGCAGTTACACGGCTTCTGCAAATTACAGCAAAGCGCAGGAGAAGAAACAGCGAGAGCTGATCGTCGGCGTCTATCGTCTCACCATGAAGGCAAACTCCGATAACTTCCGCCAAAGCTCGATTCAAGGCGTCATGAAGCGCATCAAGGCGAAAGGCGCTACGGTCGTGATCTATGAGCCGACGCTCGAAAACGGCAGCACGTTCTTCGGGAGTCTGGTCGTCAACGATCTCAAAAAGTTCAAGAAGATGTGCGGCTGCATCATTGCCAACCGCTACGATCCCGTTCTGGACGATGTGGAAGAAAAGGTTTATACGCGGGACTTGTTCCACAGAGATTAAAATATCAAACAAAGGAGAAACAACATGAAAATTACCGTTGCAGGCGTCGGATACGTTGGACTTTCCCTTGCCGTTCTGCTCGCGCAGAAGCATGAAGTCACCGCCATCACGACCACCGAAAAGAAAGCTGAAAAGCTCAATCAGTTCATCAGCCCGATTCAGGACGACGAGATCGAGCGCTTCTTCCGCGAAGCAAGAGCGGGCGAGCGCAAACTGAACCTTCACACCACCACCGATAAGGCGGCGGCGTACGGCAGCGCGGAACTTGTAATTATTGCCACCCCGACCAACTACGACGACGAGAACCACTTCTTCGACACGAGTGCGGTCGAGGACGCGATCGAATGGACGCTGAAGGTCAACCCGAACGTGCTGATGGTCATCAAGTCCACGATCCCGGTCGGCTATACCGAATCCGTGCGCAAGAAGTACGGCGTAAACAACATCATTTTCAGTCCGGAGTTTTTGCGCGAATCCAAGGCGCTCTATGACAATCTCCATCCGAGCCGCATCGTCGTCGGCTGCGACGATTCGCAAAAGAAGGAAGCGCAGATGTTTGCAGACCTTTTGCTCGAAGGTGCCAGAACTGAGGAAGAGCGTGCGGGTACTGCGCCGCAGAACATCCCGATCCTGCTTGCGCATCTCACCGAAGCCGAAGCGATCAAGCTGTTCGCCAACACCTACCTTGCGGTGCGCGTCAGCTATTTCAACGAACTCGATACCTACGCGCAAACCAAGGGACTGGACACGCAGATGATCATCGACGGCGTGTGCATGGACCCGCGCATCGGCGGGCACTACAACAACCCGTCCTTCGGCTATGGTGGCTACTGCCTGCCCAAGGACACGAAGCAGCTGCTCGCAAACTACAAGGACGTCCCGCAGACCATGATCGAGGCGGTCGTCAAGTCGAATACGGTTCGCAAGGATTTCATCGCCGACCAGATCATCAAGCGCAACCCGCGCACTGTCGGCGTCTACCGTCTGACCATGAAGTCGAACAGCGACAACTTCCGCGCGTCCGCAATCCAGGGCGTCATGAAGCGCATCAAGGCGAAGGGCATCCCGATCATCATCTATGAGCCGACGCTGGAAAACGGCAGCGAGTTCTTCCGTTCGGAGGTCGTGAACGATCTCGATCGTTTCAAGCGTGAGAGCGACGTCATCCTTGCCAACCGCTTCGACGAGCACATTCTCGGCGACGTTGCGGACAAGGTCTATACCCGCGATCTGTTCCGCCGTGACTGAGATGCACAGGCTTTGCGAACAACAATTTCATAAGCTCTACGGCAGAGATCCCGAGGGGCTCAGCTTCAGCCCCTATCGGGTCTGCCCGATCGGCGCGCACTCCGATCACAACCTCGGCAAGATCACCGGCTTTGCGATCGACCAGGGAATCCATTTTGCCTACCGTCCCAAGGAAAACGGCGTGGTCGAACTGACTTCGCTGCAGTTTCCGAAGCGGGCGCAGTGGCATATCGCCGCCGTGCCGGAACGGCAAAACGACTGGGCGGACTACCTGCGCGGCGCGACACGGGCGCTCGCGAAGAAGCACCCGCTTTCCGTCGGCATCTGCGGCGTGATCGAAGGCTCTCTGCCCATCGGCGGGCTGTCGTCCTCGGCAGCCGTCACGCTGGCGTTTCTGTCCGCATTGGCGAAAGTGAACGGCATCCGTTTGTCCCCGCAGGATCTGATCGACACGGCATTCGATGCGGAACGCAGCTACGTCGGCGTCAACGTCGGCAAGCTGGATCAAAGCTGTGAGGTCCTCGGAAAAAAGGATCATCTGCTGTATCTCGATACCAAGGACGGCAGTTACGAGTTGATACCGACCAGTCCCGGCATGAAGCCGTACAGGATCGCGATCTTTTTCAGCGGGCTCGAACACAGCCTTCTGGGCTCCAAATTCAATATGCGCGTGGACGAGCTGCGCGCCGGCGTGTATGCGCTGATGGCGCTGTCCGGCATGGACTACGGCAAGTTTGCGGAAGCGAACGCGCGGAACGTTCCGTACGAAGTCTTTCTGCAGTATAAGGATCGTCTGCCGGAACCGTGGGCAAAGCGCTGCGAGCACTGGTACACAGAGTTTCAGCGTGTCGAACAGGGCGCGGAAGCGTGGCGCAGAGGCGATCTCGAGACCTTCGGACAGCTGTCGTTTGCGTCCGGACGCAGCAGCATCGTAAACTGGGAATCCGGCGCGCCGGAACAGATCCGGCTGTATGAGATCCTGTGCAGAACCGACGGCGTTTACGGCGGACGCTTCTGCGGCGCAGGCTTCAAGGGCTGCTGCATGGCGCTGATCGATCCGGCATTTACGGAATCCGTTGTGCACAAGGTTGCCGATGCGTATTGCAGGGACTTCCCGCAGCTGAAAGAAAAATACGCCGTCCACATCACCGAGAGTGCAGACGGCGTAAGCCTGTGAGGTGTCGTTATGAAGTGTATGATCCTTGCCGCGGGCTATGCGACCCGGCTCTATCCGCTGACCGAGAACTTCCCGAAACCGCTTTTGAAGGTCGGAGAAAAAACAATTCTGGACTGGCTGATCGAGGACATCGATACCGCAAATTCGGTCGACGAATACATCGTGATCACGAACCGCAAGTTTGCGCCGCACTTCGAGGCCTGGGCGAAAACGCTCACGCTTCCGATCACGGTCGTGGACGACGGCACGAGCACCAACGAAACGCGGCTCGGCGCAGTCTGCGATATGCAGTTTGCGATCGACAAGCTGCATCTTGACGACGATCTTCTGATCATTGCGGGCGACAATCTTCTGGACTTCTCGCTGACGTCGTTTCTCCGCTATGCGCGGGAGAAAGGAACCTCCTG
Source organism: Clostridia bacterium (assembly GCA_045576895.1). Lineage (GTDB taxonomy): Bacteria > Bacillota > Clostridia > Christensenellales > CAG-138 > UBA3792. Next base: position 14,581 of record JAZNHI010000199.1, on the reverse strand, counting down.
CACGATGCGCTGTTACGAGCCGGACGAGAACAAGCTGCACCGCTTCGGCATCTCCGAAATTGACGCGCAGGAGCGCCTGCTCTCTCTGGAAGAAAAGCCCGCGCAGCCGAAGTCGCATTGGTGTACGCCGCCGTTCTACTTCTATACCAGAGCCGACGCCGCCCGCATCCGAGATGCGATCAAAGACGGCTGCGGCACCGACGCCCCGGGCTCCCTTGTCGCCTGGATGTGCCGTCACAGTATCATGCACAGCATGGAGATGCCCGGCAGCCGCTACGACATCGGCAATCTCGAAAGTTATAAAACCGTACAGAAAAACTATAAAGGAATTACAAGGTGAACACTATGGGTAAGGTACATATTTCTCTCGACAACAAAACGATCCTCGTGACCGGCTCGCCCGGCTTTATCGGCGCGAATCTGGTGCTGCGGCTCCTTAAAGAACTCTCCGGCGGCACGGTCATTTCGTTCGACAATATGAACGACTACTACGATCCCGCACTGAAGGAATACCGACTCAGGCTGATCGAACAGGCGGCGGAGACTTCGCCGGTCAAGCATGTATTTGTCAAGGGCTCGATTGCCGACAAAGCGCTGGTCGATCATGTCTTTGCGGCGTATAAGCCCGCAATCGCCGTGAACCTTGCCGCGCAGGCAGGCGTTCGCTATTCGATCGACCATCCGGACGTGTACATCGAATCAAACCTGATCGGCTTCTATAATATTCTGGAAGCCTGCCGTCACAATCCGGTGGAACATCTCGTGTATGCCTCATCCTCCTCGGTCTACGGCGGCAACAAGAAAGTGCCGTTTTCTACCGACGACAAGGTGGACAATCCGGTGTCCCTCTATGCAGCTACGAAGAAGTCGAACGAGCTGCTGGCGCACAGCTACAGCAAGCTTTACAACATTCCGTCGACAGGACTCCGTTTCTTTACCGTTTACGGTCCCGCCGGTCGACCGGATATGTTTTACTTCTCCGCGACGCAGAAGCTCGTTGCCGGCAAGACCATCCAGATCTTCAACTACGGCAACTGCAAGCGTGACTTCACCTATGTGGACGACATCGTGGAGGGCGTGATCCGCGTCATGCAAGGCGCACCGGAAAAGGCGACCGGCGAGGACGGACTTCCCCTGCCTCCCTACGCGGTCTACAATATCGGCGGCGGCACGCCGGAGAACCTTCTGGACTACATTTCCACGCTTCAGGAGGAACTCGTCCGCGCCGGTGTTCTGCCCGCAGACTATGACTTTGCCGCCCACCGCGAGCTCGTCGGCATGCAGCCCGGCGACGTCCCCGTGACCTATGCGGACAGCAAGGGTCTCGAAGACGATTACGGCTTCCGTCCCATGATCGGCATCCGCGAAGGCCTTCGCAGGTTTGCCGAATGGTACAAGGAATATTACAAGGCATAACCAAAACGAAACAGCGTCGGATCGGGTCTCCCCTTTCCGACGCTGTTTTCATTTCATATTTCATCCGGAGCGGTCCGGAATATCCCGCTTCCGCCCGTCCTTTTATACGCCGCCCGCATCAAAGAAGCGCTTCATCTCCTGATAATCATCTTCATTGATATTGCTGTAATCAAGCCTTGCACGGCTTTTTTTGAGATCTCCGCGCAGGAAATGCACGATCCGCCTCGTCCAGCACCACGGCAGCAGGATCGGATATTTCTCCAAAACCGGAAACTGTGCTTTCATTCGCTTGTACGGAAGAAAGACTGCGTTGATCGCAGAGCTTCGTTTTCCGCTCTTGATGTCCTTTCCCATTGCGACAATACGCCCGGCTTTATAGCTGACCTCCGACCCGTAAATACCGTGTTTGAATGCGTGCGAAAGAAGAATCTCGCAGTTCTCATCCATCGGGATCTCTCCCATCACCGCGCGGCTTAATTCAACCAGCCGATCGTGGAACGTCCGCAGTCCGAATTTCTCCAATTCGTTGTTCACCGCATCGCGATCGAACATTTGCTTCTGAAGCAGCCACGTATCCACGATCCTGCGAAGCCCGAGGGAGCCGTTCATAAAGTCCTTGTGCAAATGAACAAAATGGAACACATAATAATCCTCCGGAGACATCTTGAAAATGTTATCCCGGACCCGGATCGCCCTGCTCCACATCTCGCTTTCCCAACGCTGGATACTGTTGCTGTCGTCCGTCAGACGCTTGTGCATCTCTATGTGCACTTCGCCCTTGATAAAACTGTCATGCTTCCAGGAGGATTCGCTCTTTCCCCGATATCCGAGCTTCTCCATCGTTTTTTTGACGGAAGCATAGTTGTACGGCTTGACAAGGATGTCCAGATCCGCCATCTGCCGCGAATTCATATTCGGGTATAGTTTGCGTATTTCCCATCCCTTCAGAGCAATGCAGTTCATCCCTGCGTCGCTCAGGGCGGCAAGTGCCTGTTCGCCCTCATAGTTCTGTAGGAAGGACTGTTTGAGCGCGATATGGTAGCGCTGCGCAAGATCGTTCTTCATCTCCTGCTCCAGCGCATTGTATACCGTAAGCAGTATGCCGTTACGGTACAGCACGGACACAATATACGAACGGTTTCCCGGTCGTATCGCGATTTGTGTATCGGTCTGGAAGCTCTTTCGGATGAGCGCAAGTATGTATTGTTGGTCGGTCGTCAGCATCTTTTCCTAATTCGATATCGGTCATTGTTCGCGACGGAGTATGGTCTCGCATCGCGGAACGAAATGTCATTCGTTCACTGCAAAAAGCTTTACATATCCGCTTTCGTTCTTGATCACGCCGTATGCTCTTGCGCGGTTGTAGATCTTCTTTGCCCAGTTGGTATGCGGTCTGATCTCGTTCATTTTGTTCCCGCCGGAGCCTTTGATCACGCCTCCGGACGTGCTGAGGATCTGGCAAGCGTCATCATATTCTTCCTTCGTCACCGCCATCAACGCATTCACGAACTTGACATGCGTCGGATGGATAACGGTACGGCCGACAAAGCCGTTTGCCTTATCCAGCAGGACCTCGCGCAAAAGACCGTCGATCTCGCCGTTCACCAACGGCTGTCGGCGCATCAGGTAGTCCTCGATGCCGTAATGCTGCAGCTCGTCGAACATCAGTTCCTTCGGCGCACGGAAGTATTCCCAAACGGGACCGCTGATTACATAGTCATTGTTTCTGCCGCAAACATTGATGATGTCGCTCAGGATCTCGCGCACCGTCATAATGTCATACAGGGAATAATCGACGCCGCGGCGTACACCGAACACAGAGCTGAAATCCGTGCCGCCGACACGCACCTGCAGAACGAGATCATGATACTTATCCAGTATTTTTTTGATCCCGAGCAATTCCTGAATGCGGGTCTCCCGATATGCGACCTGCGGGTCCTCGATGATCGGCATTCCATAGAGGATCTCTTCGAAACGAACGTTCAGATCTTTGAGGTACGCGTAATACTCATATCCGTTCTCCGCGTTGAATTTCGGGAAATTGACGCCGCAAAGGGAACGTACTTCCTGCTTTGTAAGCTTTTCTCCGAATGCCTTGAACTGTTCCAGATTCCGGACACGGACAAAGATCAACGGAACTTTGTCCGCATCCAACGTACCGTTGTCCACCGCTTCGGTGATCGTCGCAAGCATTCCGTGAACATTTTCCATTGCTTCCGGAACACGCTCTTCCGGGCATGCGTCCTCAAAGCAGAGGACCATCGTCGTCAGTCCCGGCATGGCGTTGTTCAGAATCTTCGATGTAAAGTCCTTATACCCGGGCATGTACATCGCCGCGCCGAGGCAGTACTGAAGCAGTTCGCGATCGGTATATTTATTGAAATGCTCGGGCGCAACGACGAACTTAAAGTCCGGATTGTACATATGGTGTCTCATGTTTTTCTTTTCCTTTCAATCGAATCGCCTCCCGGGCGACACATCTTCATCATCCTCCGCAAAAGCGGAAACTGTGGTTTTCAGATCAGGCTTCCCTTCGGAGACCAGATCGCTTCCGGATAGTATTCGTCGATCATACGCTTAACGAGGCTGCATTGCTTCGCGCGCTTTCTTGCGTCGTCCTCGGTGCTGTCCCAGCTGTGCGTCTGCGCTACGGAGCCGCCGGTCTTCAGGTAGATCGGCGCCGCGATGCGGATCATCTCGGGGACCTCGTAGTGACGGATGAACCCGCCGGTCGATTTAGGATTCTCGGTGTGGATGTCGATCGGGCAGTCCACCGCCTGACGCATCGCCGCCAGCATCTGAAGCTGGATATCGCGAACGGGATTGATCGAATCCGCACCGATGCTTTCAAGCAGCTTTGCGGCGCAGGGATTGCCGTGACCCGCATGTGCAGAGACCTTGAAATGGCAGTCTTCCGGAATCTCGCCGGCTTCCCGCATCTTGTTCAGGATCCAAAGGCAGCCTTCGTCATATACAAGAAAACCGCGGCAGCCGATACGCGCGGCGCGCTTGACGTCCTCGATCGCGCGAACGATCTGCTCCTGACCGCGAAGGCGATAGCCCATGCGAACGCCTTCCTCCGTATTGACGGAAGCGGAGGTATCTGTCGTTGCGCGAGGCCCGATGGCAAGGATCAGATCCGTCTGCCAATCGTGTGCATACTGTACCATCTTCTCGATCTCGTCATCCGTCAACCGCATGATGCCCTGCGTCTGCGTCACACGATGCAGATACAGTCCGTATCCGTCCATCGCTTCAAGCAAAGCCTTCATGACCTTCGGTCCCTGAATGCCCGGAACCTCAAACCGGTACTGTCCGCCGTCCTTGAAACGCTTTTCCGAAGTCGGCAGATCATATGCGTCGCCGCCGGGCAACCCGACGGATTTCAGAAACGCTCTCGTTTTCTCCATGCTGTTCATGTTCTTTCCTTTCTCCGGTATCACCGGATCGCAGATTATCTCAAATGGTTATCGGTTCAGATCGTCGATCAGCGCGTCGATCGCAGCTCTGTGATCGAAGACGATCGGCGGAAGTTTTCGGTTCAGACCTTTGTGAATCCGACAGTCAATAAAAGAGGCATGTCCGCAGTCCTTCAGTTTCCGGACGGCGTCGATCAGTTCGTCCGCAGTTTCCGCCGCTTTACCGACGGTCCTGTACCCGCATGCTTCGGCGATCGATGTGAAGTCGATCAGCTGACCTGCGGACGGCTGTCCGCCGACGGACTCATGCGCACCGTTATTCAGAACGATGTGCATCAGATTCGGCGCATCGATTTTTGAAACCATCGTCAGCGCGCCCATGTGCATGATTGCTGCGGAATCACCGTCAAGCACGACCACGTTCCTCTCCGGTCTTGCGAGCGCGATGCCGAGCGCAACGGACGATGCATGCCCCATCGATCCGACGTTCAGAAAATCGTGTTCCTTTCCCTCGCCTCTTTTTTCACGCAGAAAAAACAGCTCGCGGGTCGCACGTCCCGTCGTTGCGGAATACACGGTGTCCTCCGGCATCTGATCCAGAATGATCTCGATCGCTTCTTCCCGGCTCAGCGGATAAACCGCATCGATATTGTTTGCCTTCTCGCTTGCCGCCATCACGCCCTTCGGTGCGATCAGCCCGTATGATGTCCGATGTTCCGTACAGTATCCGACGGCGTCTTCGATCGTTCGCCTGAATGCTTCCTCCGAATCACTGAGGACGGCATACGGTATATGCAGAAGATCAAACAATCCGGGTGTGATCTCTCCCTGCAGCTTATGCTGCGGGTGGTTCGGTTCCGTATCTCCCTGTCCGCGCCAGCCGACAAGGAGCAGCATGGGAACCGCGTATACATCCTTGTCCGCCAGTGACGCCAGCGGATTCACGGTGTTCCCCTGTCCGCTGTTCTGCATGTATACCAGCGGAATCTCATTTGTTGCAAGGTAATGCCCCGCCGCGATCCCGATTGCATTGCCTTCGTTCGCCGCGATCACATTTCTTCCCCCGCAGTTTGCAAGCGCATAGTTGCAGAAGCCGTTCAAATAGGAATCCGGCACACCCGTGAAGAACGTGACGCCGTTTTCTTTCAGAATCTCAAATACCCTGTTCTGATCAAGCATTATTTCTTTTCTCCTCCGACACTGCCTTTGCCTTTGTACAGGGTAAAATACTCCGGTGAATCCGACCTTGTGATTTCCCATGCCGTTTCAAATGCGGAAAGCAAATCATCCGGAAGCGGCCCTGCCTTGATCGATTCGATGTTTTGCGTAAGATGGTTCAGCTTGGACGCGCCGATGATGATGGCGTCGCCGCGGTCGCCGTTCAGCATGGAATGGAATGCAAGCCACCGATAGGTCGCATCGATTACCGTGATCCCATGCCGTTCCGCAGCCGTTTTGATCAGGTTTACGGCATAGAAATAACTCTTCTTCCAATACCGTCCCTGATAGTTGGGCCGATGCGTGAATCTTCCGTCCGACGGCTGATCCTCAAAGCGCTCATACCGTCCCGTCAGCAATCCGCCCGCCAGCGGATTATACGCATAAAACCTCATGCCGAAGCGGTTAAGACATGCATTCAGCTCCGTCTCTGCTTTTCGGGTCAGCGGATTGTAGATCCCTTCAAAGACAGTTGGCTTGACCCAGCCGCGGCGCTCGCAGATATGCCATGCATCTGCAACCATCCATGCCGGGAAATTGGACAGCCCGAGCTCTTTGAATTTGCCCTGTTCATGCAGATCCGCCATTGCGGACAGCACGGATTCCACCGGTGTGTTCGGATCCGGGAAATGCAGATACACCGTATCGACGGAATCCAGATCCAGCCGTTTCAGGCTCTCTCCGATCTGCATATATGCGGCATCCGCGTCCAGCTTTCCGGTGATGCGCGGATTCACTTTTGTCGCAATCCGGTACGGGCGGTCAAGCTTCGGAAGGATCTCGCCGAGCATCCGTTCGCAGGTGCCGTCGTTATAGACATAGGCTGTATCCATTTCGTCGTATCCCGCGTCCAGAAACGCATCGATAAACGCATCCGTCTGCGGCCGAAATACCGACTCTCCGAAGGTCATGGTGCCGAGGACCAGTTTCACATTGTTCATTTCATACCTCTTCCGTCAATAAAAAGCTCCGATACCTTTGCGCCGCTGCGATATACGGTCGTAAAAATATGCTCCGCCGTATGCACGTCAACGCCGGCGTACGACATCAGCCCGTCATACCGCTCCCTGAATTCCGCGTCCGTAAGCGGGTTTTCGGGTTCGCCCTTCGGAAAATCGACCCGTTCCGTATAGGTTGCGTCTTTGGTACGGATCGCAACGATCGCCGCCTGGATCTCGGGAAAGACCTCGCTTAACGCTTCATCCGCTTCCACACGGACTTTTGCAGTCAGCGACAACAGTTTTTCATTCCGCACCGCTTCATCCGTAAACTCATTCAATCCCGCTTTTCCGAACGTCAGCGCCGCCGCCGTTGTAAAAGGAATGCTCATTTTTGCGGAATAGCTGCCCGGAATCTCCGTATGATCATGACCCGAAACCGCCAATCGATAGGTTCGGATATCGATGCATTCCACATCCTCCGGTTTGACTCGATCCCGCAAGCGGATCGCCGCCTCGACAGCGGGATGCGTATATCTGCACGAAGCGTACGGCTTCGTATAACTCTTCATCACGGCATAAGTGCCGTTCTTCAGGACCGGCTGCAGCTCTGCGGATTCTTTTCCGGTCATCATTTTCAGAAAGCCGCGACCGCCGAGCGGATCGGGATGCCCCTTAAATCCGGCTTTTGCCATGCGGATCGCGCTGAGCGCCAGCAGGGACGTTTTCGCGACATTATACGGCTTCAGTTCGCTTCCGTCGTCCAGCACCTTCAGCATGCCGGATGCGGCAACGCAAGCCGCCGCAAACGCAGCGAAGCGTTCCTCTTCGGAAAAGCCGAGCATATAGCTTGCCGCCAGCGTTGCGCCGAGCGTACCGCAGGTTCCGGTTGCATGATACCCCATCGCCTTATGCCCGGGCTGGATGGAGATCGCCATCGTGTAGGACGCCTCGTAACCGATCACGGCAGCTCTGAGCATTTCCTCGATCCCAATGCCGTATCGGATCGATAACGGGATTAAAAGCGAGAAGATCGGACTGCCGAGATGAATGATACCGGAATTGGTTCCGTCGTCAAAATCCAACGCATGTCCGTTGAGTCCGTTCAGAAAAACCGCTTCCGACAGAACAAGATCGCGATCGGTGCCGATCGCTCTGAACAGTCCCTCTTCCGGCTGCGCGAAGGCGAAATACCGCTGCAGTTTGTCCTGCTGAAATTCTGCTCCGGCATATGTGACCGCAAGGTAGTCCAACAGACTCTTTTTTACCCTTGCCATGACCTCGTCCGGTATCGGCTGCTGACGGACGCCCTCGATCGCCTGTAAAAACTCTAAAGATTGATTCACTCTGTTCCTCCGCCCGCCGTTCGCCCGGCGGGTATGTTTTTTGCCGGCACAGGCGTATTCGAGAACGCCCGTGCCGGCTGTGTCCGTTTATTTCTGTTCTGTTTATTCTCCGTCTGTTTCCTGCTTTGCTGCAGACGTTTCAGACTGTGCAGGTTCAGCGCCTTCCTTTGTTTCCGGTGCGGGCGCTTCCGGTTGCGAAGTCTCGCTTTCTGCCTCGCCCGAAACGGTATCCTTCTTTTTCTTTTTCTCCGGCGTCAGCGCTTTTTCACCCGCCAGATACATGGAAAGAAGACCGAACAGGATCAGAATGGTCGTTGCATAAACCATGATCGGGACGAACTTCTTGTAGATCCACGTGCAGATTGCCGTTGCGGTCTCACCGCCGATGATCAGCGCTATCATATAGCCGAAGAACGTCAGACCGCCGGCAAACAGAACGATGGCGATGCCGTATCCGAAGATCAGCTTGCAAACATCGGAAATCTTTTTCAATGTCTTTTTCATCGTCGTTTCCTCCTTACAGCCCCATGATCGGGAGCCAGCCCATCAGCACAACAACTTCCATGATGAACTGAAGCGCTACCCACCAGAGGTTATTCTTGAAGGTTTTCCCGAAATCGCTTTCCGCAAGGCTCATACCGGCATACATGCCGAGACCGAGCGGAGGGGTGATGCCGCACATAACGCCGCAGATGCAGGGAAGCATCGCCGCCGCAAGCACGGGATGAACGCCGACCGCGACCAGCGTCGTGATAAACACCGGTCCAAAGATAACGACCAAAGAACTGCCGGGGATCACCATGCCGAGCAGACAGGTGATGAAGCAGATGAAGACGACCAGTCCGAACTTGCCGAAATTGAGTCCCTGCATGAAGACCAGCATCTCATCTGTGACCTTGAGATCGGTAAACATTGCACCGATCATATAGCCGATGACGCAGACGCCGATCGCGGGAGCAATCGTCTTAACACCGTCTGCAAACATTTTCGCGATCGCGTGCGGCGTGACCTGCTTTTTATCCTTCACGACGATCACGGCGTAGATGGAAGCAAGACCGCCGATGAAGATCAGCAGGCTGCTGGACAGTGCGGAAGCGCCGTCTTTGCCGAGGCGAGCCGTGAAGAACGTCGACTTAAAGAAGTAATCCAGAATGAACGGGACCAGAATGATGACCGGCAGCAAAAGCCCCTGCCAGCCCTTCTTCAGCGTTTCTCTGAGCTTCGGAATCTCTTCCTTTGCCATCGGCTTTACCTTATAGACTTTGCAGAACGCAAAGACTGTCAGCAATCTCTGAAGAATGAACCAAAGCGAGCATCCCCACATGACGATCCAGAACTGTCCCTGGGTAATGTATTCCTCGCCGTATGCTGCCATGCCGGTCAGTGCGCCGAGTGCCGCCACAATGTTTCCGGAAGGCGGGATCATATTGCCGAGATAGGAAGCGTTGCTTTCGATATTCGCCGCCAGTTCGGGCGGGAAGCCGGAACGCTTCATTGCAGGGATTGTTATAGAACCGGTCGCCATGACGTTGCCGGGACCGGAGCCGGACAATGCACCCATAAAGGAGCTTGCCACGACCGAAACATATCCTGCGCCTCCCGAGATTCTTCCGAGCAGCGCAAGAATAATTGCGATAGCTCCGTCGATGATCTTTGTCTTTGTCAGGATAATCGACATTGCTACGAAAGCCGTCATCGAATACAGCAGATTGGTTTTCAGCCCCTTATCGATGTATGTGCCGACTTTCCCCCAAGTACCGGTGATCGTCAGCAGGATAATGAAGCTGATCAGAACGGCTTCATAAACCGGTCTCTTCAGCAGCAGGAACCATATGATGATCACCCCGAGCATGATTGCCAGATAAATCAATGCAGCTGGCATGTCCTTTCCTCCTCCTTTATTTGATACACGAATGACTCTCAAATCCGCGTCATTCCTGTCCATCAGCTTCTCCAATCACAGCAATCTGTGATGCCATTCGATCAGATCAATTCCGGAAGCAGATCTCTCCGCATCATGTCGTTCCCCTCAGAATCGACCACCCGGACATGTGCGAGGATCTTTCTTTCTTTGTCGTTGAAATCTTCGACGCTGTCCGCAAGAATATTCATTCCCGCGATGCGGTCGCTGCTGCTGTTTGCGCCGGTCATCCGCGTACCTCTCATCCGGACAGGATGGAATTCGTTGATCAGACCCTGCCGGACCATTTCATCGAAGCCTTCGAAATGATCGAATACACCGGGATTACAGTAGATAAAATCGTTCACGACAAGTTTGTTCCCGGTATTCCTTACCGTCAGATCTGGCCTCTTTCCGAGTGTGATATCGATCGTCGCCGTGATAACGTCTACCCCACTCGCATACTTGATCAGAAGCCACTTCATGTTGCCGCCGGTCCTCGCACAAAACTCCAGGACGGAAACGTCGTCTCCGCGGTTCAGTAGCTGGATCAAAAGCGGCGCGTTCACGAGTCCGAATCCGTCTGCGATTTTTTGCGCGATGTCCCGGATCTTAGCCATCACCGTATCCGATACCTTCGCGGGATAGCGTCCGCGGAAGATCACGAAACGGTTGTCGTACCGGAGCTTCTCGCTGTTGGAAACCGTCAGAACGGTCGCCTTTCCGTCCACAACGAACGCGTCTACGCTGATCTCATCCCCGCGGAAGAATTCCTCCACGATTACGCCGCCGCTGCGGCTGATCTGCTGCGCCTCCGCATAGAATTGTCTGAGCTCCGCCTCGTTCTCTGCCTTGCGTACACCCTTCGAGCTGTATGCGTCCACGGGCTTTACGACCAGCGGATAGCGAAGATGCGAGATCGCCTCCATATTGAGATGATCCGTTTCCACATAATCGGTCGTGGGAACGCCGCTCGCCTTGAAGATTCGTTTCATGCGGATCTTATCCGAAACATTCTGTGCAGTTTTGAAATCGATGTAACACGGCAGCCCGAGCTGCTCTGACACCTCCGCAACAACAAGCAGCACCTGGTCGGCGCACACCGTCAGCAGACAATCAACTTTTTCATCGGTTGCGATCTGCCGGATGGCGTCGATATCAAAAATATTGACGCAATGAAACACGTCTGCGTACGGACGCGCGACGGCATTCGGATTTCCGTCCGCAAGCACGGTAACGATGCCTCTGCTGTGAAGCTGCTTCAATAACTCCACCTGCGGAACGCCGCCGGCGATGACCAGTATTTTCATCTGTTCCTCCAATTTTCAAGGTTATGATAAGAGCATACCGGAATCAGCAATTATCATGCTCCTTGAAGTAATCCATGATCTGTTGATTCCCCTTTTTAAACTCGATGCCTTCCCTCTTCACCACGTTTTTCACCGTTAAGCAGACGATCTTTAGGTCTGTCAGGAAAGTCACATGGTCCACGTACTCGACGTCCTTTTCGAACTTTTCCTTCCAGCTCAGCGCCGCCCTTCCGCTGATCTGCGCAAGCCCGGTCAGCCCCGGCCGCACTTCGTGTCTGCGCATTTCAAAGCTGTTATAGTGCTCCAGATACTTGACCAGCAGCGGTCTCGGACCGACAAAGCTCATATCGCCCTTCAGAATATTGAAAAACTCGGGAAGCTCGTCGAGACTTGTGGAGCGAAGGATGCGGCCGAACTTATTGAGCCGCAGCTTGTCCGGCAGCAACTCTCCGTTTTCATCCCGCTTGTCGCTCATGGAACGGAACTTATACAGCTTGAAAATCTTACCGTCTTTTCCCGGGCGATCCTGCTTGAAGATCACGGGAGAGCCGAGGTTTACCCGTACAATGATCGCCAAAATCAAATACAGCCAGGAAAAAAGAACGATCACGAGCAGTGATATAATGATATCCAGCGTGCGTTTAACGAACGCCTCATACGGTCCTTTTGATTTATGCTTCTGCATATTCTCCCCCTCAAAGCTCAATCGTGGCGATCCGCGGTTCAAAGCAGCATGTCGGACGGACGCAAACGATCCTGACGCCGCTTGCTCTCTGCGGGCCGACCTTCATAAAGGTGGCGAGCACGCTCGTATTCCCGCCCAATCCGAGCGGTCCGATGTTCGCCTCGTTGACTCTTCTTGTGATTTCCAGCTCCATGTCGGACTGAACGTCGTATCGTCCGTCCGTCTGCGCCTGCAGCATCATGGAGGATGCTTCGAAATGCGACCGTCCGACGCCGACCGCCAGTGTGCACGGCGAACAGCCAAGCTGCGAAACACTCTCGGTTGCCCATTTGACGATCTCATCCAGAACGACCTGCGTATCGTGCTTATGAAACACTCGATAGGTCTTTGCCCTGATCGCCGGTCCGCCGCCGAACATCAGAATATACAGCCGGATCACATCGTCCGCGCTTCTGCGCAGCAGAATCGGCGCAGGTTCTACGCCCGCAGGATCCGGATCCAGTCCGCCGCTCTGGTCGATCCGGTGACTGTCGTCCCCCATAATGCCCATCGGACGCCCCGGGAGCTTTCGGAGCCCTTCCGCAACGCCCTCCCGGATCGCGTCAAGCATCCTGCCGGTCACGGCGCAGTTCTCGCCGACCTCCAGAACAAGATGCGGGATCCCCGTGTCGTCGCACAACGGGCTTTGATTCTTTTCGGCAGCTTCCGCATTTTCCAAAACCGTTTCCAGAACCCATTTGGCTTTTTCATTTTGTTCGGTTTTGATCGCATGACGGTAAGCTTCCTTTTTATCCGGACGGAACGTGCTGCCCGCTTCGACCAGCGTATTCCTCACAAGGGTAACGATCTCATCATACGGTTTCATCATAAATGCTCCTCCCGTGGGCTGCGCCGATGATTGCGGGGTATCGATCGACCTTAATGAGATGCAGCGCTTCCATACCGAGCTCCGGAAATGCGATCACGCGCGTTTCGGATGTTTTTGATCCGAGTAGTGCCGTTACCGGCGGGATCACCGCATAAACAGCGTTGTACCGATCAAGCGCAGCGATCGTTTCCTCATGCAGACGGCCTTTGCCGAGGTGCAGCTTAACGCCCGCCGCCGACAGCGGCGCGATAGAACTCTCTATCTCCAGCTTATTAGAACTCGTCGGACCCACGCCCGCAGGACTGACGGCAGTATGAAAAATCACCTGACCCTTCAGGTCCACGCCGAGATCCTTCACCCTTCCGTCTTCGATCATTTTCAATACTTTGGGAAGGACTGCGTCGCGTCCGCAGAGAATATATCCGCTGATTTCGACCGTATCGCCGACCCGCAGCGAATTCACCATTTCATCCGTTATCGGTGTTGTCAGTTCCGTCATCTTTTTCATTTTCCTCAATTTCGCTCGTTTTCTCTTTTCCCAATCTCTTTTTGATCATATCCTTCATAAAATGCAGCGTATCGATCTTACAAACATAAGACAGTGCAAAATACACGCTGCCGGCAGCGCATACGCTGATGATCAAAGTCAGATAGGCATTCAAATGAAGGAAATACCGCATGACAACGAACGGTATGGCACACGATACAAGCGACAGTCCCAGTATCTTCAGGTTTTCCCAAAGAATCGTCCGATACTGTACTTTCAGGTACTTCCTGAGGAACAAGAACCGGATGCAAAGACAGACGATTGCAGCAATGGAAGTCGCAAACGCCAGTCCGGCAACACCCCAAACACGGACCAGCAAAAGATCCAGACCAACATTCAGTACGATCTGGACAATGCTGATATACATCGTGATCCTTGTGTCGCCGAATCCATAAAACACATTCGTTATAACAGTCTCAATCCCGACAAACAGCATACCGACGCAATACCCCATGAAAACACCGGCCGTCAATTCTGTTGCCGCCGCATCAAAGGCGCCGCGCTGGAATGCCGCTGTAACAAGTTCTTTGGAAAACAGAATACAGAAGCAGCTGAGCGGGATGATGATATATCCGAGCGCGGAGATCACTTTTGTCAGCAATGTGTTCAGCTTGTCCGTTTTTTTCTTTGCGATATACTCGATCATCGTGGGATAGACTGCCGTACTGATCGCCGTCGAAATCATACCGCTGAACACATTCATCAGCTTGTGTCCGTAATTCAGACAGGCAACCGAGCCGCTGACCGCACCGGATGCGATGGTCCTATCAACAAGACCGTTGATATGCGCGATTGCCGCCGTCACAGCAACAGACGGAAGTCCTTTGAGCATGGGCACAACGTCCGGATCCTTGAAATGGAAATTCGGCCGGAACTTCCATTTCCAATTGACAAAAGGCAACTGGATCAGAAGTCTGAAGATGCTGCCGATGAT
>JAZNHI010000198.1:0-24197 GCA_045576895.1 Clostridia bacterium | reverse complement strand
GAAGGCTGTCCGAGCTTGATGTACCCGAGCCCCACGTCGTCCAGCGTCTGCAGGATCTTTTTGATGTTCCGGTGCTGCGCGAAAAACGGCAGCGCCTCCTCGACCGTCATATCGAGTACGTCATAGATGTTCTTGCCCTTGTACCGCACCTCTAAGGTTTCGCGGTTATAGCGCTTGCCGTGGCAGACCTCGCACGGGACGTAGACGTCGGGCAGAAAGTGCATCTCGATCTTCACGATGCCGTCGCCCTTGCAGGCTTCGCAGCGTCCGCCCTTGACGTTGAAGCTGAACCGTCCGCTCGTGTAGCCCCTTAGCTTCGCATCCGGCGTCGTCGCGTACAGCGCGCGGATCAGGTCGAAGAGACCGGTATAGGTCGCGGGGTTCGACCGCGGCGTGCGCCCGATCGGGCTCTGGTCGATGTCGATGATCTTGTTGAGGTATTCGATCCCGTCGATGCCGTCGTGGTCCTTGGCGCGGGTCTTTGCGCGGTTCAGGTCGTGCAGCAGGCGTTTCTTCAGCACCTCGTTGACGAGCGAGGACTTGCCCGAGCCGGATACGCCGGTCACGCAGATGAGCTTGCCGAGCGGAAAATCGACGGTGATATTCTTGAGATTGTTCGCCCGCGCGCCGCGTACGGTCAGCAGTTGTCCGCTGCCGGGACGCCGCGTTTCTGGAACGGGGATGGTGCGTTTATGACTCAGGTATTGCCCGGTCAGCGAGGTTTCGCACGCCATGACCTCGGCAGGCGTACCCGCCGCCATGATCTCGCCGCCGTGCACGCCGGCGCGCGGACCGATATCCACGATGAAATCCGCGGCGCGCATGGTCTCCTCGTCGTGCTCGACGACGATCAGCGTGTTGCCGAGATCTCTTAGCCCCTTCAGGGTTTCCAGAAGCTTTGCGTTGTCGCGCTGATGAAGCCCGATACTGGGCTCGTCGAGGATATAGAGCACGCCGACGAGTCCGCTGCCGATCTGCGTGGCAAGCCGGATGCGCTGGCTTTCGCCGCCGGACAGCGTCGCCGCCGCGCGCGACAGCGTGAGGTAGTTCAATCCGACGTTGACGAGGAAGCCCAGACGCGCGTCCAGCTCTTTCAGGATCGCCGCGGCGATCGTCTGCTGCGTGGGCGTAAGCCGGAGGTTCTGCAGAAATTCCCGCGCGTTTTTGACGTTCATTTCGCACAGCTCGGAGATATTGATCCCGCCGACGGTGACGGCGAGCGAGGTGGGCTTTAAGCGCTTGCCTTTGCAGTCCGGGCACGGGATGTGCGCCATGTACGTTTCGATCTCCGCCTTCGCCCAATCGCTCTGCGACTCGCGGTATCTGCGCTCCATGTTCGGCACGATGCCCTCGAACGTCGCAAGGAAGTGTCCGCCGCCGAAGCTGCGTTCGTACTGCACCTCCATCTTTTCCTTGGTGCCGTACATCAGCGCGTCGCGTCCCGCCTTCGGGATGTCGCAGTACGGCGTGTCCATCGTAAAGCCGAAGTGCCGCGCGATCGCCTCGTAATACATATCGGAAAAGACGTTGTTCGAGCCGCTTTTCCAGCCCGGCGCCTTGATCGCGACCTCGTTCAGGGACAGCGATTCGTCCGGCACGATCAGCGTCGGATCGATCTTGAGCTGTTCGCCGAGACCGAGGCACGTCGGGCACGCGCCGAACGGGTTATTGAACGAGAACGCGCGCGGGGCAAGCTCTTCGAGAGCGATCCCACAGTCCGGGCAGGCGTAATTCTGTGAAAAGAGCATCTCCTCACCGTCCTGCACCGCGACGATCGCAAGGTTCTGTCCAAGCGCAAACGCGTGCTCCAGCGATTCGGTGAGCCGGCTTTCGACGCCCGTCTTCAGCACGATGCGGTCGATGACCGCTTCGATCGTATGCTTTTTCTGCTTGTCCAGCGCCGGGACCTCCTCGATCGGATACACCTCGCCGTCGATGCGCAGGCGCACGTAGCCCTCGCGCTGCAATCGCTCGATGACCTTCGTGTGCTCGCCCTTCCGCCCGCGGACGCACGGCGCGATGATCTGCATGCGCGTGCCCATGGGCAGCGTCATGACCTGATCCACGATCGTGTCGATTGACTGGCGTTCGATCACCCTGCCGCATTTCGGGCAGTGCGGAACGCCGCAGCGGGCGTACAGAAGACGCAGATAGTCGTAGATCTCCGTGACCGTGCCAACCGTGGAACGCGGGTTGTGTCCAGTGCTCTTCTGGTCGATCGAGATCGCGGGGGAAAGCCCGTCGATGCGATCGACGTCGGGCTTGTCCATCTGCCCGATAAACATGCGCGCATACGAAGAAAGGCTCTCGACGTACCGCCGCTGCCCCTCCGCGTAGATCGTGTCGAAGGCGAGCGAGGATTTGCCCGAGCCGGAAACGCCCGTCATCACGACAAGCTTGTTTCGCGGGATGACGAGGTCGATGTTTTTGAGGTTGTGTTCTCTTGCGCCGTAGATGCAGAGATCCTGATCTTTTCGTTCCATATTATCTGTGACGGACCGAGGCGATCGCCTGCGCCGAAATGCACAGACCGCGTCCCTCGTCGTTCATTCCTTCCGTTGTCGTTGCCTTGACCGAGACCGCATCCGGCGAAATGCCGAGATCTTCGGCGATCGTGCGCTCGATCTCCTCCCGATGCGGCGCAAGCTTCGGCTTCTGACAGATGACCGTCGCATCGACGTGCGACACGATCATGTCCTGTTTTTGCACCAGCTCACCGACCTTGCGGAGCAGGACGCGGCTTGAAATGCCGGCGTACTGCGGGTCGGTGTCCGGGAACAGCTTGCCGATGTCGCCGAGCTTCATCGCGCCCAGGATGGCGTCCATGATCGCGTGCAGCAGCACGTCCGCGTCGGAGTGCCCTAAAAGCCCCTTTTCAAACGGGATCTCCACGCCGCCGAGGATGAGCTTGCGCCCCTCCACGAGCCGGTGCGTGTCGAAGCCGGTCCCGTACGCGGACGGCGCAAGGCGGGTCAGCGCCCATGCCCAGTCCGCCGCGGTCGTCAGCTTGCGGTTGTCCTCGCTGCCGAGGATGAGATGCGGCGCGCCGAACTTCTTTGCGTACAGCGTGGCGTCGTCGGTGGCGCTGCCGCCCTCGGCGTACGCCGCTTTGATCCGATCCGCGCGGAACGTCTGCGGCGTCTGCATGCGAAAGAGCGTGCTGCGGTCGAGCGTTTCGATCTCGCCGTCGCCGAGCCGGATCACCGTGTCGGTAACCGGCAGCGCCGCAACGCCGGAGCCGTACTGCCTTGCGGCGTCGATACTTGCCCGAACGATTTCGGGGGAAACAAAGCACCTTGCGGCGTCGTGAATCACCGCGATCTCGCCCTTTGCCGCCGCCAATCCGTTCCGCACCGAATCGGTGCGCTGCGCGCCGCCCTGCACGACCGTGAACGGCACGGGCACGGAAAGCGACGCAACGGTTGTTTCACTCGCCTCGCTTACGACAAAGACGAGCGAATCGCAGCCGCCCAAAATGAGCGCGTCTGCGGAGCGTTCGATCGCGGTCTTGCCGCAAAGCGGCGTATTCAGTTTGTCGAAGCCCATGCGGTTCGAGGAACCGGCGCAGAGCAGGATTCCGGTCGCGGCGCTCATGCGTCCCCCGAAAGCACGGTATAGAGCGAGTCCGCGTCCTCCTTGCGCACGACCTCCGGCGTCTTTTCGACGCGGCACAGCATGTGCTTGCCGCCGAGCAGGATGTCGATCGTGTCGCCCGGCTTGACCTCGCTTGCCGGCTTTGCCACCTTGCCGTTGATCGAAACGCGCCCCGCGCCCGCGGCTTCGTTCGCCACGGTGCGCCGTTTGATGATGCGCGAAACCTTTAACCACTTATCCAGACGCATATTAACCTCCGAACGGCGTAAAGCCGAAGCCGAGCGTTTTCGTCAGCTGCAGGATCAGCACGACGAGACCGAGCGCGCCGGTGTAAATCGCAAAGCCCAGAAGTCCCTTCTTTGTGATGAGCCGGATCATGAAGCGCACCGCGAAATAGCCGGAGATCGCCGCAACAAGCATGCCGAGGATCCATGCCGCCGCCGTGCCGACCGTCAGGTTGATCGAGTCCGGTTCCTTGACGAGCTTATAGAGCTCCAGCACGAGACCGCCGAGGATCGCCGGGATCGACAGCAGGAAGGAGAAGTTTGCCGCGCTCTTGCGGTCGATCCGCATGCCCAGCGCGCCCGCGATCGTCGAACCGGAACGGGACACGCCCGGCAGCACGCCGATCGCCTGCATCCCGCCGATGACCAGCGCGTCCGTCCAGCGCATTGTGTCGATCGACTTTTTCGCCTTTCTCCTGCGGCAGAGAAGCTCGCTGACCGTCAGGAACACCGCGGTCAGAAGGAAGCTGAAGCCCACGAAATTGCCCTCGTCGAGCCATTTGTCGAGCGCGTCGAACTTCTTGAGGATCAGCGCAAACACGACCGTCGGCAGCGTCGCGACGATCAAATGCAGCGTCAGCTTCTGGATCGGGTGACGGAGGATCGCAAGAACCTGCTCGCGATAGACAAACAGGACCGCGATCAGCGTCGCCACGTGCAGCATAACCGTGAAGAACGAGCCGAACGTGTCCTCACCGACTGCGCCGCTCGTCAGCTTTGAAATCAGATACAGATGACCGGAACTGGAGACCGGAAGGAACTCGCAAAGCCCCTGCACCAGTCCCAGCAGGATCGCTATCAGAAAAACCATACATAACCTCCGATAATACTCTAATTGTATCATACTATGAAATTCGGAAAAATACAATAGATGTGAGGTGATTTCATGCTTCGTTACTGGATCCTGAAGCGTCCGGACGGAAAGGCCGCCGGACTGGTGCGACTCTCGGACGACCGTGTGCTGCTGCAGCTTTCCGCGCCGGTCGGGGGACAGTTTACGCTGTTTTCCGGAACGGATCTTCTTCCGATCCCTCCCGACCGGGAGGTGCGGGCGCCCTGCGCGCAGGCGCTGCTCGGCACGGAGGGGGACTGCGTGACCTGCTTTGCCGCCGCACCGGACGCAAAACCGCTTGCGTATTACCGTGAACGATTGTCCCAAATTCACACCATGAACGGTGATGCGGCGTCGACGCCTGCGGAACCGCCGCAGCCCGCAGCCGTCTTATCCCAAATTCGTACCATCGAAGAGAAGGCGCCGCCGAATAATGTCGAAAGCGATCCTTCTATATCCCAATTTAGCACCATGCAAAGGGATGAACCGGACAGCATTGCCGATACGGCGCGGGACACGGAGGCATTTTCGCTGCTGCTGCGCCGCGCAGACGCCTTCTTTGCCGCCTATGAAGGGACCGAGTCGTCGGATAACCAGGTGCAAAAAGAGGATATCCCCGTGGAAACAGCGGGCGGGATCGACCTGTTCTCGCAGGAATACCCCGGCGCGCGCTGGCGATACATCGAGGGAACGGACATCCTGCCGCATTATGAGGGCACGTGGAAGCAGCCGAACGGACAGACGCTGCACATCCTTGCGGTGCGCGGACGCGCCGCACCCCGCCCGCCGCGCGCGCTTCTGGGCTTCACGCGGTTTCTGCGCGACGAAAACGGCGTCGGGTACTGGCTGCGGCTGACGCCGCTGCCGTAGCGTCCGCCCGGCGGACCGTTCGAAAACCGACGTAAAAACCTCCCCGTTCATCACGCGGGGAGGTTTTTGTGAGGCACGGCGCGCATCTGGAGAATGAGGGGATAATTGCGCCTGTACGGTCTCGGACCGGCCTCTGTGCCGAGCGGTTTGAGAATCATCAAGCAGAACCGCCGGCAAACCGAAACGGTGTAAAATAATAACGAACACCGTGTTGATTTATTATTATTTTTGTATTATTATATAATATGATAAATCCTAATTCAATCGACAATCATTGGGCTTTCTGTCCGATTATAAACAAAACAGACGGGGATTTTGTGAACATTTTCAGCGGGAGGACACTATGAAAAATCCGGAGCATCGCGTACGTACGACGAAGAAGCTGCTGCGGGACGCGCTGATGTCGCTTCTGACAAAAAAGCCGCTGCGCAGCATCACGGTCAAGGAGCTTTGCGAAAGCGCGGGACTGAATCGCGGAACGTTTTACGCGCATTATGCGGACGTGTACGATCTTCTCGGACAGATTGAAGCGGAGATGAAGGCGAATTATTTCGCTGCGCTGAAGCCGATGCTGTCCGACGTTGCGGATCTTACGCCGCCGAAGGTAACGAAGAAGGTCTTCGACTGCCTCGAGACGAACGCCGACCTGTGCCGGGTCATCATCGGACCGTACGGCGACCGCGAATTTGCGCGGAACCTGATCCGGGAGAGCAAGATCTGCAGCATCGAGAGCTGTCGGAAGTTCTTCCCGGACGCCGAAGAATGGCGGATCAACACGTACGTGACCTTCGTTTACGGCGGTTGCTACGCGCTGATGGAGCGCTGGCTTCGCGAGGGGATGGTCGAGCGGGCGGCGACGATCGCCGACGCGGCGGAAAAGATCATGGAAAGCGGCGTCGCTTTCCTGCAGCAGGGGGCGGACCATGCGGTTTGAAAGCTGTATCTTCGATCTGTACGGCACGCTTGCCGATATCTGCACGGACGAAAATCCCGCCGTGTTCTGGGAGGGCGCGGCGGCGGACGCGGAAGGCTTCGGCGCGCAGTATTCCGGCGAAGCGCTGCGAATGGAATATCTGCGGCTCTGCGCAGACGAGGTGCGCCGCAGAAACGCGGAAGAACCGGAGGTGCCGGAGGCATTCGTCGAGCCGGAGCTGCTGAACGTGTTCCAGCGGCTGCTGCCGGAGGGTGCGGACGCGGCGGCGTTCGCGGGGATGTTCCGCAGGCGCTCGACGCTGTGGCTCCGGCTGATGCCGCACGCCGCGGAAACGCTCGACGCGCTGAAAGCGCGCGGCACGCGGGTCTTTCTGCTGTCCAACGCGCAGGCGTGCTTTACGACGGACGAGCTCCGATCGCTCGGGATCTTCGACAAATTCGACGGAATCGTGCTTTCCTCGGACGCGGGCATGAAAAAACCGTACCGCGGGCTTTATGAGCTGCTGCTTGCGCGGTACGGGATCGACCGGAATACGGCGGTCATGGTCGGCAACGACGCCGTCGCGGATATCGGCGGCGCGCACGCGGCGGGGCTTAAAAGCGTTTACATCCACACGTGGCAGTCCGGCAGCCGCCCCGCGTCGCTTCCCGAAACCTGCCGCGAGATCGGGAATCTTTCGGAACTCCTCCGATAACAGACGACAAAAAAGGAGCCGCGTCGGCTCCTTTTTGCATGCTTTTTTATTCCCTGACCAGCGTAAGCTCGCCGCCGGAATCCTTGAGGATCATGGTATTCCCGTCCAGCGAAGTGATGTTCGCAAAATCGTCGCCAAGGTACAGTCTGCTGCCGCTGAGTCTGTAGCTTCCGGACAGCGCGACAATGCCGTACATCGACCAGGCATAGGTGCCTCCGCTCGTCAGATTCAAATGCGCGCCGAGCAGGTTTTGGACATCGTCGTCGCCATTTACCTTGGTCACCTTCCAATCGCCTGCGACCTGTTCCTTTGTGTAGCTTGCGCCGCATCCGACCGCAGCAAGCAGCATGATCGCGACCAAAACGATCGCAACCGTTTTCTTCATCTTCATACCCCCCTCACCGGTTTTGATCAATTATACCAAAACATGCGAAATCTTGTCAATCGCAGGAGGCGGTTTTCGTTCATTCAAACCGTTCGGCAGCTTGCTTCAGAAGGTCGCGGATCGGAAGATGCTGCGGACAAACGTCCTCGCACTGACCGCATTCGATGCAGTCGGACGCCTTGCCGCCCTTGCGCGTTGCCCATCCGTAGTGATTAGTCGGACGGTTCGGGAACTTGATGCTGTCGTTCACGCAGCGGAAGACGCCGGGGATGTTGATCTCCATCGGGCAGCCGTCCGTGCAGTAGCGGCAGCCGGTGCACTCGATCAGCTTCAGCGCGCGGATCATCTCGCGTACCTCGGCGATCGCCTTGTGCGCCTCGGCGGAAAGCGGCCTGAGGTCCTTCATGAACGCAACGTTTTCCCGCACCTGCTCCGGGTTGTTCATGCCGGACAGCACCATCACGACCTGATCCTGCTCCGCGACAAAGCGCAGCGCGATCTCCGCGGGGGAGCCCTCGTTCAGCGCGTTGAGCTTTTCGAGCGCCGCGTCCGGCAAGAAGACCAGTCCGCCGCCCTTGATCGGCTCCATGACCAAAACGGGCTTATCGTGCTTTTTGCACACGTCGAGACAGCCCTGCGACTGCACGTTGGGATCGTCGAGGTCCAGATAGTTGTACTGGATCTGCACGACCTCGATCTCCGGATGCTCGTTGAGAATGCGGTCCAGAAACTCCGGCGAATCGTGGAACGACATGCCCACGTGCCTGATCTTGCCTTCCGCTTTCAGCTCCTGCACGATTCCGAATGCGTTGCAGTCCGTGTACTTCGGATAATTGCTCTGCAGGACCGAATGGATCAGGTAAAAGTCAAAGTATTCCACGCCGCAGGCGTCGAGCTGCGTTTGAAACAGCGGGCGAATGTCCGCCTCCGTTTCGAAGCAGGACGAGGTCAGCTTGTTCGTCAGCACATAGCTTTCGCGCGGGTAGCGGCTCGTCAGGCATTCCCGCAGCGCAAGCTCGCTCTTGCCGTCGTAATAGACGTGCGCCGTGTCAAAATAATTGAAGCCCGCGGCAAGGTAGCAATCCACCATCGCGCGGAAATTGTCCGTATCTACATTGCCGTCGGCGTCGAGCTGCATGCGCATGCACCCGAGCGCAAACTTGCCCTTCAGCAATTCCGAAAACCGTTCCATTCCGTTGCCTCCCTGTTTTGTTGTCATATTCATTGTAACGGGCGAAGCGCTTCGCTGTCAAGATGAAGACAAACAAACAGCCCTCCTTTTGCGCGGGAGGGCTGTTGAACGGTTCGCTTTATCGTTTTGTTCCGCAGTTTGGGCAGAATACCGCTTCCGGAACGAGTTCTGTGCCGCATTCGGTGCAGAACGCTCGTCTTGCCGGCGGTTCGACGATCGCCCTCGGTTCGCCGCAGAGACAGCAGAACCGGTACGTCGGCTTGTTTTTGCCGCTGCAGTTCGGACAGATCCATCCTTTCTCGGCGGGCTCAAATGCCTGCGGCTCGGCGGGCTCGAATGCCTGCGGCTCGCCGGGCTCAAACGCCTGCGGCTCGATGGGCTCCGCGGGGCGGACGTCTTCCGGACCGTTGAATCCGCTGTGGGACGGACGGCTCCAAAGGCTGCCGCCTGCGGCTTTGCGCGGCGCAGCAGTCGCGTCGGAATACGGCGCTTCCGGATAGGTCGGATTGTACGGCGCCGCATCGGAACCGCCGTATTCGTCCATCGGATCGGCGCTCCACCGATAGCTGCAGTCTATGCAGAAATACGCCTCCGGTTCGTTTTCCCGTTTGTTTTTGAACCGACGGAAGAATCCTTCGTCATTCTGCGCGCACTGAATGTTCGCGCTTCCGCAATTCGGGCATACCATTTGATCGTTCTCCTCTTTTGAAATGCACCGTCAGACGCATCCGACCGGTATCGTTTCGGGAAAGCAGTGCAAGCCTGCGCCGGTCGTACGCCGGATCATTCCCGGATCGTGTTGCAGTTCGGGCAGAACAGTTCCGAAGCCTTGTTCACCCTGCCGCAGAGCGGACATTCCCATGTCGGTCCGTCGACCGGCGATTCGGATCCGACCGGCATCTCCCGCGTGACCGCAGGCTCCGGATTTGCCGCCGGCTTGACCTTGAACGTGCTGATCAGCATGCCGGACTTCGGCGTCGACGCAGACTTCGGCGTCGATCTCCCCGCCGCCGAACCGGATTTCGGCTTTTGCGGAACAGGCTTCGACACCGTCCGTTCCGCCGCCGGTGCGGCGTCCATGCGATCCGGCACGGAAGGGGACGGCACGATCTTCGGTCTTCCGCCGTATGCCGGATACAGCAGCGCCGCAACAGCAGCGCAAAGCGGGATCAGGAACAGTCCTGCGCCGGGACGCTTTTCGATGTCGTTCCCGCTGCTGTTCGCCGCAATCAGATACGCTATGCAGCCGAACAGCATCAGCACGGTAACCCCCGCATAGATGATCGTGACGACGTTGGTTTTCCGGATCGACATCAGGATCACGGAAGCGATCGCCAGACTCAGGCAAACATAGCAGCACACTGAAAACACGAAGGCGCCGGGGATTCCGTTTTCCATGCCGGCAAGCTCGTTCGCCATTTCAAAGAACGGCACGCCCCTGCGGCTCGCTCCGTCGGTCCCGATATAAAGGGACGCCGGCCAGAACAGAAAAACGATCGTCAGTACCGTCAGAATGATCGCGATGACGCATCTTGCGACGACGGACGCCGGACGCGCACCCGTTTTGCTCCCCATACTCATACCCCGTCAATGCTCCGTTTTCCGATCAGAACAGAGCTTTATTTCATCTATAAATTGTAAATCTCCCGCATGCTCCTGTCAAGAGCAAGCGAAAAAAAGGTTGCCGCAAACGGAAGCGGGCACGATGCGTCCTCCGCGTCGGTTCCCGCCCGCGACAATCAACCTGCGGTTGTTTGAAAAAGAATTTGCCTCGCTTGTTTTTTCCGAAAACGCAGTTATAATAAAGGCATAAGATCGATCTGAACAAAACAGCAAACAAACAACGGTTTAGGAGGACACAACCATGATCGGCATGAACATCAAACAACTGAGACAGGATAAGCATATCAAGCAGGACACCCTGGCGGACGCGATCGGCGTCTCGGCGCAGGCGGTCAGCAAGTGGGAAACCGGCGCAAGCGATCCGGACATCGCGCTTCTGCCGAAGCTTGCGAACTATTTCGGCGTCAGCATCGACGAGCTCTTTGAGGTGCCGCGCTCGGAAAAGATGGAGCGCATCCAGAACATGATCTGGGACGAACGCCGGATCAACCCGGAGACCTTCGACCGCACCGTCGCGTATCTCGAAGGCATCCTCAAGGAGGATCCGAAGGACGCGGAAGCGCTTACCATGCTTGCCGAGCTTTATAACCACCGCGCCCACAGCGATCACGAGAACGCGTCCTACTATGCGGAGCGCGCGCTCGACGCCGATCCGGCGGACGAGAGCAACGCATGGGCGGCGTACCTCGAGGCGAACAACGCACCGTGCGGCGACAACTGGTTCGACAACCACTTCTCCGCGATCCGCTTTATCCGCGCGTTCCTTGAAAAGAACCCGGACGACCGCTACGCAAAGATCATCCTTGCGGAAAACCTGCTTGCGGATCACCGGCTCGACGAAGCGGAAGCGGCGATTGCGCAGATGAAGAAGGACGACGCATACCTTAATTACAGCGCAAAGCTGGCATTCCTGAAGGGCGACTGCGAGGAGGCGCTGAAGCTCTGGAAAAAGGCTGCGGCGGACTATCCGAACCGCTGGCAGGCGACCGACGCTTTGGGCGAGGGATACCTTGCGCTGGGCATGTATGAGGAAGCGCTGGACGCGTTCGAGAAGAGCTTCACCATGCAGACCGCCCCGCGCTACACCGACGGGCTGTTCGCAAGAGCGCAGGTGCACGAGGAGATCGGCGACTATGAGGGCGCGATCGAGGACCGCAAGCGCATCATCGATTGCCTTCGCACCGACTACGATTGCACCGACGGCGAGAGCGTCGACGAAAACCTCCGCGAGATCGAGCGTCTCAAAGCGCTTGCCGTAAAGCGGAAGTAAGCGAAATGCAGAAGAAGGACATCCACGCGGTCTTTCAAGAGGATCAAAGCACAGTCGTTTTCAGAAACGGCTGTGCTTTTTCGTTGCATCCGGATCTCGCCCATGGTAAGATGAAAAAAAGGAATGCTTACGGAGAAGAAACATGCTGACCGAAAGACTGTTGATCAGACCGATGCAGGATTCGGATGAAACTGCGTTTATCAACGGAACAGCCGACCGATCGCTGCGCACGGCATACGGGCTTCCGGAAGACATGGATGCGGCAACCGCGTCGAAGATCTTCCGGCATTTTCGAACATTGCCGGGGGCGTATTCCATCGTCGAAAAACGCACGGACGATATGATCGGTTTTCTGCTGGAAGTGGATCCGGAACTGCCCGCAGACATTGCCGAAGGACTGTCGGGAAAGGGGCGGACGCTGGCGTTTGCCGTGTTCCCGCCGTATCAGCGGCAGGGATACATGGAAGAAGCCCTGAACGCATATATCCCGCAGCTGTTTCAAAAGCTGGGAACGGATTATATTCATTGCGGGCATTTTTCGGACAATGAACCGAGCAGCCGTTTGCTGCAGAAGATCGGGTTTCAACAGTTTACCGAGCATATGATCCGGACAAGGCTCGTCATTGACCGGCTGCTTCGGAGAGATCGTTTGCAGTAAAAGGAACGAAAGGGAAGACGTTTCTGAATCCGTATAAAACAAAGGACCTCGTCGGAGGTCCTTTTTGTCAGTCAAACAGCTGACCGGGAAGCTTTAATTTCTCCTTTTTCGGGAAAGAGGCGTCAAAAACTTCCGCGTCGTCCGGGTCCACGTAGTAGCCCGCGGGGGTCTGATAGACGCCGGTGACGTCCGAAAGCGCGCCCGGGATCAGCTCCTTGCAGAGAAAGAACGAATCGTCCTCGCCCGCCTCGAGATCGTGATAGCGGATGCCGAAGTTTCGCGCGAAGTCGAAGCCGCTGTGCCCGTAAAAGCCGATATTGCCCTCGAACAGCACGGCGGAAAAGCCCATCTCCCTTGCTTTTTCGAGCGAGTAGTCCAAGAGTTTTTTGCCGTAGCCCTTGCGCTTGTACGCGGGCGCGATGCCGATCGGTCCCATAGTGAGGACCTCGACGCGCCGCCCGTCGTCGGCGTCGATGTGCGTTTTCATGAACACGTTCTGCCCGATGAGCTCGCCGTTCAGTTCCATAACGAAATCAAGCTCTTTGACGAACGCGGGATCGTCGCGCAGCACATGGACGACGTAATGCTCGAGACAGCCCGGGCGGTACACGTTCCAGAACGATTCGCGCACAAGGGTTTCGACCGCGCGGAAGTCCCGTTCGGTTTCATTGCGGATGATCAGGTTCATAGGATCCCTCCTTGTTTGTTCTTCCCTTTCATTTTAACCGGCGAAAGTGACAGTCCGGTGACAAAAGTAAATAAATGAAGCATTTCAGAGCGCCGCGCCGTGTCAGCCTTCGCTTTGCAAGATCCTTCGCTTTGCTCAGGATGAACGCGTTTTTGTGTCATCCTGAAGAATTAAGTCCGCTCTCACGCATGCGTCATTCCGAGAAGCAAAACAAAGAATCTCTCCCTCCGCCTCGCTACGCTCGGCACCTCCCCCATCAGGTGGAGGTGATGCAGCTGCGCGATTCGTTCTGCTGCGCAGCTTTCGTCTGGAAACGTCCGAAGCATGTGTTTTCGACCGCCCCTTGTCAGGGGAGGTCTACAAAGGGGTAGTTTGCTGCGTCACAGGAATCGTATGAGCCGGAAATCCCGTCGGTCCGTTTATTTCAGTCCGAAGAACGCGCAGATCTTTGCGATCGCGAAGTCCATCTTCTCCGGCGACTGGAAGCGGTGGTCGGCGTTTTCCACCGGCTCGAATTCGATCACGTTGTCCTCCGCAAACGCCTTGACCGCGTCGAGCGGAACGATCTCGTCCTTTGTGCCGTGCACAATCAGAAGCTCGTCCGCGTACGGAAGGAAATCCCGCTGTCTTAGGTCCGCCTCTTTGATGCTGTCCAGAAAGACCTTGTCAATCTCGACCTTGCGGTCGAAGCCGACAGGCACGGGCTTGCCCTTTTTCAATCGCTCGAGATCGGCTTCGCTCATGATCGCAGCCGTCATCACGTCGTACATCGGAACGGCGGGACAGCGCAGCGCAAGCTTTTGAAACGGATCGCCGTGCTCGGAGAGGTATTTCAAAAAGAGATACGCGCCGAAGCTTGTGGCGTGACCGAACAGCGCGGCGTTCGGATAGCGCGCCTTGATCCACGAAAGCACCGCGGAAAGGTACGCGTCGCAGTCCTTAAGACGCAGCGCCTTTTTAACGTCGTCGCCGTGACACGGCCAGTTGAACGTCAGCACTGCGGCGCCGCGGTTTTTGTCGAGCAGATGCTTTGCAAGGCGCGCCGCCGATTTGTTGTCCTTGTCGCTGCCGAAGCCGTGTCCGCAGAGCACGACGGTTTTCACGTCGTTCGGATCCCTTGCGTAGAGCTTGCAGCGAATGCTGAAGCCCGCGTCGTTGATGTTGAAGTATTTTTCCATGGATATTACCTTTTATGGTTTGCCGCGGTTGTATGCCGGGCGAGAATCATCCGCACAATCTTCCTGAAACGCACAGCGCAAGTGCGTTGCAGACGCACGCACGAATGCTTCGGAAGAAAAGCGAAAGGAGACTTCGTCAAATCCGGCGACATGTGCGGCAAATTTGACTCCTTGCAGCACCTGCCGCCCGGAATTGCAAAGCAATTCAGGCGGGTGCTGAAAACCTGTCTGTTGAAAAAGAGGGCTTGCGCCCTCTTTTCTTAACCAACCACGAGGTTAATGATGTTTCTGACGACGATCGTCTTGCGGATCGTCTTGCCCTCGATAAACGGCTTGACCTCGTCGAGCGCGAGCGCTGCTTCGACGATCGCTGCGTTCTCCATACCGACCGGGAGCTTCAGACGCGCGCGGACCTTGCCGTTGACCTGTACGCCATACTCGACGGTGTTCAGGGTGAGCGCGTCGGGATCGTATTCCGGCCATGCGGCGTGATGCAGCGGTGCGTAACCGAGGCGTTCGTTGAGCTCCTCGCTGATGTGCGGCGCGACCGGATTCAGCAGCAGCAGCAGCGTGCGGAATTCGTCCTTCGTGAGCGATCCCTTTGCGTAGATGTCGTTGACGAGCGACATCATCGCCGCGATCGCGGTGTTGAACTTCATGCGCTCGTAGTCCTCGCCGACCTTCTTGATGCAGGCGTTGACCTTCGTGCGCATCTCGTCGTCGGTCCATCCTTCACCCCTGATCATATCCTGCAGTCTCCAGACGCGGTCGAGGAAGCGTCGGCAGCCGTTGGCGGACTCGTCGCTCCACGGCGTCGCGGACGTGTAATCGCCCATGAACATCACATAGACGCGCAGCGTGTCCGCGCCGAGGCGCTCGATGACGCTGATCGGGTCGACCACGTTGCCCTTCGACTTACTCATCTTGTCGCCGTCGGGTCCGAGGATCAATCCCTGATAGGTGCGCTTTGCGTACGGCTCGGGCGTGTTGACCTCGCCGATGTCATACAGGAAGTGGTGCCAGAAGCGCGAATACAGAAGGTGCCGCGTCACGTGCTCCATGCCGCCGTTGTACCAGTCGACCGGCATCCAGTATTGCATCTCCTCGGGATCGCAGAAGACCTTGTCGTTGTGCGGATCGATGAAGCGGAGATAGTACCAGCTGGATCCCGCCCACTGCGGCATGGTGTCCGTCTCGCGTTTTGCTTTGCCGCCGCATTTTGGGCAGGTGCAGTTCACTAACGATTCGATCCGCGCAAGCGGGCTCTGTCCGTCGGTGCCGGGCGCGAAGTTCTCGACGTCCGGAAGCCGAAGCGGCAGCTCCTCGTACGGCACGCCGACCGTACCGCATGTTTCGCAGTGGATGAGCGGGATCGGCTCGCCCCAGTAGCGCTGGCGGTTGAACGCCCAGTCCTTCATCTTGTACTGGATGCCCTTTTTGCCGAGCTTGTGTTCGCCGAGGTAGTCGAGCATCGCCGCGATCGAATCCTTTTTGTTGTCGTACGCGTTCAAAAAGCCGGAATTGATCATCCTGCCGTCGCCGGTGTACGCCTCTTTTTCGATGTCGCCGCCTTCGATGACCGGAAGGATCTCCACGCCGAACTTTTTCGCAAACTCCCAGTCGCGCTGATCGTGCGCAGGCACCGCCATGATCGCGCCGGTGCCGTAGCCCATCATGACGTAATCCGCGATGAACACCGGAATCTCTCTGCCGCTCACCGGATTGATCGCCGTAAAGCCATTCAGCTTCACGCCGGTCTTTTCCTTCGAAAGCTGCGTGCGCTCGAATTCGGTTTTCTTTGCGCATGCCGCGCGGTACGCTTCGACCTCGTCCCAGTTTTCGATGCGGTCCTTGTATTTATCGAGCATCGGATGCTCGGGCGCAATGACCATGAACGTGACGCCGAAGAGCGTGTCGCAGCGGGTCGTGTAGATCTCGAGCGATTCGGGAACGTCCTTGATCGCAAAGTTCACGAACGCGCCGACGGACTTGCCGATCCAGTCGATCTCCTGCTGCTTGATCGAGTCGGGATAATCGACGTCGTTCAAGCCTTCGAGAAGCTTGTCGGCGTACGCCGTGATCTTCAGATACCACACGTCCTTGCTAAGCTGCACGACGTCGCTGTGGCACACGTCGCACTTGCCGCCCTGCGAGTCCTCGTTACTAAGGACGACCTTGCAGTTCGGGCAGTAGTTGACGAGCGTCTTTGCGCGGAACACGAGCCCGTGATCGAACAGCTTCCGGAAGATCCACTGCGTCCACTTGTAGTAATCGGGCAGGGACGTGGCGATCTCGCGCGTCCAGTCGAACGAATAGCCGACGCGCTTCATCTGATCCTTGAAATGCTCGATGTTCGCGGTCGTGATGTCGTGCGGATGCGTGTTCGTCTTGATCGCGTAGTTCTCGGCGGGCAGACCGAACGAGTCGAAGCCCATCGGGAACAGCACGTTATAGCCCTGCATGCGGCGCTTTCTGGAAAGCACCTCAAGGCTCGTGTACGCCTTGATGTGTCCGACGTGCATGCCCGCGCCGGACGGATACGGAAACTCCACGAGCGCGTAGAATTTCGGTTTTGTATGATCCTTTTCCGCCTCAAAGCAGTGCTGCGCGTCCCAATACGCCTGCCACTTCTGTTCGACGGCATTAAAATCGTAAATATCTGCCATGAAAAGCTCCTTTCACCGGTTGCCCGATAGATATAATAGGATATAACTTTTATAGGCCGTTTGTCAACAATCTGATGAAAAAAAGCCCCGCGGATGCGCCACGGGACTGTTTTGCTATTCGTTCCAATCCAATTCCAGATAATACGGCTGATCGTAGCCGTTTTCCAGACTGTCGCATAAGATGTAGCGAACGCGAAGGGTCTCCTCATTATATGCGAAAATGAAGTAGGTATAGCTGTCATCTACCGGAAGAAACGGCTCGGTTCTTGCGTAATACCAGATCAAGCATTGATAAGCGCCGTGATGCGTATTCACATAGACACTATATTTTGATGACCAATCTTCAAACAGCGCGGATATGCGAAGTATTTCGCTGTCCAGTTCTTCGCGTGACACGGGATATTCTGCATAGACGTCGTATGTGTAATCCAATGCGGGGAGATTTCGATAGTAATACTCTCCCAAAACAACTCGTTCGCCGCCGCCGATCACATCGTCAAAATGTGTGTCAAATTTTCGCGGGAAAAAAGCATAAAACTTTTTTCCAGACCGACCGGCAATCCTTCGTCAAGCACAAGATAGTGATGATAATCATGCGTTGCGGAATATGAGATGACGCCTATGGAGCATATGGCGACCAACGGAACGGATAACAGGATCAGAAAGGAGAGTACGATACATGCGGTCCGCTTCCATTCCAAATTCTTTTTGACTCGCGGCAGGATAGCCATCAGCACAGAAGGCGTCAGAAAGACCAAAACAAGAACGATCGCGATCGGGCTGATGACAGGAAAGCGTGTTTCATGAAAGCTCCAGTTCAGCACGATCAGCCCGATCAAAACAGGCGCAAGCGTATGTGCGACAAGGAGAATGTGAAGCAGAATGCGGAATACTCTTTTTGACGTCGGGATCGCTGCGTTTGCATCGGGCGCAGGAAGCTGCGCGACGAACAGCGCATCCGCAAGCGCGGAAATGCTTTCCGCATTCGCGGCGTCAACGCTTTCCAGTTTCCAGATCATTTCCGCTTCCGCAGCCGCATGTTCCTTTTTCCGCGCGATCAGCGTCTGCGTCGTTTCGGAAATCCGATCGGGATGCTGTATCATCGTCCGGATCTCGGACACGGAGAAGCCGTATTTCCGCAGCATGGAAACGCTGTTCAGCGTCTCGACGTCCGCCTCCGTAAAGTCAAAGCTGCGTCTTCCGAGATAATTCTCCGTGCAGGCAGGCGCGACAAGATTTTCATCGATATAATACCGAATCGCTCTGTCGGACAATCCGGTCGCCTCGCAAACAGCTTTTATTTTCATGCAATCACCTCTTTCAAAGGGATCCTACACTTTTACGCGGGGTGGAAGTCAAGTATCATTTCAAAAAAAGTTTGAAAATCATCCTTAGACGCGCGTCTTGCGGTAAATGATACCGGTACGGTATCAGCATACCATATCGTACTTTGCAAATCAATCCGAAGAACCGACATGCCGAAACGCCTGCAAAATGTTTTTTGACAAGAGGACCGGTATATGATAAACTGAATTAATACCGAAAAAGCGGCGGAGCGCCGCGAAAGGAGTATACCATGATCGGTACGTTTTTGTTTAAAATCGGCAGCTTCGGCGTGCCGGCGATGGGCGCGTGCGTGCTCGTCGGCGCGATCCTTGCCGTGTTTTTAAGCTGGCTTCTGCGAAAAAAATCCGCGCTGGACTGGAACGACGCCGTCGTCGACGCTATCATCTCGGCGGTGCTTCTGGGCTTTGTCGGCATGAAGATCCTCTACTGGATCGTGACGCCCGGCGTGTTCAAAACCGCGTTTGCGGGCGGATTCTTTTCGGGACTTTTGAGCCTTCTGATGGAGGGCATGGTCTTTTACGGCGGTCTGATCGGCGGCATCCTCGGCATTCTGCTCGTTGCGCGGAAGAAGAAAAAGAATTTCTTCGAGTTTACGGACCTGATGGCGCCGTGCTTCTGCGTGGCGCACGCGTTCGGGCGGATCGGCTGTCTGCTCGTCGGCTGCTGCTACGGTCTCGGCGTCGGCGAAACGAGCCAGTTCGGGCTCTGCACCTACGGCGGCGCCTGTGCGGTGAAGTACCTCGACGGCACCATGCGTCTGCCCGTGCCGCTGATGGAAACGATCTTTCTGCTGCTGCTGTGCGGCGTGCTCGTGCTGATCTACCGGAAGGAAAAGCGCCTGGGCACGACGACCGGCTGGTACCTCATCCTGTACGCGATCTGGCGGTTCGTGATCGAGATGTTCCGCGGCGACGCGGAGCGCGGCAAGTTCGGTCCGCTCTATACCTCGCAGTGGATCAGCATTGCGATCCTTCTTGCGGGCGTTCTGATCCTGCTCCTTGCGCGCAGATGGAAGAAGGGCGAGCCGTTTGTGGTCTTTCACGAGGACGATCTGACCGTGCCGGAAGCGGAGAAATCCGATTCCGATCAGGCCGCAGAGGACCCCGAAGAACCGCAGGCGGACGAAGCGGAAGCCGAGGAGCCTGAAGCGGCTGCCGAGGAAGCGCCCGGCGGCGACGAGGAATAAACCCGTAATCATCTGACGGCGGACCGAAACGTCCGCCGTTTTTTTATTCGCCGTGTTTCGATCGGGTCAACTAATTATTGACATTTTTCGGGGACGCAGATACAATACTGAATAAGATGAAACGCAGAATCAACAAGCAGATCATTCTTATCATAGCGGCAATCCTTGTGCTTCTCTTGATAACGGGAGGCTTTTTTGTGTGGTCGAATCTCAGAAAGCTGCAGCGGACGGCAGACGAAGCCGACCTGCTCTTTTCCGAGGGCGATTACGAACGGGCGATCGAAGCTTACGGATCGCTGCTCGAAAAGAATCCCCTGACGTTCCTCGGGATCGAAAAACAGTACCCCGAGATCGGCGTGCGCGGCGTTCTTTCCTGCATCGACACGCTTCTGGAAACCGGTCGCGGCGCGCATGTGCTTTCGGAGAACAAGCTGATCGAGAAAACCGTCGCCCGCATCGGTCATCCAGACGTGCCCGAAACCCTGACCGAAGAGCTTGACCGGCGTATTCTGCTGTGCAGTGCGATCCTTGCCGAAGAACAGGGCAGGCTGGACGAGGCGGCGCAGCTGCTGGAGCAGGCGCAGCTCGATCCGGAACGTTCCGAGCAGGTTTCCGCCGAGATGGAACGGCAGAGAAAGCTGGAGGAAGCGCTTGCCGCGCGGGAGGAAGGACGGCTGGAGGAGGCGATCGCGCTTCTTCGGGCGTCCGGACTGCGGCAGGATCTGATCGCCGAGATCGAACAGCAGATCGTGGAGGAAAACGACCGCGCGCTGGTTGCCGAGGCGCGGACCGCGCTGGACGCGCTGGAGCACGTTCGCGCGTTCGAACTGCTTTCTTCCGTCGCCGACGACGCGCTTCGCACGGCTGTGCAGGATGAACTCAGCGCGGCGTGGACGGAAACGCTGTACCGGCTGCGCGAACAGTATGCCGACGCGCTCCACGCGGGTGCGTGGTACTCGCTTTTGCTCGGGCAGGAGCCCGTGCTGACCGGCGATCGCCGGTATGACGATCTGAAGACGGCGTTTGCCCCGGGCGATAAGGTCGTCGGCGGATATTTCTCCCTGATCCGGCTGAACAACGGACGCGTGGAGCTTTTGGGCGACACGCTCGGCGCGGAAAAGGCGGCGGCGGAAATCGAAGACGCCGCGGACGCTGCGCTCGGTTTGAACCATGCGCTGATCCTGCATCGGAACGGCACCGTCACCAACCTCGGCGCCGGTCAGTACGGACGCGACGCCGTCGGCGAATGGAGCGGGATCACCGCAGTCGCCGCGGGCGCGTTCCACAACGTCGGACTGACGGAACAGGGGACCGTCGTTGCGGCGGGACTTGACGCGGACGGACAGTGTCAGGTCGGCGAATGGACGGACGTGATCTCTGTCAAGGCGGGACTCCGGCACACCGTTGCCCTGCACCGCGACGGAACCGTTTCCGCAGCGGGCGACAACAGCTTCGGTCAGTGCAATGTGTCCGATTGGAACAACGTGATCCGGATCTGCTGCGGCGGGAATTTCACCGTCGGTCTGACCGACGATTTCCGCGTGCTTGCGACCGGCGACAACGCCTGCGGACAATGCGACGTGTCCGGTTGGGACGAGGTGCTCGGCGTTTCCGCAGGGCTCTGGCACACCGTCGCGCTGCTCGGCGACGGACGGGTCGCCGTTGCCGGCGCCGACGGACACGGGCAGCACGGCGTCGAAGGAATCTCCCTCTATAAGACGGATGCGACGGCGGATCTTCCCGCCTCGAACCGCGGCGCTGAAACCGAGTATCTGTACATCGGCGACCCTGCGGAGGGTCCCTGGCTCTATTACAACGGCGACGGCTGCATCTTTGCCTGCTATGACGCGGCGTACAAATGCAAGCCGACGCGCGCCGATCTGATCTGCACCTACGGGAATCCGCCGGTCGGCATCCTGTCCGGCGGCGGCGATAAGCCGAACGGCTCCGTCACGGCAAAGGTGCTTGCGCGGCAGAACCGGACGGTGCTTGCGCTGACCGGCGACTACTTTACCTTCGGATATAACGCGGACGGTCTGCAGATCCGCCGCGGTATCGTCTTCAAGGAAAAGCAGGACGAGATCGGCTTTGCCTTCTTCCCGGACGGCTCCATGCAGCTGGTCGATCCGAGCGTCTGGACCGCCGACGACCTCTTAAAGCAGGGCGTGCGCGACTCGTGGGTGTTCGGTCCCGCGCTGATGCAGAACGGCGAGATCATCGACATCACCGGACATCCGCTGTCGTACAACGACGTGACCATGCGCACCGTGATGGCGTCGATCTGCCCGTATCACCATCTTGCCATGGCATACGGCAAATCCACCCTCGCGCAGGTGACGGAAAATCTTTCGGACTACGGCTGCACCGTTGCGTACAATCTGGACGGCGGGCGTTCGAGCATGATGATCTTTATGGATCAGATCATCAACCGCACCATCTACGCGTCCGAGGGCTGGCGCAATCTGCAGGATATGATCGGCTTCCTCACAAGCGAGCTGGTCCCGAAGTTCTGAAGCTTAAAAATACAAAAAGCGCATCGGCGCCGCGGCGTCGGTGCGCTGTTCTGTTTTTTATGCCGGTTTGCCGGATCGGATCATTCCATCCGGACCGCCGCAAGGAAGCGGCGCAATGCGTCCGGCGCGTCGGAGACCTGCGGGAGTCCCGTATCGCCGATCGCGATCAGTGGCTTGTTTCTGCCGTGATAGTCGCTGCCTGCCGTGACGTACAGACCGAAGCGGTCCGCAAGGGAAAGCACCTCGTCGATGAGCTTCTTCGGAAAGCCGGAATAGAACGCTTCCAGTCCCAAGAGACCGAAGTCCATGAGCTTTTTGACGCGTTTTGTCAGCGCGTCGCCGAGAATGAGCTGATCGCCGTTGCCGTAGCACGGATGCGCCAGCACGGGAATGCCGCCGCTTAAGCGGATCCCCTCGATCGCTTCCTCCGGTCGCACGTATTCGCTCGGGAACTTTGCCTGACTGAGATATTTTTCGATCGCCTCGCCGCGGCTATGTGTGTAGCCGTGCTGCACCATCATGTTGGCGATATGCGGCTTGCCGGGATTGTCCATCGCATACAGCGCTTTCGTTTCCTCCGGCGTGAATGTGAATCCGAACCGCTCCTCAAGAAACGCCAGCCTCTTTTTCAGCTTGTTCATGCGAAGGGCATGCCCGTGTTCGACGGCGGCGTTGATCGGCTTCGCGTCCGGATCGTAGCCGTAGCCGAGGATATGGTACTGTCCCTCCTCGTCCTTGCAGGAGAACTCGACGCCGCACAGGAACAGGGGATCGTCCGGTCTGCGAACCGCGAGGATGCTGCGGCAGCCCTTGACCGCGTCGTGATCCGTGACGGAAAACAATCCGAGTCCCGCTTCCCTGACGAGCGCAAGCAGCTCCTCCGGCGTGTCCGTGCCGTCGGAGACCGTGGTGTGCATATGCAGATCGATCCTGTCCGTTCCGCTGATCATGTTCCGCTCCTTACCCGCGCTTCTTCATCGTCAGCACGTTCTGTCCGTCGCGGTATTCGTAATGCACCTCGTCCATGACATTCTTTGTGAGGAAGATGCCGAGCCCGCCGATCCGGCGCTCCTCGGCGGAAAGCGTCACGTCCGGATCCGCTTTCTTCAGCGGATCGTAGGGAACCCCGCGATCCGTGAAGGTGATCGTCACGCTCTTCGGATCCTCGGAGGTCTCCACGCGCACCGCGACCGTTCCGGTCTTCGGCGCATACGCGTAATGCGCGATATTGACGTAGATCTCCTCCGCGGCAAGCCCGACCTGCATCTTCACCTTTCCGGAAAACCCTGCGCCGGAAAGATGCCTGTCGACGAAGGTGAGGACGGTGGAAAGATTTTCGTCGGTCGCCTCGACCGTCAGCTCGCTTCTGAGGAACAGCAGCGTATCCGTGCGTTCCAGAAGCTCGATGAGCTCGCTTCTCCAAAGCTCAAACTCCGCGCGTTCCGTTTCGGACGTCAGATCGTTGCGGCGGATCGAGCGGCGCAGCAGCCGCACATAGCCGATCACGCGGGCGCGGTCCTCGACCGCTTTGATCTTCTTTTCGTCGTCCGTTCCGAGATAGGCGGAAAGCGCCCGCCGCCAGAATGCCCTGCCGGTTTCCCAATCGAAGCCCTGGAACCGGCGGATGACGTCGTGATCGACCTCGGAGAACCCGACGAACGCATTGAACATGGAGCCGAGCTCAAAGATCGGATGTCCGACGCAGAGCGTGTCCATGTCGATCAGAAGCACCTCGTCGTTCTGCAGCTCCAGATTCTTGGTATGGAAGTCGCCGTGGAGCAGGTGATCGTCGTACGGGATCGCCTCGATCAGCGCATGCAGCTTGTCCGCCGCGGCTTCGGGCAGACGGTCGCGGATGAACTCCGCCCACGAAAGCATCTTCTGCCGCATGTCGGGCAGCTTGCCCTTCGGCACGAGCGTGCCGTGGATGCGGTTCAGCATATCCACATATTCCTTCACGCACCAGTCGAACTTGTCCGGCTCCCGCGCAAGGATCTTCGAGAACGAACGCGCGTTCAGCAGCTCGAACACCGAGCCGTAGCTTTCGCCCACGCGCACGACGTCATAGGAGATCGCGGTCGGAATGCCGAGCACCAGCGCAAGCCGCGCGACCTCACGCTCATGCTGAATGTCCGCAAGCGCGTCTGCGTTCCGGTAGACCTTGACGACGGTGTCCTTGTCGATCCGGTAGATGATGCCGTTCGAGCCGCGCCCGATCTCCTCGCAGCCGTCGATCGAAACGGTGCGGTATGCCTTCTCCACCTTCATCATTTCGGTGAAGCC
>JAZNHI010000197.1:0-24157 GCA_045576895.1 Clostridia bacterium | reverse complement strand
TAGCTGAACCAGACGTGCCGGCACTCGATCTCGCCGCGGACCTCTTTGAGCTCGCTCTCGTTGGGCGCGTCCGAAAGCGCGGGCTCGATATCCATGTTCGTAAAGACCTTCTCGGCGCTTGCGAACGCCGACTGCAGCCAGTTGAACTGTTCCGCAAGGTTCTGGATCGGGTTATAGAACTTGTTGATATACATGTAGAAACTGACGATCGTACCGACCTCCAGCGTCTGTCCGAGAAATACCGTTCCGTCGAGGTACCCTTTGCCGCCCAGGAAGAACAGGCACAGCACCGAGCTGATATACAGCATATAGACGAGCGGGCGGAAGATCCCGAACACCAGGATCTGATCGCGCTTCGCTTTGCCGAGCCCCTTGCTCTTCTCCGTGAAATCACGCAGCTTTTCTTTTTCGCGGTTAAAGATCTGCGTAATCTTGATGCCGGACAGATTTTCCGAAAGATACGTGTTGATGTCCGTCGTGCGGTCCTTCACGCGGCGGTACGCCCGGCGCGCGAACTTGCGGAAAATCATTGTGAACAGTACGATGAACGGTACGAAGCACAGCACCATCAGCGTCAGCTCGTAGTTCAGCGCGATCATGGCGGCGAATACGCCGACGATGACAAACACGTTCTTCACAAGGTTGACCAGCAGCGACGTGAACATCAGCGAAATCGCATTCGTGTCGTTCGTGACGCGCGTGACGAGCTTGCCGACCGGCATGGAATTCATCTGTTCGTGCGAGAGCGATTCGATATGCGTGAACAGGTCCTCGCGCATGACGGAGATGATCCGCTGTCCGACCTTCTGAAGCACGATCGCCTGCACGTAAGTACAGACCATCGACACGATCAGGATGCCCGCATAGGTCGCGACCAGCGCAAACAGCCGCTTCAGCTCGAAATCCGCGCGGATAAGGTCCGTGATCCTGCCGATCAGC
The DNA here is from genome assembly GCA_045576895.1 of Clostridia bacterium. Taxonomy (GTDB): domain Bacteria; phylum Bacillota; class Clostridia; order Christensenellales; family CAG-138; genus UBA3792. The sequence continues at coordinate 23,218 of JAZNHI010000197.1, read as the reverse complement.
AGCGGGGAAATAACGTCGTACGCGATGCCGACCAGAACGATGATCCCGACGAAAACGAACTTGCCCGCGTACGGCTTTGCGTATCGCATGAGGCGTCTGACGATCTCGCCGTCCTTCATGTGACGGTCAAAGCCGATCGCCTGTTTTTTGTCCTTGATCATGGCGAACGCCACGATGAGAATGACGGAGATCAGTCCGATGATGCCGCCTGCAAGAAGCAAAGGATAATATGCATGCATCTTCGTCACCTCCTCACGCGTTTGCGGCTTCTTCCAGCCGCTGCAGTTCGACCATGTGCGCATAAGCCGGACACGTTTCCATCAGCTCGTCATGACTGCCGACCGCCTTTACGCGGCCGTCTTCCAGGAAGATCAGCTTATCGAGATCGCGTACCGTCGAAATGCGATGCGCGATCAGGATCGTCGTCCTGCCCCTGCGGCATTCTTTGAGATTCTGCAGGATGACCTTTTCGGTGTCGGTATCGACCGCCGAAACGGAGTCATCCATGATCAGGATCGGCGCGTTCTTCATCAGCGCGCGCGCAATGGAGATACGCTGCTTCTGACCGCCGGAAACCGTAACGCCGCGTTCGCCGAGGACTGTCGTGTAGCCGTCCCGGAAATCGACGATGTTGTCATGCACGTCCGAAAGCGCGGCGGCGTATTCGACCGCTTCCTCGTTCAGTTCGTCATAAGCGAAGTTGATGTTGTTTGCGATCGTGTCCGAAAACAGGAAATTGTCCTGCGGCACATACGCGCACGCTTCGCGCACCGAACGGATCGATGCGTCCGTCACGTCGTGCCCGTCGATGAACAGCGTCCCCTTGGGCACGTTATAGGTCCTGAGGATCAGATCGACGAGCGTCGTTTTGCCCGCGCCGGTCTTGCCGATCAGCCCGACGCTTTCACCCGCTTCGATCGTGAACGTCACGTCCTCGAGCGCGTTGAATTCACCGTCCGGATAGCGGAAGGAAAGATGCTTGAATTCGATCTTGCCCCGAACGCTATCAAGCTCCTCCGCCCCCGGCTCGTCGTGCACCGTGATCTCCGCCTCCAGAAGCTCCGCAATGCGGTTCATGGATGCTTTGCCGCGCGCCGATTTTTCGATCAGCATGGACACCGCCATGACCGGCCAGACGACCGATTGGAAATACGCGATGTACTCCACGAGCTGTCCCGCGTTGAACCGCTTCCGGTAAACAAGATAGCCGCCGTAGCCGAGGATGACGCAGATAACCGTTTCCACCAGCAGCACGATCAAAACGTGCATCAGCGTCGAGATGCGCGTATAGTCGACGTTTGTATCTTCGTTTTCAATGTTGAGTTTTTTGAACGACATCAGCTCGTGAAGCTCCTTCACGAACGCCTTGATCACCGCAAAGCCGGAAAAGCTCTCCTGCGCAAAATCGGAAAGGTTCGAGAACGCGCGTTGACGGACCTCCCACTTTCTCATCATCGCCTTGCCCATCAGCACGCCGATCATCAGGATCAATCCCAGCGGAATCAGCGTCAGAAGCGTCAGCCGCACGTCCATGCGCCACATTTTGAAGAACGCGAGCGCGCCCAGAAACAGCGCGTCGAACAGCATCAGAAGCCCGTCGCCGAAGCATTCCTGGATCGTATCGAGGTCGTTCGTGAACAGACTCATCAGATTTCCGACTTTATTGACCTGATAGTATTCGCGTGAAAGGTCTTTGCAATGATCGAACATTTTGATGCGGATGTCCGTTTCTACGCGGATCGCCGATCCGAAGAAGCATACGCGCCAAAGGAACCGTCCGACGACCATAACGGCGATCACGTAAACGATGGGCAGGCAGATCCTGTCCAGCAAAAACGTTGTGTCGAACGGCGTCATGACGCCTTGATACAGTACCTCTCCCTCGTTCAGTCCGTTGATCAGCATCCGGTAAAGCTCCGGAATGATCAACTGCACATAATCGACAAGGATCAGCGCAATCGCACCGAGCAAAAGAAGCGGCGCATATTTCAGATAGTATTTATTGATGTGTTTTCCGAAGATCAATTCTGCTTCCTCCCCTTGGGTGTTATCCCCCGGTTCCGTAGATATATATATCATACCCCCTCTCTCCGGAAAATGCAAGCCGGTTTTGTGTCCTGTGGAAACATTTTTATAAAATAATCACAAACAAGAAATCACAATGGATTTTCGTTTATTTTGCGGTGTTTACTCCTTTGAAAAGTCGGAGTGCAATATCGTTAATGCAGATGCTCCGATAATGCAATTCCGAAAAAGCTGACAATCCGGAATTGACGAAATGTGCGAAAGCAGGTACAATATGGGATATGAGTGAGAATTTACATGAAGGGCACCGGGAACGCATCCGGGAACAGTATCGGAAGCAAGGCATGAACGGCATGGCAGATCATGTCGTTTTGGAATACCTGCTCACCTATGTGATCCCCCGAAAGGACGTCAACGGACTTGCGCATCGGCTTCTGAACGCATTCGGATCGCTGACCGGCGTTCTGGAGGCGGATCCGCAGCGCCTGTCCGCGATCGACGGCGTCGGCGAAAAGACAGCGCTCTTTCTGCATTCGCTCTACGATCTGCATCGCCGTCTGACCATCGAAACCGCCGGTTCGCACGGCGCGGTACGGCTTGAGAACCCGGAAACCGCATGCCGGTACGCGCTTGCGCTTTCCATCGGCGACCGCTATGAAACGCTGCGCATCATCTGTCTCGATACGAACATGAAGGTGCTGCATACGGAAACGCTGCAGATCGGAACGCTGTCGCACGTCAGCTTCGAGCCGCGCCGCGTGATCGAAACCGCGCTGACGCACAAGGCGCGGTATCTCATCCTGACACACAATCACCCCTCCGGCATCATCATTCCGTCCGCGGACGATATCGAAACCGCAAAGATGATCGAGGAGATCGGCTCGCGGCTGGAGATCGACGTGCGCGATCAGCTGATCCTCTCCAAAAAAGCTGCGTACAGCTATCAGTACGACCGCGTATTCCTGTACAGCACGCCCGCTGTCTGCAACACGATGTCGCTCGAAGAATACAACCGGACGCTTTATCCGATTTCCGACAAAATCCGTCGGTCCTGAAGGAGAAACCATGACGTACAAATGCAGTTGCCCGTCGCCGGATACGGCGAACTGGTCCGTGATCCGGATCTCCGGGAGGGATTCCGTCGTCCGCTGCAGCGTCTGCGGACAGATCTGGCATACGACCGCATCGTATGCTGACAGCCTTCCCGAGCGGCAGGTCACGCAGTTCGAATGGAAACGGCTGATCAAAACCGCGGATTACCACAAGGGCGAGGATCCCGTCGAAGGCGAACCGGACGGATATCTGGATCCGGACTTTGAAAGCAGATTTACCGAGGATACGGAATGAAGAAAAAAGAACTCCTGCGCACGATCAAGTACGTGCTGATCGCCGCTTCTGCAGGACTGATCGAGATCGGCAGCTTTACGCTGATGAACGAGCTGCTGCACTGGAACTACTGGCTGAGCTACCTGATCGCGCTCGTCCTCTCCGTGCTCTGGAATTTCACGATCAACCGCCGCTACACGTTCAAGAGCGCGTCGAACGTGCCGAAGGCGATGCTGCTCGTCTTTGCGTACTACTGCGTCTTTACGCCGCTTTCAACGCTTCTGGAGCATTATCTGACGACAAAGCTCGGCTGGAACGAATACCTCGTGACCGCGATCAACATGATCCTGAACCTTGCGACGGAGTTTCCGTTCCAGCGCTTTGTGGTCTTTCGCAATTCGATCGACACGAACGACCTTGCAAAGAAGGAAGCGAAACCCGTTTCCGAAACAGAAAACGAATGATGCAAAACAGCACCCAAAAATCGGGTGCTGTTTTCATGTCCTACGGCTGTCTGTGCCGTTCGATATACGCCTGTTTCTTTCGTTCATCCTCCGCCTCCAAGGATTCGGCATTGTGAACGCCGCCCAGAAACTCCAGATGATGCCGGAACTCGTGGCGCAGGATCCCGCGCAGCAGTCTTTTTGCCTCCTCCTCCTCCGCGTTCGGATAAACGCGATCGAAGGAGCCTTTATAGAGAATGATCTGCCGGACGCCGGAATAGATCTTGTAATGCCCCATGATATAGAGATCGTTTCCCTTCGCGTAATCCGGGACCACATAGGCTTCGGACACGATGACGCCGCCTGAAAGCTCCCGGAAGAACTCCTCCGGCAGCTCGTCTAAAAGCTCCGATACGATCTGTTTATACGCTGCGAGAGTAAGCATGGTCTTGTCTCTTTCTCTGCCGGATGACAAATTCAGGGCGTCCGGTCTTTCAGTTTGAGTGTAGTACGAATCCCCGATGCTGTCAATGATTTCGTTTCAAAGCAATATCGCATTAAGATTGTTTTTTAACAAATTTCATCAAAGAAACCTCTTTTGCCCTGGTAGACAAAAGAGGCTTCTTTATTGTCAGTTAGCTCCAAAAAGGGCACTTCTTAAGGTGTTAACTTCAAGAAGGACCATAAAGAATTCTCTGCCGCTTAGTTAGACCGAGTTCATATCAAAGCAAATACGATATTTCTTTTCGCCGTATTGATCGTAGACTGATATTATCCGTTCCTTCATACGCCGCAGGCATATCATCACCTCCGCAGGGGATATCACTCGGCGTAAGCCGAATATAACTGCAACGCAATTTAACTCGCCGCAGGTGAATATAACTGAAAAAAGCACTTGCCGAAGCAAGTGCTTTTTTCTGGTGCGGGAAACAGGACTTGAACCTGCATGAAATTGCTTTCACACGGACCTGAACCGTGCGCGTCTGCCAATTCCGCCATTCCCGCGTATTGTGGTGGATGGGGATGGATTCGAACCATCGAAGTCTGTGACGGCAGATTTACAGTCTGCTCCCTTTGGCCGCTCGGGAACCCATCCACGTAATACCGATATCAAGTTGTCAATGTCGTGTTGGAGCCGGCGATCGGAGTCGAACCAACAACCTACTGATTACAAATCAGTTGCTCTGCCATTGAGCTACGCCGGCAGAAAAAGTGGCGACCCGAAGGGGGCTCGAACCCCTGACCTCCAGCGTGACAGGCTGGCATTCTAACCAACTGAACTACCGGGCCACTCCTTGGTGGGCCTTCAGGGACTTGAACCCCGGACCAATCGGTTATGAGCCGACCGCTCTGACCAACTGAGCTAAAGGCCCTTGTTTCCTGAAGGAAAATGGTGATCCCGAGGAGATTCGAACTCCTGTAGCCGCCGTGAAAGGGCGGTGTCTTAACCACTTGACCACGGGACCACGCATCAAGCCGTTTTGGTCGGGGTGAGAGGATTTGAACCTCCGGCCCCATGCTCCCAAAGCACGTGCGCTACCGGACTGCGCTACACCCCGAACTTCACACGAACTTCAAACGGCTTGAATAGAATACTACATTCCGGATAAAAAGTCAACACATTTTTTTGTTTTTCTGAAATTATTTTATCAGTTGAAAATGTTGAAGAATTTCGCGATCGGCGCAAGGACGTCGTTCAGCCGCTGAATGCCGTTGTTCAGATCCTCGAATCTGACGCTGTTGATGTGCTGCATGGCGTCGTCCGCGTCCTTCACCAGCGTGCCGAGATCCGCAGTCGCATCCTTGACCTGCTGCAGCGTTTCTTCGCCGAGCTCCGCAACGTCCTGGATCGAATTGCCGAGCTTTTCAAGATCGACCTTCGTCACCTGTTCTGCGATCGTGTTGATGTTGTTCACGGTTTTGATCGCCGCTTCGGACACGGTATTGACCTTGTGCACAACCGTTCCCACGTTGACGAGGACCACGATCAGCGCAATGACCAGAAGCGCCAGTCCCGCGATCGAGCATACCATCCGGATCCGGTTGATGCGCAGATTCTTTTTCTCGTAGCCGCGCATCTCCTCAAACATCTGTCTCATCTCTGCATTGCTGTCGGGTACGGTGATCGGATTCGTTTCCATGATTTCTTCTCCTTTACGCTCAGATTGTACATACGGGGGAGGGTTCGCCTCCCCCGTCTCCGTTCAGTTCAGATCCGCACGGCGTTCCTGAAGACGTGCAAGCATCTCCTTCGCCGCTTCGAGCTTTCTGCGCTCCTCGTTGACGACGGCTTCCGGCGCTCTCGAAACGAACTTCTCGTTCCCGAGCTTGCCCTCTGCGCGCGCGACTTCGCCCTTCATGCGCTCGATCTCCTTGTCGATCCTTGCACGCTCCTCGTCGAGATCGACGAGCGACGCAAGCGGGATATACGCCTCTGCGCCGCTGCACACCAGATGCACGTCAGTCTTCTGCACCTCGCCGCGCTCCGCCGTGATCTCGATGCTTTCCGCGCCAATCAGCTTTTCGAGCAGCTTTTCGACCGGACCGAACGCTTTGGGATCGGGCACGACGAGCTTTGCTTTGATCTTCATGCCCATCGGCACCTTGCGCTCGGCGCGCACGTTGCGGATCGCGCGGACCACGTCCTTCAGCGTTTCGGTGCAGGCTTCCTCCGCCTCAAACCGCAGCGCTTCCGGCGCTTTCGGCCAGTTGCAGAGCATGATCGTCTCCTCGTGACCGGGCAGGCGCTGATACAGTTCCTCCGTGATGAACGGCATGAACGTATGCAGCAGCTTCATGGACGTCGACAGCACGTACAGCAGCACCGAGGAAACGCGCGCCTTTTCCGCCGCATCGTCACTGTACAGCGAAGGCTTCGAAAGCTCGATATACCAGTCGCACAGCGTACCCCAGATGAAGTCGTAGATCTTCTCCGCCGCAAGGTTCAGCTCGTACGCTTCGAGGTTCGCGGTGACGTCGCGGATCGTGCGGTCGAGCTGCGCAAGGATCCACTTGTCGACGATCGACAGATCCTTCTCGTCGAATTCCGGCTTCGTATTTTCATCGATGTTCATCAGCACGAAGCGCGCCGCATTGTAGACCTTATTGCAGAAGTTCCGCGCTGCCTCAACCTTTTCATTGTAGTAGCGCATATCGTTGCCCGCGGCGTTGCCGGTAATGAGCGAGAACCGCAGCGAATCGGCGCCGTATTTCTCGATGATCTCCATCGGATCAATGCCGTTGCCGAGCGACTTGCTCATTTTGCGTCCGAGCGCGTCACGCACGAGACCGTGGACGTAGACCGTCTTGAACGGCTCCTCCTTCATGACCTCCGCCGCAAACGTGATCATGCGGGAGATCCAGAACGTGATGATGTCGTAGCCCGTCACGAGCGTGTCGGTCGGATAGAAGTACTTCAGCTCCTCCGTCTCCTCCGGCCAGCCGAGCGTTGAGAACGGCCACAAACCGGACGAGAACCAGGTATCGAGCACGTCTTCGTCCTGCCGGAGCTTTCCGCCGCACACCGGGCACTTTTCCGGCGCGGTCTCTTCGCAGAACGTGCCGCCGCAATCGTCGCAGTAGTACACCGGGATGCGATGACCCCACCACAGCTGACGCGAAATGCACCAGTCGCGGATGTTTTCCATCCAATGATAGAAGTTCTTGTCGAACCGCTCGGGCACGAATTTGACCTTGCCGGAACGCACCATGTCGATTGCGGGACCGGCAGGCGGCTTCATGTCCACGAACCACTGCTTCGAAACGATCGTCTCGATCGTGGTGTGGCAGCGGTAACAGGTGCCGACGTTGTGCGTGTAGTCCTCGATCTTCACGAGGTTGCCGCTCTCTTCGAGGTCCTTCACGATATTCTTGCGGCACTCGAAGCGATCCTGTCCGCAGTACCTGCCGCCCTCCTCGTTGACGTGTCCGTCGTCGGTGAACACGCGCAGCACGGGCAGGTTGTGACGCTTGCCGACCTCGAAGTCGTTCGGGTCGTGCGCGGGCGTGATCTTCACCGCGCCGGTTCCGAATTCCATCTCGCAGTATTCATCGCCGACGATCGGGATCTCACGGTTGACGAGCGGCAGAATGACGGTCTTGCCGATGATGTCCTTGTAGCGCGGATCCTCCGGATGCACCGCGATACCGGTATCGCCGAGCATGGTCTCCGGGCGCGTCGTTGCAACCGTAATCGAATAAGACTTGTCCGGCGCGTCGTAGCGCACATGCCAGAGATGGCTGTTCTGCTCCTCGTATTCGACTTCGGCGTCGGAAAGCGCGGTCTTGCAGGTCGGGCACCAGTTGATGATGCGATTGCCGCGATAGATCAGTCCCTTGTCGTACAGGTTCTTGAAGACGCGGACCACCGCACGGTTGCAACGTTCGTCCATGGTAAAGCGCTCACGTTCCCAATCGCAGGAGGAACCGAGCTTGCGCAGCTGTCTGACGATCGTTCCGCCGTATTCGTCGCGCCATTCCCAGGCACGCTTCAAAAACGCTTCGCGGCCGATGTCCTTTTTGGTGATTCCTTCCTTCGCAAGCGCTTCGACGATCTTGACCTCGGTCGCGATCGAAGCGTGGTCCGTTCCGGGAAGCCACAGCGTTTCAAAGCCGCTCATGCGCTTATAACGAATGATCGTGTCCTGCAGCGTATTGTCGAGCGCATGCCCGATGTGCAGCTTTGCGGTGATGTTGGGCGGCGGGATCACGATCGTGAACGGCGTTTTGTCGGGATTCGGCGCGGCATGGAAATAGCCGTTCCGCTCCCACTTCTCGTACCACGCATGCTCCACGCTTGCGGGGTCGTAGGTTTTCGGCATTTCGGTGTTCATACTTCTTACTCCTTCAAAAAATATACGCCCACTTCGTCAAAGGACGAAGTGAGCGTACGCGGTACCACCTTTGTTAAACAGACGGATCTGTTTCTCTCTTGGCCGATAACGGGGCTTACCCGGGCGCGGTTACTCGTTTCGCCGCACCGACTCAAAAGCGACCTTCTGCGTTTTCGACCGACCGTTCTTTCAGCCGGGGAACGGATCTCTGACGGCTCAGACGCGTACTCCTCTTTTTCAAAGTCTTTTTATGCAGTTTACCACTTTTTTCGCGATTGTCAAGCGTTTATTGCGCTTTTGCCCAGGCTTCCATACGTTCGTTCAGAAGGTCGAAGTAGCTCGGCCCCCAGTGCAGATATTCCGTAAAGAACGCAACGTTGTCGCCCATATGGCAGCGGTTCGTAAGGTCGAACAGCTCGCAGAAGCCGCCGGTGTACTTGAAATAGTAGATCGGCATATCGATCGCAAGATCGTAGAAGGTCTGCGCCACGGAGCCGAGCCCCCATTGATTCAGGTATTCCTCGATTTCCTCAACCGTCGCGCCCTGTCCGTTGACCTTCAGCGAAACGAGCGTGGCAAGAATGTTGCCGAAATACTCGTTCAAAAAGATCGCGATCGAAAGGTCTGTGCCGTATTTTTCGTTGATCTGCGCAATGTTCCATTCCGCATTGGTCGACCACGATTCAGCGTATCCGTTCGTTTCGATCATCAGCTGGAACTTCGGGATCGTGCCGAGCGCATACTGGTAGGTGAACTGGTACATATGTCCCGGGAACCCTTCGTGCGCGAGCGTCGACATGCTGTAATGCTCCTGGTCCTTCGGGTTCGTCAGGATGATGTTGTGCTGATAACCGTCCAGCGAAGGCGTCATATATGCCGCAGGGCTGAAGCTTTCCTGCAGCTCCTTCGGGATCTCGACATACTCCACCTCGACCTCCGGCATCGGCGGAACGAGCTTCGGCATCAGCGTCTTGAGATACGCTTCATCGCCCTGCAGAGACCCTGTCGTGATCTGATCGCCGCCGCCCAGCACGTTCATCAGCTCCGCATAGCACTTCATTGCCGAGGTGAGGAAGATCGTATAGACCGTTGCATTGCAGTTTTCGAGGAATCTGATTTCATCCTGCACCGTGCGGTTGTTCGACGCCTCCGCCTTCATCTTCCAGCAGTAGTAGTCAAACGCAGCGCCGCCCTGTTCATATGCGCCGACGCGCGCGCGGCACTTCGGGCGAAGCTGCTCCAGCCCGTCGTGCAGAAGCTGATACGCTTCGACCCAAGCGGTCTTCACAAGCTCGTCGTTCTGTGCGATATACGCTTCGCGCTGTTCCGCCGAGAGGTATTCCTGTTTCTCCATCGCCTCGCGGAAGGTACCGTGGAGATAGCTCGTCTCACCGCTTTCCGCAACGGTCTTGAGATCCTCGAGGATGACGTCGAGCATTTCCGCGGTCATGAAGAATCCGCGGTTTGCACGCTCCTGCTCAAAAGCGAGCACCTGTCCGAAGTAGCGCGGCGTATCCGCCATCAGCGCCAGATAGTTCCGGATGTCCTGTTCGTCCTTGAAGCTGTACAGGCCGAAGAACAGCGGCATGTTCATATGCAGACCGACGTACTCGTCGAGCGGCTCGTAATTGTAGAACCAGTCCTTCGACTCGATCTCCATATCGAAATAGCGGCAGTAGGTATCGTATGCGAACTGCAGCTGCTCCGGGAGCTGGCTTCTGTCAATCGTATCGAGCTTAGCGCGCCACGCAACGCACTTTTCGACCCACTTGTTGTTCTCTTCTTCGGTGAACTCGCCGAGCGTGACCGGGACCGTCGCTTCGTCGATGCCGAAATCCGCGGGGTTTGTGCAGTACTGATCGAGCGACGTGATGTCTGAGGTCGCGCGATCCAGGAACAGTTCATCGTCGAGCGCCCAGAACGCTTTTTCCGCCTCGCTCATCTCCGGCTGCGGTTCGGGCGTCGCCGGTTCCTCCGTTGCTGCCGGTTCCTCCGTTGCGGCAGGCGCCTCCGTTGCGGCGGGCGCCGTCGTCGCGGCGGGCTGCGGCGTGTTTTGTGCCTCGCCCTCCGTCTTCGGTTTCGGTCTGCAGATGCAGCCCAAAGCACCGAGCAGCATAACGCCTGCAAGCAGCAGCGCAATGATCCGTTTTGTTCTGTTCATATTCATTTTCTCCTTTGTATGTTTCTATGCAAAAAGACCGATTCCGTTCTTTGCAGAAAGCTCCCGTTTATTATGACACCGCAACTCGTAAAAATGCTGCATGTGTTTTCAAAAAAGCTTCACGATCCGACAAGTTCGGACACCGATTCGGGGATCCGTCCGCAGAGCCGCACGAGCGCCGTTCTGAAATCCTCCGGCAGCGGCGCGGTAAACGTCATCGCCTCCCCCGTCTTCGGATGCGTGAACGTCAGCCGGTAGCCGTGCAGCGCCTGTCCGTTCAATCCGAGCTTCGGCGCGGCGGATCCGTAAACCTCGTCGCCGACGATCGGATGCTTGATGTACGCCATGTGCACGCGGATCTGGTGCGTGCGGCCCGTCTCGAGCGCAACATCCAGCAGCGTTTCCGTGCCGAACCGCTCCAGGACGCGCCAGTGCGTCACGGCTCTCCGTCCGTCCTCTGTGACCGCCATGCGCTTGCGGTCGGTCTTGTGCCTGCCGATCGGCGCGTCGACAGTGCCGCTGTCCTCCTTCAGATTGCCGTGCACGATGCAGAGATACTCGCGGTGCGCGGTGTGCAGGGCAAACTGCTTGGCAAGCGCTTCGTGCGCGGTGTCGTTTTTCGCAACGACGAGCAGTCCGCTTGTCAGCCGGTCGATCCGGTGCACGATGCCGGGACGGATCGCGCCGCCCGTGTTCGAAAGCGTCCGGAAGCGATATAAAAGCGCGTTGACGAGCGTGCCGGACGGATTCCCCGGTGCGGGATGCACGACCATGCCCTTCGGCTTGTTGATCACGGCAAGATCGTCGTCCTCATATACGACATCCAATGGAATATCCTCCGGCTCCGGAAACGCGTCACCGTTCTCCTCCGGAACGCGCAGGCGAATCGCGTCGCCCGGTCGGACCTCGGCGTTCGCCTTGCAGGGCTTGCCGTTTCGCTCGACCGCGCCGTCTGTGATCAGCTTTTTGATCTTCGATCGGGAAAGCTCGGTATTTGCGGCAAGATATGTGTCAATCCGCTTTTCCGCCGTCTCCGCGATCAGCAGGATCGTTTCCGTCTCCATGCGTTTCCTCCGCGTCTTCCGTTTCCTCGTCCTCCGGGATCAGCTCTTCAAAGCGCGACAGCCTGTTCTTTTTCCGTTCCTTCGCCGCCTTCTCCGCCTCCTCGCGCGTGGGCAAACGGAACAGGCTGCGGTATTCGTCCTCGAAGCACTCGAACAGTCCGAGCTTTTTGAAGAACGCCTCAAACACCAATAATGCGATCGCAATGCAGATCGCGGAATCCGCGATGTTGAAGATCGGGAAGTCGATGAACTTCGTGCAGATCATATCGCGCACATAGCCGAACGCGATACGGTCGTACAGATTGCCGATCGAACCGCCGATCAGTAGTCCTGCGATCAGACGGGAAAGTTTCGGCAGCTTCTTCCCGGAACGGACGGTGAAGAACAGCAGCAGAAAGATGAAGACCGCGGTCAGCGCAAGCAGCAGCCGAGACGCCCACGGATTGCCGCTGCCGAGTCCCCAAAGCGCGGCGTCGTTCGGCGTGAAGCTCAGAACGATGAACGTTCCGTTACGCGGGATCGCATTCTGCTGCGCGACCGATCCCTGCGCCAGAAACGCCCGGAGCGCGTTGACGTCGTACCACGACCCCGTGTAGCCGAGCGTGCCGACCACGTGCGAGGACATGATCCAGTATTTTGAAAACTGGTCGAGAAAGAGCACGATCAGTGCCGTCCAGAAAATCAGCATTTATTCCTCCGTTTTGATCGCGAGCGCCTCCGGATAGAGGTTCTCGTAGTTTTCCTGTGCCTGCAGCACGCGGTTGACGTAATTCCTTGTTTCCTCATAGGGAATATAGGCGATCCGTCCGCGGCTGTCAAGCCCATATTCGGACAGCCACAGCGCCGCCTTGTTCGGTCCCGCATTATATGCCGCGAGCGCAACCGCCTTGTTGCCGTCGAACCGGTCGAGCTGCTGACGGAGATAGAAGCATCCGTAGCGGATCGAGGTGTCCGGATCGAAGAGATTGTCGACCGCATACGGTTCGCCGAGCGCTTCGGCGATCTCCGCGCCGGTCTCCGGCATGATCTGCATCAAGCCCCTTGCCCCCGCGCGGCTGACCGCGTCGGATTTGTACTTGCTCTCAACGCAGATGACGCCCGCGACGAACGACGGTTCGAGATCGTATTCGGCGCTGTATTTCAAAATCAGCTCGGTATACTTCAGTTGAAACCGCGAACGCATCACCGAAGGCAGAATCCAGAACACGGTGACCGCGGTCAGGATCAGACAGAACGCGATCATGGCAAGCACGATCAGCGCCGTCTTCTGCCGTTTGCTCATGCGAGGCGTGTTTTCAGCCGTTTCATTCATAAAAGTTCCTCCAATATGGTTCCGATCAGCGTGTCCGCCTCGGCATAAAACGCGTCGAGCGTTCCTTCGTTGCGGATCGTGTAGGTTGCAAGCGCGGCACGCGTTTCGTCGGTGATCTGCGCGCGGATGCGTACGCGGATCTGTTCTTCGTTTGCGCCGTCCCGCCGCATCGCCCGTGCAACGCGGATCTCTTCGCCGCACAGAACGGCGACCGTGCACGCGCAGAATGCGTCGACGCCGCTTTCAAACAGCAGCGGGACGTCCCACGCGACGAACGGCGAATCGCTCTCTCCGCTCCGCTTCAGCATCTCCCGGATCACGAACGGATGCACGATGCCGTTCAGCGCATCGCGCGCATAGCTGTCCGCGAAGACCTTTGCCGCTATATATGCGCGGTCGAGCGTTCCGTCCGGCTTTTTCGCCTCGTTTCCGAACAGCTCGACCACCGCCGGGAAGCAGTCCGAAGCTGGCGTCAGAGCCAAGCGCGAGATCTCGTCCGCGTCGATCACCGGAACGCCGTGCGCAAGGAAGCAGTTTGCAAGCGTGCTCTTTCCGGAACCGATGCCGCCGGTGATGCCGATGATGCGCGTCATTTTGTTTCAAACCAGCTTTCTCCGCATTTTGCCTCGGCAACGAGCCGCACGGAAAAGTCCGCCACGCCCTCCATTGCCTGCTGCATCAGCCGCTCCACGCGCTCCGCTTCTTCCCGCGGGGTGTCGACGATCAGCTCGTCGTGGATCTGCAGCACCAGTCTCGCCTTGAACCCGCCGTCTCTCAGCGCGCGGTCGACCCGCACCATGGCGATCTTGATGACGTCCGCGGCAGTGCCCTGGATCGGCATGTTCATAGCGACGCGCTCGCCGAACTGCCGGACATTGTAGTTGCTTGCGGAAAGTTCCGGCAGCGGACGCTTGCGCCCGAACAGGGTCTCCGCGCAGCCGCGCTCCTTTGCGCGGGCGACGCTCTCCTTAAGATATGCCTGCACCTTCGGATAGCGCTCGAAATACTTGCGGATATAGCCCGCCGCCGTTTGGACCGACACGCCGAGATTGCGCGCAAGCCCGAAATCGGAAATGCCGTAGACGATGCCGAAGTTGACCGCCTTCGCCGCGCTGCGAAGCTCCGACGTGACGCTTTCGAGCGGCACGTGAAAGACCTCCGCCGCCGTGCGGGCGTGGATGTCCTCACCGCTGTTGAACGCCGCGATAAAGCTCTCGTCACCGCTGATGTGCGCAAGCAGCCGAAGCTCGATCTGCGAATAGTCCGCGCCGACCAGCACGTTCCCCTCGCTCGGGATGAACGCCTTGCGGATCTCCCTGCCCTCCGGTGTGCGGACCGGAATGTTCTGTAAGTTCGGCTCGGTGCTGGAGATGCGTCCGGTCGCCGTCACGCACTGCATGAACCGCGAATGGATGCGTCCGTTGGCGTCGCGCTGTTTCAGCAGCCCTTCGACGAACGTGCTGTCGAGCTTCATCAGGAAGCGGTACTGCAGCACGTCGCCCACGATCGGATGCAGCGGTGCGATCGCCTCAAGCGTATCGGCGTCGGTCGAAAAGCCCGTTTTCGTCTTCTTGCCGGACGGGAGCCCGAGCTTTTCAAAGAGGATCCTGCCGAGCTGTTTGGTGGAAAGAATGTTGAACCGTTCCCCCGCCGCGTCATAGATGCGGGCTTCGAGCGTGCCCGCCGCTTCGGAAAAGCGCGTGTGCAGTTCTGAGAGAACGGTTTCGTCGGTCATAAAGCCGATCTCCTCCATGCCGTACAGCACGTTCAGAAGCGGAAGCTCCACGTCGTGTTCAAGGGATGCGAGCCCGTTTTCTTCGATCGCGCGCTCCATGCGCGGGCAAAGCGCGAACAGATGCGCCGGGCTTGCCTTCTCGGTCTTCAGCCATGCGCGGCACAATGTTTCGTAGTTTTCGACGGGGCGATTGCTCTGCAGAAGATAATCCGAAAGCATCGCGTCGAATCGCAGCGCCGGGAGCGCGTCTGCCGGGAACCCGCAGCGATGAAACACCGTCTTTGCGTCGAAGGCGAGCATCGGCTTTTTGTGCGAAAGAATGAACGCGCCGAGCATGCGGTATGCCTCGTTCTCGTCCATACACGCGTCGAACAGCGTTTCGCCCGCCGTCAGCACGTAGGCGCGATCCGCCGATCCGGCAAACGACAGCGACGGAAATGCGGTCACGGCAATCGCTTCGCAATCCCGCAGTGCATCGAGTGCCTTCTGCATGCCCTCCGGATCGGTGACCGGGATCGTTTCGACCTCCGGAACCGCGTCGTCCTGCTTCGGCGGCTCCCCGCCGGGAAGCCTGTCGGCGATGCTGTTCAGTTCAAGCTCGTAGAGCCGCTGCTTTGCGCCGCCCGTCTTTTCGAAATCGAACGCGCAGTCGTCGAGCGATTCGGCAACCGGCGCGTCGGTCGCGATCGTGCCGAGCCAGTAGGAAAAGCGCGCGTTTTCGGCTTCCGCGGCAAGCCGTTCGCCGAGCTTGCCCTTGACCTCGCCCACATGCGAAAGCACGCTCTCGAGATCGCCGTATTCGGACAGCAGCTTCAGCGCGGTCTTTTCGCCGACGCCCGCAACGCCCGGGATGTGGTCCGAGCTGTCGCCCATCAGCGCTTTGAGATCGCGCATGCGGTCCGGCGTCAGTCCGTACTTTTCAAGAAGCGCCGCCGCATCGACGATCGAATTGTCCTTGGTATAGTAGATCTTTGTGCGGTCGGTGATCAGCTGGAACGAATCTCGGTCGCCGGTCGCGATCAGCGTGTCCATGCCCGCCGCCTCGGCTTTTCGCGCAAAGGTGCCGAGGATGTCGTCGCCCTCGAACCCGGGGCATTCGATGACCGCCACGCCCATGCTTCGTAAAAGCTCGCGCACGACGGGCATCTGTTTTCTGAGGTCCTCGTCCGCGGGCTTGCGTCCGAGCTTGTAATCCGGGTATTTCTCGTGGCGGAACGTCGGCTGATGCACGTCGAACGCGACGAGCACGTGGCTCGGCTCCTGCTTCAGAAGTTCCAGAAGCTTGGTAAAGAAGCCCTTCAGCGCGCCGGTGGGAAACCCGTCGCGCGTGGTAAGGTTTGCTTTGAAAAAGGCGTGGTACGCCTGAAACAGAAGGCTGTTTCCGTCGATTGCCAGCAGCAGTCGGTTCATGGTTCCTCTTTCCGAAACGGCACGCCCGAACCGGGTGCGCCGTTTTCCTTCGATCTGATTCTTATAATCGCGTTACGCGCGGACGACGTCGTACACCATCGGGCGGTAGTCCGGCTTTGCGTCGGAATACTCGAACGCGCTGTGGAACATTTCAAGCGCGGCGTTCAGCTTGGTTTCGTCGTTCACGTACATCACGCACAGCGGTTCGTCGGCGCGGATAAAATCGCCGAGACGCTTCTTCATGACGAGTCCGACCGCCGGGTCGATGCTCTCCTCCTTCGTGGCGCGTCCCGCGCCGAGGATCTGCGCCGCGGTGCCGATGCGCTCCGCGTTCATCGAAGAGATATAGCCCGCGCGCTTCGGATAGACGTTCAGGACCGTCTTTACTTTGCAGAGCTCGTCGATGCGGTCGAGCCCGATATAAGACGCGTCGCCGCCCTCCGCCGCGATCATCTCGCGCAGCTTCTTGAGTCCAGCGCCGGAATGCAGCGCGGATTCGAGCTTTTCGCGCGCTTCGACCTCGGTTGCGGCAAGCTTGGACAGACGCATCATGTGCACGCCCAGCAGCATGCAGACTTCATAGAGCGGATCGCCGGCGGGGATCTTTTCGGAAAGCAGCTCGACCGCCTCGCGCACCTCGAGCGCGTTGCCGACCGCAAGCCCCAGCGGCTGATTCATGTCGGTGATGACCGCCACGCATTCGCGTCCGACGAGCTTGCCGATGGAAACCATCAGATGCGCAAGCTTTTCGGCTTCGTCGACCGTGGTCATGAACGCGCCGGTGCCGGTCTTGACGTCGAGCACGATCGCGTCGGTGCCCGCCGCAAGCTTCTTGGACATGATGCTCGAAGCGATCAGCGGGATGCTGCGCACGGTCGCTGTGACGTCGCGCAGGGCGTACATCTTTTTGTCGGCGGGAACGAGGTTGCCGGTCTGTCCGATGACCGCGACACCGATGTCGTTCACGATCTCCTTGAACCGCTCCATCGGCTGCTCGATGCAGACGCCGGGGATCGATTCAAGCTTGTCGAGCGTGCCGCCCGTGTGTCCGAGCCCTCTGCCGCTCATCTTTGCCACCGTGCCGCCGCATGCCGCAACGAGCGGCGCGATCACGAGCGTCGTCGTGTCGCCCACGCCGCCGGTGGAATGCTTGTCGACCTTCACGCCGCGCAGGTCGGAAAGATCCACGACCTCGCCGGAATGCATCATTGCCATCGTAAGATCCGCGGTCTCGCGGTCGGTCATGCCGTTGAACACGACCGCCATCTGGAACGCGGACATCTGATAATCCGGAATCGAACCGTCCGTGAAGCCGTTGACGATATAGCGGATCTCATCGCCGGAAAGCGTTCCGCCGTTTACCTTCTTTTCGATCAGATCGACCATGCGCATGCGATTTGTCCTCCTTATGTAGCAGATAAAAAATTATATCATATTGTCTGCCCTTTGGCAACGTCTTTTCCGATCATCGGCAGCAGCGTGCGTACAAATGCGCGCGTCACGCTGTCGGCATACGGTTCATCGGTGCACGGGCAGATCACAATGCCCCGGAGCGCCGCATGTTCGCGCAGAAGCGCATCCGTATCGAGATCGGTTTTGCCGATGAACAGGCATCCCGGCCGCTCCCCCTCGCAGAGGCGTTCCAGAACCGCAACCGAGGCTTTCCTGAACCGGATACTCTGCGCGTCAAAGCAGCCCTCGCCCGTGACGACGAAGTCCGCATCCCGCATGGCAAAGCCGAAGCCGATCCGCTCGAGGATCCGGTCTGCGCCGCTTACGAGCTTCCCGCCGATCGAAGCAAGTGCAAAGCCGAGACCGCCTGCCGCGCCGCTTCCCTGCGCGCTCGGATTGCCGCCGAGCAGCGGAACAAGCCTTTGAAACTCTGTTTCCCACGCCGCGATCTGTTCCTGCGATGCGCCGCTTTGCGGACCGAAGGTCATTAGCGCGCCGTCCGTACCGAGCAGCGGGGCATTCACGTCGCACAAAACCGTAAGCTCGGTCAGGGCGATCCTCGGATCCAGTTCGCTGCGTTCGATCCGTTCGATCGCGGCAAGGTTTTCCGGGCACGGTGCAACGGGCGCTCCGTCCCGGTCAAAGAACCGGACGCCGAGCGCGGAGAGCGCGCCGAGTCCGAGATCCGCCGTCACGGTATCGCCGAGCCCGATCCAGATCCTCCGATACCCGAGATCGAGCATCTTCCTGATCAGCATACCGACGGCAAAGCTCGACCGTTTTTCGATCGGCGGCGTCTGTTCGCCGATCCGGGCGGCACCTGCCGCTTCCGCAGCTTCGATCACCGCGATCGGTCCGGGAATCACGCCGACCGTCATGTTCACGCGTTCGCCGTTCAGATCCTCGCAGACGACGGATTCATGCCGTCCGCCGATCCCCGCGATCAAGGCGCGAACCGTTCCCTCGCCGCCGTCCGCAACCGGCATTCTGCGCACGCGCAGTCCGTGTGCGGCGGCTTCCGTGCCGAGAATCCGCGTCAGCGTTTCCGCATTGCAGACACCTCGCATCGAATCCGGCGCAAGCAGAAGCGTCCAGCCGGAGGTCGGCTGCATCGGCTCGATCTGCTCCGTCGGCAGAAATGCCGCGCCCTGCTCGTTCGGAACGATCTTCCCCGCCGTGTCGATCTCCGCAAGGATCGGATACGGACCGAAGCTTTCCAGATAGTTCGCCTGCACAAGCGGGTCGACAAGGCACAGCCTCGTCATCAGCCCGTCAAGCGCGTGCATCGTTTTGCCCGCCGCGCGGGATTGCTTGATCCCGACATAGCACACGATGCAGGTGTAAACCGGGCTCTGCGCGATCGGATCGTATGCCTCACAGGCTTCATACAGTCCGGTGCCGCAGGGGTCCGAAGCATACGCCGCCGAAAGCGCGATCCGCCAGCAGGCACGGCGCGTTTCGTCCGAGAAATCCCGGACGGGGAACCGCATTCCGATCGGAAAATAATGCCAGATCATACCTCTTCCTCCGTTTCTATGCCGGAAAGCGCGGCTTCCGCCTGTTCCAGCCGGTCATAAAGCGTTGTTTCCTCCGTCTCGAGCGACGAGACGGTTTCATATAATTGCTGCATCCGGCGGTAATCATTCCCCGCCTGCGCATCCGAAAGCTCCCGCTCCGCCTGACGCTTTGCGGTCTCGTTCTCCTCGATCAGCCGTTCGATGCGGTGGATCTCCTGCTTTGCCTTTGCGCGAAGCTGTTTCGCTTCCCTGCGCCGGAAGTACAGATTGTCCTGCTCCGCAGGCTTCTCAGCCGTTTCCTTTTCGGGTCTGCGCTCCACGATGCGTTCGAAGAGGTCCTCCTCTTCGTCGCGCTGCTCAACGAGCCCGTCCTCCGTCATCAGAATCACCCGGTCCGCAAGCCGCCGCACCAGATACCGGTCGTGCGTAACGATCAGCACCGTGCCGGTGAACTTCTCCAGCGCGCTTTCAAGCATTTCCGCGGACGCGATGTCCAGATGGTTCGTCGGCTCGTCCAGCAGCAGCACGTTCGCGCCGGACAGCACGAGCTTCAGAAGCCGGATCCTGGTCTTTTCCCCGCCGGAGAGCGTGCCGATGCGCTTGTCGATGTCGTCGTATTTGAACAGAAACATCCCGAGATAGCCGCGCAGCGTGTTGCGCTCGATCAGGGGAAACGCCGCGTCCAGTTCTTCGATCACGGTGTTCGCTTCGTTCAGTTCATAAGTATTCTGCGCAAAGTAGCCGATCCGTACGCCCGCGCCGATCTTGTATGTGCCTTCCGTCTGCCGTTCGCTGCCGGTCAGGATCCGGAGAAGCGTCGTTTTGCCGCAGCCGTTCGCGCCGATCAGGCACACGCACTGCCCCGCCCGGATCATGCCGTTCAGGTGCGAGAACAGCCGGTGTTCGCCAAAGCGCATGCCGAGATCGTACAGCCCGATCACCTCGTTGCCGGTCGGTGCCGGTGTCGGGAACCGGAAGACGATGGACTTTTCGTCGCGCTCCGGCTCGACCATATCCTCTTTGATGCGGTCGATCTGCTTCTGCTTGGACGCGATCGTCACATAGTTGTGCTCCTGGTTCCACCGCCTCTGCTGGTCAATGATGCCCTGAATGCGCCTGATCTCCTTTTGCTTGCGCAGATAGATCTTCTGCGCGAGCTCGCGCTCGTCGAGCTTCAGCTCCATATAGCGGGAGTAGTTTCCGTCCGTGCCACGGATTCGTCCGTGCTGCAGCTCGAGCATGCGCGTTACCGTGTCGTCCAGAAACGCGCGGTCGTGCGAAACGACGAGAACGGCGCCCTTGAACTGCCGGAGATATTCGGTCAGCCACCGGATCGCGGCGACGTCGAGGTTGTTCGTCGGCTCGTCCAGAAGCAGCAGATCCGCCTTCGAGAGGATCGCGCGGGCAAGCATCGCCTTGCCGATCTGCCCGCCGGAAAACTGCGTGACCGGACGCGCAAGATCCGCTTCCGGAAAGCCGAGCCCCAGAAGTGCGGAGCGCGTCAGCGCGCGGAAGGTCGTTCCGCCTTCGTGCGAAAGCGTGTCGACGACGATCGCCTGCCGCTTGATGAGGCGATCCCGGTCGCCGTCCCCGCGCTCCAGTTTTTCAAGGATCCGAATCTCTTCGGCTTCCAGATCCAACAGCGGGCGGAAGGCTTCCAGCGTAAAGGTGTAGAGATCCGTCTTCTCATCAAGCTTCGGGATCTGCTCCACATAGGAAAGCTTCGTTCCCTGGCGCATGCCGAAGGACCCGCCGTCATACGGTTCCTTGCCCATCAGGATCCGCATGAGCGTCGTTTTTCCGGATCCGTTCACGCCGATCAGACCGACGCGCTCCCCCGGACGGATCTCAAAGGAGACGTCCGAAAACAGCGTTCGGTCCGCATAAGTCTTTTTCAAATGATCAACAAATAACAGAGACATCGTTTTTTTCCTTCATTTTCAAGCACAGTATAGCACATTCCTGCGGTATTTGGAAATAATTCTTAAAAATTTCAAGATTCTGTTACATATGGTATGCTATAATAGAATCAGGAAAGGAGTCGAACGATGATGAAAGAGGTCAAACTGCTTCCGGGGAAAAAACGCAGATCCATGCCGATCGCACTGCGGATCGTGATCGCACTGTCGGTCGCGGCGGTGTTTTGCAGCGTCGGTCTGTTTCTGATCCTCCGCGATCGCGAAGTCTCGCCGTTCCCCTCCGCCAATCAGGAATCCGAATATCTGACGACAAAAGAAGATGCCGTTGTGCTTCGCGGCGCGACGCCGAGCCACGAGCCCATGCTTGCCGCCCCCACCGCGGCGCCCACGCCCGAACCGTCCGACAACCGAATCGCTGTTTCCGATTACTCCACGCTGCAGCTGAACGACGACAACGCATCCGTTACCGCGCTGCAGCAGAAGCTCATGGATCTCGGTTATATGGAGGCGGACGAGCCCGGCACGCTCTTCAACGAATCAACGAAAAACGCTGTCACGCTGTTTCAGCGCGCGACCGATACGGAACAGAACGGAATCGCTTCCGCTGCGCTGCAGGAGATGCTCTTCGACGAAGACGCGGTGGAATACCGGATCAAGCTGAACGACAACGGCGCCGACGTCAAAAGCATACAGCGTCAGCTCAGCGAACTCGGCTATTACAACGACCGCATCACCGGGTATTTCGGTCCCAAGACGGAAGAAGCCGTGATGCAGTTCCAGTCCAAGAACAGCTATGAGGCAGACGGTCAGATCACGCGGGACGACTGGGATCTGCTGTATTCCGACGATGCGATCCCCGCGGGTGCGGAATACCCGCAGCGCGCGCCGACGCCCAAGCCTACGCCGAAGCCCACGAAGACGCCGAAACCGACGCCCACGCCGAAGCCGACCAAGACGCCTACTCCGAAACCCACGAAGACGCCCAAGCCGACCAAGACGCCTACCCCGAAACCCACGAAGACGCCGAAACCGACCAAGACGCCTACGCCAAAGCCTACGAAGACGCCCAAGCCGACCAAGACGCCTACCCCCAAACCCACGAAGACGCCCAAGCCGACCAAGACGCCTACCCCCAAACCCACGAAGACGCCCAAGCCGACAAAGACGCCTACGCCAAAGCCTACGAAGACGCCCAAGCCGACAAAGACGCCTACCCCGAAACCTACGAAGACGCCCAAGCCGACCAAGACGCCGACTCCGAAACCCACAAAGACGCCGAAGCCGACCAAGACGCCTACCCCGAAACCTACCAAGGCGCCCAAGCCGACCAAGACGCCGAAGCCGACAAAGACGCCTACCCCGACGCCCACGCCGAGACCGACCAGGACGCCTACCCCGTCGCCTACGCCGAAGCCCACAAAAACGCCGAAGCCGTCATCGGACAGTTCGTCCTATGAGCACAGCGTCAACGGTCTTGTGAAATGCGCGCAGAACCAGCTCGGCGATCCGTATGTCCTCGGCGACGAAGGTCCCGATTCCTTTGACTGCTCCGGGCTTGTCTACTACTGTCTGAACAAGTGCGGCGTCAAAGTCAGCCGGCGCAACGCATATACGTATTCGAACAACGACAACTGGAAGAAGATCGAATCCGTGGACGATCTCAAAAAGGGCGACCTTCTGTTCTTCAAGAGCGATTCAAGCGACAAGGTCAACCATACCGCGATCTATATCGGCGGCAGCAAATTCATCCATGCGAGCTCCAGCAAAGGACAAGTCGTACAAAGCTCCTTCTCCGCATACTGGTATCGCAATTTTGTGTGCGGGAGACGTGTATTCGACTGATGGCGTGTCATATCTGCCCAAGAGCATGTAAAATCGACCGAACAGCCGCAGCAGGATTCTGCGGCTGTTCTTCCGTTGTCCGCGTTGCACGCGCGGCGCTGCATTTTGACGAGGAGCCTTCGATCAGCGGCACGCACGGCAGCGGCACGATCTTTTTCTCCGGCTGCAATCTGAAGTGCA
>JAZNHI010000196.1:0-3293 GCA_045576895.1 Clostridia bacterium | reverse complement strand
GACCAAGAAAAAACAGACGTCAACGTGGTTTCCACATTGACGTCCGTTGGAGACATGGTAGCGGCGATCCGATTCGAACGGATGACAGGTCGGGTATGAACCGACTACTCTGGCCAACTGAGTTACACCGCCATTGGTACGGTTATTATAGCGGATGATTGCCGCCCTGTCAAGGACTTTTTTCGGGAATTCCATTCAAAGGCATTGAACACCCCGGACGCCTTTATTCTGTCCCATAACTGGTCCTTTTCTTTTTTGCCGCAATCTGTTATACTATCGTATGCGAACAAATGTTCGTATCATCCGCGGGAAAGGAGAACGGAAATGCATGTAAACGATTGGAAGCGGATTGCGGAACGGGAGGCAAGTCGGTATCGGGAAAACAAGGCGTTCATTCAGGGCGTTGCGGACAGCGGCGGCGCTGCGTCGGACCGGTATCGGCAGAAACAAAAATGGGTGCTGGCGGTGGAGTATGTGCTTGCATATCTGCACCGAACCGACGCGGAAAAGGAGCGGTTCTTCCGGCTTTGCTACGGAATCGACGGGACGAGGAAACAGCTCAGCGAAAAGGGCATGGTCGCGCTGTCCTTCTCCTTCAACGTGTCGGTGACCACTCTGTATCGCTGGCGGACGGAGTATACGTCGCTGCTGATGATCGCCGCCGCGCAGACCGGTGCGCTGCGGCCATACGGGATCGAGCCGACGCCCTGAACAGACCGAAAAGCTGTCGTATTCTGCGACAGCTTTTATATACCGCGTATGCATACGCACCGCGCGGCTATCATGCATCATGCACGCGAATAACCGTGCAAATGATTATGTATGATCTGAAATACGCGATTATCGGTTCATTTTATGAATTATTCATTGAGTATTCAATCCCGCTATACCGCATATGCAAGGCGTCAAAACCTGTGGATAACTCCGAAAAAACCGATGTTCCGCGTCTTGAATTGTGGATAACTCTGTGGATGGTGTGGAAATGTATGCGATTATGCACCCTTCATGAAAGGAATGAATATTCACGCATGGAAGGACGAAGGCGCGAAAAGTGCCGAATCTGCGGGGGATTGTGCGATTTCGATCAAAACGGCGTTTATGCATCCCAATTTTCGTTAATCGGCGGATTCCGCCCCGCTGCGTCTTGATTTTACGGCGAAAACACGCTATACTTGCAGCATGATGCAAAAAGATACTCCATTCAAAAGAATCCTCTGCATATTCTTTGTGCTGCTGCTGTGCGCATGCGCGACGGGACAGCCGTCCGCAGAGGTCACGGAAGCTTCCGAAGCGCCTGTCACCGCACCGGCGGAGACTGCCGCGCCGACGCCGGAATCCACGCCGGAGCCGACTGCGGAACCCACGCCTGTCCCGACGCCCGAACCGACCGAAACGCCGGAACCCACGCCGGAGCCGACGCCGGAACCGGAGCCGTTCACGATCGCATGGGCGAGCGACACGCAGCTGCTGGTCACGCACAACTATATGTACGACGCATATGACGCGATGTGCAACTGGATCGCAGACAACGCGGAGGAACGGAACATCGTGCTGTATGTGCATACGGGCGATCTGGTGGACGTCGGCGACAACGACGGGCAGTGGAACATCTTCTGCGCGGGGCTATCCAAGGTCACCGAGAAGGTTCCGTTCTTCTGGGCGACGGGCAACCACGACGAGGGCGAGCGGGGAAAGATGCCGTGGAAGAAGATGCCGTTCGTGACCGAATTCCCAGAGGAACAGAAATTCAAAGGCGGCGACGCGATGTACATGATCTTTGAGCACGGCGAAACGAAGCTGCTGCTTGTATCGATCAGCTTCCGCGGCGAACGCATCCCGGAGACGATCGCGTGGGCGCGCGCGGTATGCGATGCGCACAGAGATCTGCCGGTCATCTTCATCACGCACGGGTATATCACCAATACGGGCGGCATTATGGTTCTTGCGGACGTCATCGAGCCGAGGCTTGTCGCCGTCTGCCCCAATATCCGGCTGGTGCTTTCCGGGCATGCGCGCGGCATCATGCACACGACGTTCACATATGACGACGACGGCGACGGCGTGGAGGAGCGCACCGTCAACGCGCTGATGTACGACACGCAGACCGACCGGAAGCACTTCGGGTATCTGAACCTGTTGACCTACGATCCCGTGCGGGACAGCCTGTCGGTGATCTCGTATTCGCCGTATTTCGACGACGAGATCTATGACGACGAGCATCCGGAGATGGAGCGCTTCACACTCGAACACGTCTTTTACTGAGCGAATGAAAAACGGTCTCCCGAAAACGGGGGACCGTTGTTTTTATGAAAGAGGATGAGGCGGTGCGGCGACGCCGTTCGGCACACAAGCCTGTCCGACGGCATGCGCGGTGGATCTGACTCTTTATTTCAAATGCTCAGGCAAATACTGTTTCAGCAGTACCCGGCTGTTGTCATCCAAAGGAATCCGGAAATCAAAATGCGCATTCTTCGGCTTCTTTTTCTTCCGCGCTTCGTCTTTGATCAAAAAGCAGGCGAACCAATGAGGCTCTCCGCGTCCTGTCCAGATCGTTTCCGGCCAAAGTTTTTCGATGTCCTCCCATGCGGTCAGTTTTTTCCCGATTTTAACACCTTTCTCTGTAATTTTTGCGGGATGATTCACGAAAATCTTGTTGTAGAACAGCAATGATACGAAGCAGAACAGACAGCCGATGCTCATAACGTAGAGCCACGCCGATCCGGTTTTCACAGCAAAATACCCACAAAAGACAGTTCCGACGCCGAATGTGAGGATGCTGATCCCGAAATACAGCAAAAGACTGATATCTTGTTTTGTTGTATTCTTTTTTTGATTATTCTTCATAATGATTCTTTCCTCCTGATTACAGCATTGCAACGAAGGGCGTTGCCGCCCGGTACGCAAGCTCGTGGACCATGCGTTGCATCGATCCGTCCGTGCAGGCAGACGATCCCCCCGTCGGCCTAAGGGCTGCCGCTGCAAAGCGTTAAGCAAATGTAATGCCGATCTCGATACAACCCTCCCGGCTTTTGCTTTGCAAAACTCACCCTCCCTTACACAGGGAGGGCAAGGCGGCGAAATAAATATCGCACAAATCCGGCGAAGCGCGCGGCGTTATTCCGCGTTATCCATCTTTCCGGTCCAGAGCGCGTGCTCGATCCAGATGCGCATGCCGCGGATCGCGCGGTCCAGCGCGGAAAGCTTTTGCAGGATTACGTCGAACTGCTTCCGCTCGAAGCTGTTCACACGACCGTCCACGGAGATGTCGATCAGCTGATCGCGCTCAAGCTCCA
>JAZNHI010000195.1:0-9071 GCA_045576895.1 Clostridia bacterium | reverse complement strand
AAGAACGCCACGGCACGGTACACCTCATCGTAGTTTTCGAGCGAGGAGACCTTATAGTACTCGTTCAGCGATTCCTTCAGCTCCGGGAGAAGATAATCATAGGGGCAATCGCCGATGCCGAACACGTTGACGCCGTCGTTTCGAAGCCCGCGGCAGAACAGCCAGTGGTTTTCCGGAAAATTCGGAGAGATATAGAGAAAGTTCATGGATCGCTCCTTTCAGTCGAGAAGATAGGGAAGGAAATAGTTCGCCTGTTTGTACCACCACGGCCAGTCGTGGTTGACGTCGTATCCCCAGTAGTCTACCCAGATATGGATGCCGAGCCGCTGAAAGTATTGATCCACGGCGCGGGTGCTCCACGCTTCCTCCCATGCGCCCTGTCCGGTGCAGACGGCTGCGCGGTGGCGGTTGTACTCCGCAATGAACGGATGGTCATAGGGCAGCTCCGCCATGTAGTCCGCGGGGGAATTGAGGTAAACGATCTCGTCCGAGTAGTCTCCGAAGAAATAGGACGCATGATAGACGCCGCTCAGGGCAAGGCAGCGGTCGAACAGATCCGGGAACCGCAGATACAGGTTCAGCGCATGGCTTGCGCCCATCGAGCAGCCGAAGGTCATCACGCCGGGATAGCCCTCCCAGCCGTTCTTCTCGTTGGCATAGGAACGGACGAACGGAACGACCTCGCGCGTGATGTAGTCGATCCAGCGCTCGTGCTGGCGGATGCGCCAATACGGATCGCCGTCGCGGTTGCTCCAGGTTTCGGCGTCGATCGAGTCGATCGAAAAGACCAGGATCTTGCCGCCCTCGATCCAGTCGGACAGGGCGTTTGCCATGCCGAAGTTCTCAAAGTCGAAGAACCTGCCGTTCTGGCAGGGGATGAACAGAACCGGTTTGCCCGCGTGCCCGTAGACCTTGATCGGCATGTCGCGCTGCAGATTGTCGCTGTAAAAATCGAAATAGTTTGTTTCCATACCATTCTCCGCTGCATTCCGCCGGCGCATCGCTCTGCATCGGCTGTATTATATATTATTATACAACACAAAGCGGAAATGCGCAATACGAAACTGCGAAGAAACTCTTTGGGGGGATGGATGCGTTTTTCTGCAGAAGATCATAACCGAAGGACAATTCATGACCGCAAGGTCAATTCATGCCGCAGGCAATTCATGTTCCTATGGATGAATTGCGTCTTCGACGCATGCAGGTGGATTCCTAGGCGCCGCCTCAGAATGACACAAAAAAGACCGACACAATGTCGATCTTTATTCCAAAGTTATTCCAAAGTTTTTTCGATATCAGTCAGTCCTATCAGATAATCCGCAGACAGGTTATAAAAACGGCATAGACGGATTAAATCGTCGATTTTCAGTTCAGCACGTCCGTCCTCAATGTGGTTATACCCTTGTTGAGACTTCTGCAGAACTTCGCCGATCTGTTTTTGCGTCAGATCTCGATCTTCTCTTATTGCGCGTATTCTTGTCCGATAATTCATAATACCCTCACTTGCGAGCAATATATCACTCTCAAAGTTTGAGTATTGACAAAAACTCAAAGATTGAGTATAGTTTAGTATAGAGATAATTAGGAGGGGCGTATGAAAAAGTCAGTAAAGTATACTATAGTAGTTATTGTGTTGCTGAGTTTCTTGCTCTTAATGCTAACTGGCTGTGTATGTAAGCATGAGTGGGTTGAAGCCACATGCACAGAACCGAAGACATGTGCTTTGTGTGGCGAAACAGAGGGCGAAGCTCTTGGACACAATTGGACGAGTGCCACTTGCACTTCTCCAAAAACATGTGTTCGTTGTGGTATGACAGAAGGCGAAGCTTTTGGACATGATTGGATAGAAGCAACATGTACAGAACCGAAAACATGTTACCGTTGCGGAATAGCAGGAGGCAACGCTAATGGACATACTTTTACGGAATGGAAAGAAAAGACGAAAGCCAGTTGTACACAAGAAGGACTGGAAGCTAGACAATGCGAAGTATGTGGAGAGGAAGAAACGCGGGAAAGACCAAAGCTGTCGCATAAAGCGGGGAAATGGTATACTATCAAAGAGGCAACAGTCATAGAGCCGGGTATTCGTGTAAATTGGTGCCAAAATTGCGGAGAAGAGCTTAAGAGGGAAAACTTTGAACTTTCAAAAAGTGAAAAAATATCGTGGTTGAAGCAAAACTGCAAGTCAAATATGTACAATGATCTTGCGAGAAGTCCGGATAAGTATAAGGGGACATACGTTAAATTCCAATGCAGGATCCTTCAGATAGCATCAGAAGCGAGTTCCGCACTTTACTACTCTACATATAGAGCAGCAACCAAAGGGAGATATGACGATGTCGTCTTCCTATATGTCGATAACTATGGATCAGGAGCAAGGATCTTAGAAGACGATACAATAACGATATATGGTTATTTTGATGGCTTGATAACATATAAAACGGTATTGGGCGCTTCTGTTACCATTCCTTCAATTATTGTTTTGCACTATGAATAATGGTATGCATCCTTCAAAGCGGCTTTCACAGCCGCTTTTCTTTTGCGAATCCCTTGCGTTTTCTGCGATTATCGCGTATAATACATCTATTCTATGAAACAAGGCAGGTGGTTAGGAAGTGGACAGTAGT
Organism: Clostridia bacterium; assembly: GCA_045576895.1. Taxonomy (GTDB): domain Bacteria; phylum Bacillota; class Clostridia; order Christensenellales; family CAG-138; genus UBA3792. Next base: position 6,444 of record JAZNHI010000195.1, on the reverse strand, counting down.
CCAAGTCCTCTTATACGATGGCTTTCGGAAGAAGCGGCAAAGGAGATCACATCCGGCGACTTCCGAAGCGTGATCGGGCTTTTTGTATTTTTCATCGTGCTTTTGCTCGGCGGCGCATACTTTGCGGGGGCGGAAACCTCGCTCGCGTCCGTCAACCGCATCCGCATCATGAGCCGCGCGGACAACGGATCGAAATCGGCAAAGCGCGTTCTGTATATATTGGATCACTTTGATGCGGCGCTCACGACCATTCTGATCGGAAACAACATCATGCACATCGGCTGCGCGTCTTTGACCGCGCTTGTTGCCGTGCGCTTAAACTGGGGCAGCGCGGGCGCGACGGCGACGTCGCTCGTGACGACGCTGATCGTATTCCTGCTTGCGGAAATGATCCCGAAAACCATCGCAAAGGCGTGCAACGAAAGCTTTGCGCTGTTTGTTGCGCCGTCTCTGCGGTTTCTGATGCGCGTTCTTTATCCTTTGAACTTCGTCTTCACCTCGCTGACAAACGGCATCAAAAAGCTGTTCCGCGTGAAAGACGAGGAGGAGCCGACCGTTTCCGAGGAGGAATTGCACGACATCATCGAAACGCTCGACGAGGAGGACGACATCGACGAGGACACGGCGGATCTGATGCAGTCCGCGCTCGATTTCACGGAAACGCCGGTGGGCGAGGTCTATGTGCCTTTGAAGGACGTGCAGACCGTGTCGCTTGCCATGCACCCGAAAGAGGTCGTGAAGATCATCGAGCAGACGAATCACAGCCGTCTGCCGGTCGTGGACCGCGAGGGTGAGATCGTCGGCGTGGTGCAGATCCGTAAATATCTGAAAGAATACCTCCGGCGCAGCGGGCACGTTTCGCTGTCGCGCGTGATGGACAAGCCGTATTACGTCACGGTCGGCACGCCGATCGACGAGCAGCTTGCCGGTATGAGCAAGGCGAAAACGCATATCGCGATCGTCCGGGACAACGACGGAAAGGTGCTCGGCATTCTGACGGTCGAGGACATCCTTGAAGAGCTTGTCGGCGAGATCTACGACGAGGACGACGAAGGGAGTGTGACCGATGAGTAACACTGCCCGCTGTATTCTGATCGCCGTCTGCATCGTGTTTTCCGCCATGTTCTCCGGCGCGGAGATCGCGTTCATGCAGCTGAATCCCCTGAAGCTCCGACACGACGCCGAGGAAAAGGGCAGCAGGCTTGCAAAGCTTGCGCTGCGCTTCCGCGAAAAGTTCGATTCCGGGCTCATTGCGATCCTGATCGGCAACAACCTTGTGAACATCGGTTCGTCGTCGATTGCGGCGGCGCTTGCGATCGCGCTGATGGGAGAGAAAGGCGCATGGGTCGCGACGGCGATCATGACGGTGCTCATCATCACGTTCGGCGAGATTCTTCCGAAGATCTTTGCGGCGGAGCGCGCCGAAGGCTTTGCGAAGCTTGTCGTGCTGCCGATCGCCGCGCTGTGGCTGCTGCTGTTCCCGCTGATCTGGCTTCTGGAACGGTTTTTGAAGCTGCTGTCCGGCATCTGGAAGGAGAAGGAGAGCGACGACACGGTCACCGAGGACGATATGGAAACGATCCTCGACACCGTGGAGGACGAAGGCGTGGTCGACGAGGACACCGCGGATCTTCTGCAGTCGGCGTTCGATTTCGACGAGGTGCTTGCCTACGAGGTCATCACGCCGCGCGTGGACCTTGTGGCGATCGACCTGGACGATCCGCGCGAACAGCAGATGAAGATCGCGTTCGCGTCACCGTTTACGCGCATTCCGGTCTATCGCGGGACGCCGGACCACATGGTTGGCATTCTGCATCTGAATCACCTCTATAAGGCGATGGTCGAGGACCCGGACGTCCCCCTGAAATCGCTGCTGATGCCGGTCGTCTATGTGCACAAGACCATGCCGCTGCCGGACGTGCTCGACACCATGCGCCGCAAAAAGAGCCACATGGTCGTGGTTACCGACGAATACGGCGGCACGATGGGTATTCTCACCATGGAGGACGTTTTGGAGCAGCTTGTCGGCGAGATCTGGGACGAGACGGACAAGATCGAGGAGGAGTTCGTCGAGGTCGGCGAGAACCGCTACGAGGTCGACGGCGATATGCGTCTTTCCGATTTTCTGGACGAATTTGACAAGGAGGAAGAGGACCTGGACGACGACAACGCGACGGTCGGCGGCTGGGCGGTGGAACAGCTCGGCGGCTATCCGAAGCTCTATGACAGCTTCACGTTCGAGGACCTGACCGTGACGGTGCTCAAGAAGGAGCGCATGCGCATCCTCAGGCTTTTGGTTGAGCAGAATCCGGATTGGGTCGACGAGGACGAGGAAGAGGACGAGGATGAGGAGTGAAAACCCGTGCAGCGGGTTTTCAGCGATATCATGAAGGAAAGAGAAAGGAGTTTGGCGACATGATAACAAAGGCAGAGAACCCGGGAAAGGCGAAGTTTTCGTATAAAAAGTATTATCCGATCCGAAAGCTGATCTGCTCGTCATTTGCGGAAAAGTTCCATTGCGATATGATGATTCAGGATGTTGCGCAGATGATGATGCTCGGCGACACGCAGCCGGCATATGTCTGCAGCGTGGATCCGCTTTGCGTGATGGCGTATTCCGATGAGCTGGACGCCGTTGTGAAACTGCGGTTTCCGACGGAGCTTGCCGCAAAGTATGACCTGAAAGTCGGATCAAGGCTCGTGACGTCGTGCGTCTATATGCCGAATCATTTTGACACGGTGGCGGGAGATATCACCGCGGGAGAACACAATACCGGGCGCTACAGCAATTTTATTCCGATCGTTCAACTGTTCCTTGCAAAGAAGGACGATGAGATCCGCGCACGTACGGCGTTGTTCGGTGAAGACGTGTGGAACCGGGTGGAAACGCTTGGGAAATGCTGTATGGATCGGGATCCCGATCGTTGCCGCGACGGGTTTTCCTATTTCAAAAAGTGAGAGCATGACCGTAATTCGCAAAGGAGACGCCGAATGAACCGCATCGCCGTGATCGGTTGCCCGGGCAGCGGCAAGAGCACGTTTGCAAGAGTGCTGCACGAAAGGACGGGGCTGCCGCTGTATCCTCTCGACAACATCTGGTGGAAGCCGGACCGCACGCACATCACGCGCGAGGCGTTCGACGCGGCGCTTCGGGAAATCCTTGCAAAGCCTGCATGGATCGTCGACGGCAATTACAGCCGCACGGTCGAAATGCGGATTGCTGCCTGCGATACGGTTATCTTTCTGGACTTTGACGAGCAGACCTGCATGGACGGGATCGTATCGCGCGTCGGACAGGCGCGGGCGGACATTCCATGGACGGAACAGACGCTCGCCCCGGAGCTTGTTGCATTGGTCAAGGGCTTTCGCACGGAGCAGCGACCGGCGATCCTTGCGCTTCTGGACCGGTACGCGGACGGCAGGGAGACCCATATCTTCCGCACGCGTGCCGAGGCGGACCGGTGGCTGAAAGGAATATCGTGATGGAAAACAGGATTTTACCGGAAAAACTGCGTTTTCTGAGCGGCAGCGCGTTAAAGATTCTTGCCGTTATATTGATGCTGATCGATCATATCGGCGCGATGTTGGGACCGGATACGGCGCTTTTGTTCACCGTGTTCGGCCGCCCGGTGACGCTGTACACACTGATGCGGTTCATCGGCAGAATGGCGTTTCCGATCTTCGCGTTTCTGATCGTCGAAGGACATCGGCACACGCGCAGCAAGGTCCGCTACGGCGTCGGACTGCTGATCTTCGCAATCCTGTCCGAGGTGCCGTACGATCTGTTCCGGTACGGCGTATGGTTCACCCTGCACAAGCAGAACGTGTTCTTTACGCTCCTTTTGGGCTATCTCGGGATTTGCGCGTATGAAGGACTGGAAAAACGATGGTTTCTGCGTGCCGGCTCGATTCTGGTGCTGCTGGTGGGCTCGTACTTTCTGCATGCCGACTACGGGATTTCCGGATTCTGCTTCATCATGCTGATGTACGCGCTGCAGGACAGAGAACTGCTGCGCGACGTTGTCGGCATCATGATCCTGGGGTCGCGGTGGAAAGCGGGTTTGGCGTTTGTTCCGCTTGCGTTTTATAACGGCAAACGCGGATTCATCAAGGGTCCGGTGCTGAAATATGCGTTCTATCTGTTCTATCCGCTGCACCTGCTCGTTTTGTATTGTATCAGAGCCCGGATCTTTTGATCGTCCGGATCGGAAACGCTCCTCCGGGGCGTTTTTTCCGACACAAAGCGCGATTGACTTTTTCGGATCCCGGGCATACAATGAGGATGCACGCATTTATTCCGGAGGACGAATGAAGAAAAACGGCGCACAAAAGAAGAAACGAGTTCTGTGGATCGTGATCCCGGTCGCGGTCCTTGCGGTGCTGCTTTCGGCAAGCCTGATCTATTTGGAAAACTACTATCATGCCGATGACGATGCGATCGCGGCGTTTTCCGCAGATCGCGCCGTCCGGGAGCGGACGCTCGAAAGCGGTGATCTGGTCTTTGATCCGGGTAATGCAAAGATCGGGCTGATCTTCTATCCCGGCGGCAAGGTGGAGCAGGAGGCGTATGCGCCGCTGATGCGTGAGATCGCCGCAAACGGCGTCCTGTGCGTGCTGTGCAAAATGCCGTTCCGGCTCGCGGTGCTCGATACGCATGCCGCGGACGGCGTTCGCGCGGCGCTTCCGGAAATTGTGCAGTGGTATATCGGCGGGCACTCTCTGGGCGGCGCGGTCGCGTCGATCGAGATCGGGGAGCATCCCGGCGTGTATGCGGGCATGATCCTGCTGGCTTCGTTTTCGGATAAGGACCTGACGCAGGAATCCCTTCGCGTGCTGTCGATCTACGGCAGCGAGGACCGCGTGCTGAACCGCGACGCGTACGAGCAGGCGAAAGGTCTGCTGCCGGAGGATGTGACAGAGGTCGTCATCGAAGGCGGCTGTCATGCCGGGTTCGGCATGTACGGCGCGCAGGACGGCGACGGAAAGCCTTCGATCACAAACGGGGAGCAGATCCGGATCACGGCAAAAGCAATCACGGATTGGCTGAACAACGGCGTTTCATCCGGCGAGAACGCCGATGAAGCTTGAAAACGAAAGTGAGGAGAAAAAATGAGCAGCTTTGAAAATCTGCGGATCGTGGACAATTTCTATCAGACGTCGCTTTACTTCCCGATGCCGACCGTCATCATCAGCACGCTGTGCGAGGACGGCAGTACGACGCTCGGGCCGTATTCGCTGGTACAGCCGTACTACGTGGCGGGCAAGGACTACTATGCCATGCTGCTGTGCTGTCGCAATTCGTCGAACACGGCGCAGAACATTCTGCGCGACGGCAAGTGTGCGATTAACTTCATCGACGACAATCCGAAAAGCTTCAGGGAAGCGGTAAAGCTCAGCTGGCCCGGCGACAAGCCCTCCGACAAGATGCCGAAGTGCAATTTCCGCCTTGAAAAGAGCATGATCGAGGAGGAGACCGGCGAACCGCGTCCGATGGTGCTTTCCGACGCGATCCAGGCGATCGAGTGCACGTGGATGCGGGAGCTCGACGGCGCGGCGAACGATCGACCGGGGAATCTTTCCGGCTACGAACCGCCGTATCACGATTTTAACGGCATCACGTCGAAGTTCGGCGCGCACTTTATCCTGCGCGTCGATAAGATCCTGATGAAGAAGAAATACAGCGACGCGATCATCAACGGCGTTAAGGCAAAGGATTTCCCGCCGCTGCCGGTCGATTACGGATACCGCGATTCCAAGAACTTCTGGTTCCACCGGAAACGCCGCATGCACGCGGAGCTGCTTGCGGTCCGCAAGCAGTCGCTGGAATCCGTGCGCTACGCCGCCGATCGCGCCGACGACAAGGTCAGGTTTACCGACGACGCGCTTATGACGATTCTGAACGTGCCGCGCGTGTTCCTTCCGCTCGTGCTGAAGGGCTGCGTCGATTGGGCAAAGGAGAACAACGTCACGCTCGTCACCGCAGAGCACATGAAGATCATCAACGACAAGCGATCGAAAGAAAAGAACAGGAAATAAAGCCATGAGAGAATTTCTGATCAAAATCTGCCCGGTCGCGATCTGGTGCATCGTTGCGGGCGAAGCGGTCATTGCCGCGCTGCTCTTCCTTCATGCGGCGAAGAAGCATTCCAAGGTCGCGCTGTGGTCGGGCGTTCTGACGCTCGGGCTCATACTGGACGCGACGATCATCGGGCTCGGGTCCGTGCTGCCGCCGGAAACGCTTGCTGCAATCAGCCCGGCGCGGTTTATCGCGCACGGACTTCTGATCCCGTTGCTGTTCCCGATCTGCGGCTATGCGCTGAACCTGAAAAAGCCGGTGATGACGGTCGTGTGGATCGTCACCGCGCTCATCATGGCGGCGGGCGTCGCGCAGGCGCTGGCAACCAAACTCGTGCCGGAAACGATCGCAAACGTCACGCGCATGAA
>JAZNHI010000194.1:0-4129 GCA_045576895.1 Clostridia bacterium | reverse complement strand
TCAACTCCTTGGCTCACAGAACGACATGGCTACGATCCGACTTCCGACCCTGTTTGTGCACGGCGCGGCGGACGATTTCGTACCGTATGCCATGATGCAGCAGCTTTACGACGCCTGTACGGCGCCGGAAAAGGATCAATGGGTCTCACCGGGCGCAGCGCATGCCGAGGCAGCGATGACGAATCCGGAGGCGTATGCGGCGCATGTGATCCCGTGGCTGCAGAACTATCTCTGACGCATCTTAAATGAATTGTTGCGGGACGCGCATGGCGTCCCGCTTTTTTCAATACTCCTTCAGGCTCGGATTGTTGCCGTTGCAGTAGATCAGCACGGTCGCGAGCGCAACGCCGATCGCGCCGACGACGGGGTGCATGTGAACGCCTGCGCTCATCAAGCTGTTGATCACCGCCTCATACACGGCGGACACAAGTCCGATCCAGAAGAGCACGCTCTTGTTTCTGCTTTGTCGCTGCATATCCGTTCTCCTTTCAAAACAGTTTTCCGATGAGGTAGCCCACGACGCCGACGATTGCCGCCGTGACCGCCGCGAGCGTCAGCGATTCAAACCGCTTTCCGCTCTTCTGCTCGAGGGCGCGCAGACGCGTTTCGTGATCCGCGCCGTTCTTGGCGATCGTCTTCACGTCCGTTTCGATCCGCGCAAGCGCTTCCAGGATTTCCGTTACCGTTCGTTCAGCCATAGACGACCTCCGTGTAGCACGCCTTGTTCGTAATGTACGCCTGCGTGCCGCGCCATGCGATCCGGTACCAGCCGGAAGGACCCGTGCCGAGCAGGGGATAGCGCTCGCCCCGATGCACGATCCCGATGCAGCGGGCGTGGATGCCGTCGCCCTCCCGCACGCGAACGGAGCCGCCGCGGATCACGACGCTTGCGGTTATTCCGCTCTCCTCCATGGCGGGGAGACGTCCGAACCGGTTCCAGTAGCCGGGCTTTCGCCGGTTCCGCACCACGCCGACGTCGCGTCCCCTGCATTCGATCTGTTCGTCCCCGACGCAGATGCCCACGTGCACGATCTGTTTTCCGTCGTGGTGAAAGACGAGATCGCCCGGCAGCAGCGCGCTTTCTTCGATCGGCTTGCAGAGTGCGAACAACCCGCGGCTCGAAACGTCGCTTTTCAGCACGCCGAGCTCCTTCAACGCCCAGTACACAAGCCCCGAGCAGTCGAACGCGCGGATTTTTTGGATCCCTTCGCGTCTGCGCTGTTCCAGAAGCTTCACGGCGCGCGCCGCGTTCTTCGCGTCGGTTTCGTGCCGTTCGATCCATCCGATCGGATCGTGCATCGCGTCAAGCAGCTCCCCGTTGCCGCCCCACACGTAGATCCCGGTTCCGACCTCCCCGGCAGCCTTTTGCACGAAGGCTTCGCGCAGGCTGCTTTCGTTGTTGGTGTTTGTCATAATCATCTCCTTTCTATCCCGACACAAGCATGATACCACGCCGAATTGTGACATGCCTTCCGTAATTTTTTCACAATTCGTCGTCCCGTTTATGACGCAGAAAAGAGAGAATCGGTTCGTTTTTCGGATGTAATTACATGGATGTCATTACAAAGAATGATACAGATCCGTGTAATTACATCGATTTAGTTACATTGATTTATTTATATAATTATAATTACATAGATTTAATTATATAGATTTAATTACATCGATGTAATTACATAGAACGCGCGTAAGAGCCGGCGTCTGAATTGTGAAAAAATTACAGTAATTTTTGGCGGGGAAAATATGCGATACTGTCTCCAAGGAGGAAGACAGCATGATCACACGCAGAACACAATTCAAACCGTTCGTCGCGATCGGTACCGATATCATCTACCGGGGAGGACTGCAGCCGGAGGAACTGGGCGTCTACGCGGCAATGGCGTCAAAGCCCGATAACTGGGATTTCAACGAGCAGGTGATGGCGCGGGAGCTGCATCTGAGTCAAACGGAGATCCACAGAATCCTGAAGGCGCTCGAGCGAAAGGGCTACGTCCGCGAACGCATGGGCAGATTCGGCGTGACGTGGGATTTCTATGAGACGTCGTATCTGATCCCGCAGCAGAAGCAACAGGTCATCCCCGGGCCGAAGCCTAAGGAGCAGCCGCAGCCGAAAGCAGAGCCGAAGCCCGAAGAACAGACGCAGGACGACGGGGAAGAGCCGCAGCTCAGCGGTGAGGAAATGGCGCAGCGATTCTTTGAACACGCGAAAAAGCTTGCCGCAATGCGCGATCTGAACCGTGCGATCCGCGGCTGACCGCTTGAAAGGCGCGGGCGCATCTGCTATACTGTGTCCATGAGATTCTTATCGAAAACGGTCACGGAACAGGATGCGGGACGCTCAGTCGCGGACGTGCTTACGGAAGCGTTCGGGGTTTCCGAATCGTACCTCAGACGATTGAAGCGCAGACCGGGTTCGCTGCTTAAAAACGGCGAGCCGGTCTATACGACGCACGCGGTCGGTGCGCGCGACGTCGTGTCCTTCGATCCGTCCGATCCGATGAAGCTTCCGATCCGTCCGATCCAGACACCGCTTTCGATCGCGTATGAGGACGAGTGGCTTCTGGTGCTCGATAAGTCGAAGGGCATCGGCGTGCACCCAGACCGCGATCCCGACGCGCCGTCGCTTGAAAACGCGCTTGCGGCGTACCTGAAGGGCACGGACAATCCGCATCCGGTCAGCCGTCTCGACAAGGGCACGACGGGACTGATAACCGTTGCCAAGAGCGGCTATGTTCACGCGCGAATGAAGGCGATCCAGCACGCAGGCGCGTTTCAAAAGACGTACCTTGCGATCGTCTGCGGCGTACCTAAAAAGCCGCGGTTTCTGATCGACGCGCCGATCGGCTTTGCGGAGGGCTCGCGGTACAAACATACGGTGCGTCCCGACGGCGCGGAGGCGCAGAGCGAATGCGAGGTTCTGTGCGCCTTTGCGGGAATGTCGCTCGTCCGGCTGACGCCGCACACGGGACGGACGCATCAGCTGCGCATACACATGGCGTATGCGGGATTTCCGCTGCTCGGCGATTGGCTGTACGGCGAACGCAGCGAGCGCATCGACCGCCCGGCGCTGCACGCGGCGGAGCTCCTGTTTGTGCATCCGATCACGGGGGAGACGGTCTCGCTTTCCGCACCGCTGCCGGAGGATATGGACCGGCTGCTTGTGTGAACGGGAAGATGCGATCTTCCCCTACGGGATGAAAGGAAAGCAGGGGGCAGCCTCCCAGACGCTCCTCCGTGCATCGCAGAAGCGCTGCGGGAAGATGCGATCTTCCCAAGACGCGGATCGCATCCGACCGCCGGAAGGAAAGGATTGACGCGGTTCTATTCCAGCTGCTTGCCGAGGTAGAGCGCGGCGGTCTTGAGGATCGAAAGCTCGGTCTCCGTAAGCGGCAGGCGTGTATCGTCGGAGGCGATCAGCACGCTGCCGAGCACGTCCCCGTTCGACACGACCGGCACCGCCGCAAGGCGCAGGGCAGGCAGATCGGCAAGCAGCGCGTAGCCTTCCGGCGCAAGAACGGTCTGCTTCTGCCGCATGCGGTCGATGAAGATTTCCGACAGCGCAGCTTTCAGCAGCGTCTTTTTCAGCGCGCCGGACGCAAACTGCACGGTCTCGGTGTCGGTGACCGCCGCGGAAAAGCCCAAAGCGCCGGTGAGCGCCTGACAGTACGTTTCCGCATAGTCGCCGAGCTCGCGGATGCGCGCGTATTTTTTCAGAACGATCGCGTCCTCGTCCGTGAAGATCTCGATCGGATCGCCCTCGCGGATCCTTAAAACCCTGCGGATCTCCTTCGGGATGACGATCCTGCCGAGCTCGTCGATGCGTCGTACAATGCCGGTTGCTTTCATGCTTCTGTCCTTCTTCCGTGTTTTGGAATCAGTATTGCCGCAAATACCGGATTTGATACGCGGCGGTTGCATTTTGATCCGCGTTCCTGTATAATAAAACAAATTGATGACGGAGGATGATTTTTTATGAAGAAAACGGTTCTGGTAACGGGCGGCGCGGGCTACATCGGCTCGCATACGGTGGTGGAGCTATTAAACGCGGGGTACGAGGTGCTGATCGCGGATAACCTCTATAACTCCAAGGAGGCGGTTCTGGACCGCATCGAAACGATCACGGGCAAGC
>JAZNHI010000193.1:0-18055 GCA_045576895.1 Clostridia bacterium | reverse complement strand
GGTTCGGTCTTTCCGGTAAATCCTTTATCCCGATGCTGATCGGCGCAGGCTGCGGCATCCCGGGCATCATGGCGTCGCGTACCATTGAAAACGAGCGCGACCGCCGTATGACGATCATGACGACCACGTTCATCCCCTGCGGTGCGAAGCTGCCGTTCATCGCCATGATCGCGGGCGCGATCTTCCACGGCTCGCCCTGGATCTCCGTCTCCGCGTACTTCATCGGCGCTGCGGCGATCATCGTCTCCGGCATCATGCTGAAGAAAACGAAGATGTTCGCGGGCGATCCCGCTCCGTTCGTCATGGAGCTGCCCGCATACCACTGGCCGACCCTCGGCAACGTCCTCCGGTCGATGTGGGAGCGCGGATGGTCCTTCATCAAGAAAGCGGGTACGACCATCCTGCTTTCCACGATCGTCATCTGGTTCCTCTCCCGCTTCGGCGACAATCCCGAAACGCATGCGTTCGGCATGCTCGCGGAGGACGCGATCGAGTACTCGATCCTCGGCACCGTCGGCAGAGCCGTACAGTGGCTGTTCGCACCCCTGGGCTGGGGTGAATGGCGCGCGGTCGTCGCGTCCGTCACGGGTCTCGTCGCAAAGGAGAACATCGTCGGCACGATGGGCGTTCTCTACGGCGGCAAGGAAGCCTATGCGGCGCTCGGCGCGGCAATGCCCGGCGTGATCGGCTTCTCCTTCCTCGTGTTCAATCTGCTGTGCGCACCGTGCTTCGCCGCGATCGGCGCGATCCGCCGCGAGATGAACAGTGCAAAGTGGACGTGGTTCGCGATCGGCTATCAGTGCCTGTTCGCCTACGCGATCTCGCTGATGATCTATCAGTTCGGCCGTCTCTTCAGCGGCAGCGTCAGCGTGGTCGGTCTGATTGCCGCGATCCTCATACTCGGACTGTTCATCTACAGGCTGTTCTTCAAGAAATATAAAGAAGCGACGACGCTGACCCAAAAGGTCCGCATCAAGTAAGAATCCGTGCCGCCGTTCCGGACAGCGGGGCGGCGGCGATTTCACCATCGAAGGGAGTGCGCGATATGTTTGCATGGATCAAAGCCAATCTGTTGACGATCGGAATCCTCCTTGTGCTTGCGGCGGCGGTTTTTGCCATTGTTTTCTCGCTGATCCGCGAAAAGAAAAAGGGGCGTTCCTCCTGCGGCGGCGGATGCGCGCACTGCCCGATGGCAGGCAGTTGCCATAACCGTGCTGCGGAAAAGAAATGATCCGACCCGACGGCGCATCCCCTGTGTGGGATCGACCCCCCTCCTTCGATCGACATCGGGATCCATATCATTTGTAATCGCCGCTCCCCGCACAGGGAGCGGCGATTGTTTGCATACGGGTTGTCTGTCGACCGCCAAAAGCACCGCCTCATAAGTATTTCAAAAGTATTGTAAAAGAAACTGGCTTTTTTCGTTCATATATGCTATAATGCCGTATTATGAATCATCTTGTCAGATCAAAACCGAATCGAACGTTTCTGTTGTTCCTCTGTCTGGTCTTCTTTCTGTCCTGCGGAAAGGCGCAGACCGGAACGTCCTCTGTTTCCCCCTCCGCGGAAGCGAAAGCGACCGAAGCGGCAATGACGGTCGACGAGGTCGAGCTTCCGACGCCCGATCCGAACGCGGCAACCGCCTGTGCGCCTGCCGATACGCCGGAGCCCGTACTGTCCGAGCCGGAAGAAACGCCGTCTGCGGAGCCTGCGGCTGTGACGCCCGAGTCCGAAACGCCGGAGCCCGTCGTTACGCCCGTTCCTGTCACCGACGAACAGCTTGACGAAGGGTATCTGGACGCATGGTTCGACGATTCCGTGCTGATCGGCGATTCGCTTGTTGCCGGGCTGACCGGTTATGTCACCGCGGAAAAGGACAAGGGGCATCCCTGCCTGGGCAACATGCAGCTTGTCGGCGCAAGCGCGCTGACGCTGAAGAAGGCGCTGGGCTGCGAAAAGAAGGAACGCGACGCCGAGCTGAAATACCGCACGCGCTACATGACCGTGTCCGAGGTGGTCGACGCCGTTCATGCCAAGCGTCTGTTTATCATGCTCGGCACCAACGATATCCGGTGGTACAGCGCGGACGAGCTCACCGAAGTATACGGCGAGCTGCTTCGTCTGATCAAAGACAAGCATCCCGATCTGCGGATCTATATCCACTCCGTGATGCCGATGATCAAAAAATACGCGCAGGAGATCGGCGTGACCGTCGAGATGGGCAAAGCCGCGAACGAAAAGCTTCGCGCGTTCTGCGAGGAAAACGGCTATACCTATCTTGAACTTGCTGATCTTGTGCGCGACGACGAGGGATATCTGACCTATGACTACAGCGCGCAGGATTACCGTTTCCATCTGAACGGCAAGGGCAAGGCGTTCTGGGTGCGTTTGCTGCGCTCCTGTGCAAGAGATGAATACTATGCCGGAATCTGGAGCCCGGAGGAGATCGGGAACGAATAAAGGGTTCCCCCTCCGTGTTTTTACGTGATCCGGAATCATCGATACGGAAGCTTTCCCGGAAGGACCGCCCGACGGTTCGCGGGAGTACGAAACCAAATTGATCCTTTGAAAACGGTATGCTGTCACTCAAGATGAAAGAAACTCTCGGAACAATCCGGAAGCGCGCGCTTCCGATCCTCCTTTGCCTGCTCTTCTGCCTCTCCTGCGGGACAGCGCAGACCGCGGACGATCCGGCGTCTTCGATCGAACCGTCGGAAACGGCCCCCGCACCGTCCGAAGCCGCAGAAACATCCGCCCCTGTCGCAGATCCCGAAGCGGCGGAAACCGAAACGCCGCAGCCGGACGGGACCGCACCTGCGGATCCGTCGGCAGCCCCGACCGCAACGCCGGTGCCGACTCTGGCGCCCGTCAGCGACGAGCAGCTGGACGAAGGCTATCTGGACGCGTGGTTCGACAATTCCGTGATGATCGGCGACTCGATCGTCGACGGAATGAACAGGTACGCCGCAAACGAGAGAGATCAGGGGCGCCCGTGTCTGGGCAAGATGCGCATCGTCGGCTCCAGCGGACTGTCCCTCAAGGTGGCAGTTCTTGCCGAAAGGAAGGAAATCCCCGGCAAGGTGATTTTCCGCTCGCGTTACATGACCATTTCCCAGGTGGTCGAAGCCACGCAGTCAAAACGCCTGTTCCTCATGTTCGGCACAAGGGATATCGAGTGGTATACCGCGGAGGAGCTGATCGACGTTTACGGCGAGATCATTTCCATTGTCAAAGCGGACCACCCCGATCTTCGCGTCTACGTCCACTCCCTCATGCCGACGATCAAAAGCTTCGCGTTAAGCGTCAATCAGGACTACGAAACTAACAAAGCGGCAAACGAAAAGCTGCGTGCGTTCTGTGAGGAAAACGGCTATACCTATCTCGAACTTGCGGATCTTGTCCGCGACGAGGAGGGCTTCCTGAAATACGAGTACAGCGCGATCGACTATTCTTTCCATCCGAACGATCTCGCAAGAGCGATCTGGGTGAAGCTGCTGCGCTCCTGTGCAAGAGATGAATACTATGCTGGAATTTGGAAACCGGAGGACAATACCAATGATTAAAAAACTTCTTGTAATTCTGCTTGCGGCAGCGATGCTGCTCTGCATCCCCGTCGGCTGTCAGAATGCGCCCAAGTCGATCGACGGCGAAGCGCTGTATCAGCAGATGAATGCGCTCGGACTGTTCCCCGATATGGCGCACCGCAGCCCGGACATGGTCTATGACTATTACGGCATCGATCCCGCGCAGTGCAAACAGCTTGTCAACTACGCTTCTGCCGACGGTCTGATCGCCGATGAATTCCTTCTTGCGGAAACGAACGACGAAGCCTATGCCGAGGAAACGGAAGCGCTTCTCAGAGAACAGATCGCGCATCAGGCGGAGACCTATCGCGATTATCTTCCGCAGGAGTATCCGAAGCTTGCAAACGCGCGCATCGAGCGCAACGGCTGCTATGTTCTGGTCATCATTGCCGACGACACCGCGCCGCTCTACAAGATCTACACGGATTCTCTGAAATAAGCTTTTCCCGAACAGGAATCCCGGATGGTCTTTTCTTCGATCAGTTTCATCTTCTTTTTCCTGCCCGTCTTCTTTCTGTGCTATTATTTGCTGCGCGGAAAGTGGCGGGTCGGTTTCCTGCTGCTTTTCAGCCTGGTCTTTTACAGCTGGGGCGAGCTGAAATACCTGCCGCTGATGCTGATCGTGATCGCGGTGAACTATCTGCTGCCGCTGTTCATGGAGAAGCTTCCGTCCCGCAAGCGATTGTTCCTGATCCTTGCCGTCGGGTTCGACGTCCTTTCCCTGTTCTTCTATAAGTATTTCACGCCTTTGGCAGTCAACGTGCTCCGGCTGCCGCGGCTCGGCTTCTTCCCGAAGTCCCTGCCGCTCGGCATCTCCTTCTTCACGTTCCAGGCGATGTCCTATGTCATCGACGTATACCGCGGCAAAACGAAGGCGCAGAAGAATCCGATCATTTTCGGAACGTATATCACGATGTTCCCGCAGCTGATCGCCGGTCCCATCGTCCGCTACACCGATATCGAAACGCAGATCAACGGTCTTGCGGACAGAACGCAGCGGATCGACCCGAACGAGATCTCCTCCGGCATCGCGCGGTTTCTGGTCGGTCTTTCCAAAAAAGTCCTGCTCGGAAACATGATCGGCGAAGCTTGGCAGTACCTCTCCGTGCATCCGCTGGAGATCGGCGCCCTCGGATGCTGGTTCGGCGCGGTCTGCTATATGCAGCAGATGTATTTCGATTTCTCCGGGTATTCCGATATGGCAATCGGTCTCGGCAAAATGATGGGCTTCTCCTTCCCCGAGAACTTCGATCACCCCTTTATCGCGACCTCCGTGACCGAATTCTGGCGCAGATGGCATATGACTCTGTCCGGATTCTTCCGGGATTACGTGTATTTCCCGTTGGGCGGCAGCCGCAAGGGCACGGCGCGAACGATCTTCAACATGCTCATCGTTTGGACGCTGACCGGGCTCTGGCACGGCGCAAGCGTCACGTTCGTGCTTTGGGGGCTCTTTTTCTGGGTGCTGCTGGTGCTTGAGCGGTTTGTGCTTCGCAAGGTCCTCGAAAAGATCCCGACCGTCGTGCGCGTGATTTTCTACGTGCCTTTGCTGATCATCTCCTTTGTGATCTTCTGTTTCGATAACCTTGGAGAGATGGGACGCTACTTTGCCGGCATGTTCAACTTTTCCTCGCCGGCGCTCACCGCAGACGCGATCTCCGTGATCGGCAGCTACTGGGTATGGTTTGTGCTGGGGCTGCTGTTTGCGGGATACCTGCCGCTGAAGGCATACCGCGCGCTTGCGCGGAAAAAGCCCGGGCTTGCCTCCGTCTGCCGCACGGTCGTGCTGCTGCTTCTGTTCGTGCTCTGCATCGCGGCGCTGGTACGGCAGAGCTACAATCCCTTTATCTACTTCCGGTTCTGAGGTGACGTATGCGAAAACACATTCTGACGATCGTTTTCTTCCTGATCCTCGCCGTCGGATTCGTCGGCACGCTTTGCAACCTCAAAACCGATTTCTCGTTTGCGGAACGGCGTGTGCTCACCGAATTTCCGAAGGCGGATTCGCTGTCGCTCAATCGGTGGACGTGGGACGACGATATTGAAAACTATCTCTCCGACCATCTGATCCTGCGAAACGTTCTGACCGGCGTCAGCGCGTATATGCGGCTCGGCGCGGGTACCGAGCGGCTCGACGATATCTACGTCACAAAGACCGGTCAGCTCGTCGAATGTCCCGTTTCGGACAGCGCCGAGAACATGACGTCCCTGCAGAAGAATCTGCAGCATCTGGATCGGCTTGCCGCCGAGGAAGGCATGCCGATGTATCTGCTGATCCCGCCGACCGCAGGCTATGCCGCAAGGGAGGATCTTCCCGCCTATCTGCGTCCGCTCTATCGGGACGACCGGCTTCTTGCGGAGATCGCGGACTGTCCCGATCTCTTTGCCGTGGATCTTCTGGAACCGCTGTGCGAGGGACGCGGCGACCGGTTCTATCGGACGGACAACCACTGGAACGCAGACGGCGTGTATGCCGCCTATGCGCGCTATATGGACAGCCGCGGGAAAGCGCCTGTTCCCGCGGAACAGATCGTCTATGAAAGCTATCCGGATTTTCGCGGCTCCACGCTTTCGCGCAGCGCGCTGTGGCTGACTCCGCACGAAACGATCCGGTATCCTCTGCCGTCCTGTACCTACACCGTGCAGATCGAAGATGAACCGCCCCGGTCCGATCTCTACTTCCGCGAGGCGCTGACCTCGCACGATCCGTACGCCGTGTTTTTCAACGGCAATTACGGAACGGTGCGTCTGACGAATCTTTCCGACGATGCGGAAGGCGTTCTGCTGATCGTCAAGGATTCCTTTGCAAACGCCATAGCTCCGCTGCTGCTGCCGCACTACAAGACCGTCATTCTGGTCGACCCGCGTTTCTTCCACGGATCGCTGCACGAGCTTGCAGCCTCCGAGGGCGTCGACGAACTGCTCTGCGTGTGCTCGCTGAAAACGCTTGCCACCGACGCAAAGCTGCGGCTCCTGAACTGAATGCAACAAAAAAGAAACCCGTGCGCTCCGTTTCGGGATGCGGCACGGGTTTTGTTTTGTTTTACGGTTCGGGCGTTGCCGGATCCGGTTCCCGCAGAACATATTCCTCATAGAACCGGACGTAACGATGCTCCGTTTCGTCGTAGAGGAACTGCTTGCGCAGCAGCGAATACCGCGGCGCGTAGCCGTCCGGCGTGCTGTCGTCGTTGCGCCAGCCTTCGCTTGTCGGGTTGTGCGTGGTGGTGTTGACCACACAGTTCGGAACCAGCTTCTTGAACTTTTCGATCTGACTGTTCGGGATCTTGTTCCTTGAAATCCACAGCCGTTCGAGCTTGGTCAGACCGTAAAGCGGCGTGATATCGGTGATCTTGTTGTAGCAAACGTTCAGATGCTTCAGCTCCGTGCATCCCGCAAGCGGGGTGAGATCGCTGAGCATGCCGGAGAAGCATTCGAAGTATTCGAGTTTTTTGCAGTTTTCGATCCCGTTGATGTTGACGACCGGATTGAGCATGATCAGCACCTCAAGATCCGGCATGTACGCAACGAAGTCCATATAATGCAGCTTGTTGTGCCCGAGGTCGATATACTTGAGCTCTCTGCAGTATTTCAGCGCCTTGACGTCCTTGTCGTGCAGAAGTCTTCTGCCCGCCGCGGAAAGCTTGATCATGATCGCGTCGGTCGGAATGGGACGGTATCCGCCGATCGTGACGCTCCAGACGATCTTCGGCTGCGGAAACTCGTCGCGCAGCTCCGCCATGGTCTCATTGTCGATCCCGCAGTTCATCATCTCGACGCGTTTCACTTTGCGCAGATACGGAAGAAGCTCTCTGAGCTCGTCCAGGTTTTTCCGCATATCGATGTCGTTGAACAGAACGGCTTCGTCCGCAAGCGAGAATGTAACGCCGAACGCTTCCATCTGGAAATCAACCAGCATCCGGTCGCGGATGCTCTGCAGCTTTTCCGCGTCCTCCAGCGACCATTTGCTCGTCCCGTTCTTTTTCATCAGATTGACTCTGTTGACTTTCGGCAGCTGTTCAAGCACAAAGAGCACGTCGTCGAAATCGCTCGGTCCGAGTTCGGACAGATCCAGAACCTTTTCGTCGTTCGCGATCTCCTTCTTGTGGAATGCGATCGAATAGCTCGTATCGATGTCAATATCCATGGTGCTGCGCAGGAACCGCGCCGCTTCGTCAGCGGTAAGCGCGCCGTTCACGGTGATATGCTCCAGCTGCTTCAGCATGCCGATATCGTTCCTGAACGCATCCCAGTCCTTGATGTTCTTCGCGGCGACCTCCAGCTCCGTTGCGTCGTTATCGATCCTGTAGCTCTGCACGTTCACGCGATACCGGAAATCAAGGTCCGGAACCGCTTCAAGCAGCGTCGTCAGCTGTTCGTTGCTGAACGGGTTTGGGCGAAGATCGACGGTTTTGACGTTCGGCAGATCCTGCAGCGCGGTAATCAGCTCCTCCGGCGTGCTCACGGTCGACGGCACCAGGATCTCCTCCGCATCGTCCGGGATCATCGTATCGCCGAGCCGGATGCTCCACAGCACCGGATAGGAGACCGTCTTGCTGAATGCCGCAAGCAGCGATCCGTTCTCGCAGAGGCGTCCGTCCAAAAGCTGCAGGTCCTTCAGCTCGTCGATGTGCGCAAGATCGTCCTCGGTGACGGAGGACAGATGCAGCTCGGTCGTTTTGCGATCGATCTCGCCGAAAGAGAACACGATATACGGGACCTCGGTCGGCTCCGGCGTCGGTTCCTCCGTCGGCGCGGGCGTCGGCTCTTCGATCGCCGCAGGACCCTCCGTCTCTCCGCAGCCCGCAAAAAGGAACAGCGCGGCGATCGTTACGGCTACGATGCACAGAATGCCCGGAACGGACAACGTGAACTGTTTTTTCTTCATCATACGATCCTTCTCCCGGTCGGTATACGACGGAACCGACCCAATACACAATACACAGTCAGTATAGCGGATTTTGTCGAAAAATACAAGCGGGTTCCGAAGACTTTCGGGATCGCGTTTGTAAAATATGACCGATGATCGGTGAATTCCCGCCGATCCTGCGCAATTTACATCTTTGTAACGGTATGCATACTTTACAGATCGCGCAGTTGCATGCTATAATAGAAAGGATCGTTATTGAAGATCACGGAGGAACTATGAGGAAGATTGCATGTATACTTGCGATGCTGCTTGCATTCACACTCATGCCGCGCGGCATGTCCTTTTATGCAGTCGGTGAAGAGGGCGAAGCGGAGCGTCTGGCCGTAACAGTGACGATGCCCGACAAAATGGAGGATGACGCCTTTCTGCTCACGGATGACTGCGCTTCGACATACGTTTTCTTCCGGCGTGAGAGCAAGGTACGCTTTGATTTTTCCGGCGCGGCCGCGCATCTTGTGACCGTCTGGGAGGAGGATCCCGGCAATATCCAGATGCTCTTCTATGCCGGAGACACGCTGCTGTCGGACACATCGGTTGAGATCCCGTTCCTGTCAACGGTAACCGAGCTGCCCGAGGGCACGACTGCCGTCGAAATGAAGCTCGGAAAGCAGTCGAAGCCGCACCTTTCCGACGTCCGCGCATACGGGCCGGGCGAGCTTCCCGAAACCGAGTATCAGTGGAAACAGGCGGAGCATCCCGACATTCTGCTGCTCGTGGCATATCCCGGCGACGAGTTTCGCTTCTACGGCGGACTGCTGCCGAAGCTGATCAACGACGGTGCGAACGTCGCTGTCTTCTACTGCTCCGATTACAGCCGTCAGCGTCTTGAGGAAAGCTTCTCGACGCTTTGGGCGCTCGGTCTGCACACCTACCCCGTCCGCGCCGACGTCAAGGCAAAAATCAGCCTCGATTACAAGGTGCTATATGCGATGTGGAGAAAGGATCAGGCGGAAAAACGGATGGAGGAAAAGATCCGCGCGCTGAATCCGAAGGTCATCGTGATCCCGTCGAACAGTGAAGATGCCCCGCCGGAAGCGCGCGTCGCATCGGACTTTGCGCAGGCGATCCTGAAAAAGCATTCCGACACACATCAGAAGCTTTACATTGCCGAATCGGCAGACGACGCGACCGTGATTGCGGACGAGCCGCTTCCGCTCTATCTCAACGAAAGCGCGAACCGCGTCGCCGTGCTGGCGCTGCAGAACATTCACACCGTCGATTACTGGGAGTATGAGGTCCGTACCGAAGGCACCTATCGGCTTGTGCGCTCGAAGGTCAACTCCGACCGGGACAGAAATTCGCTCTTTGAGCATCTGAACGTCGAGCTGAACCCGCCCGTGCCGCCGACGCCGGTTCCGACGCCGACGCCCGAGCCCACCGAGGTCCCGACGGAAGCGCCGACCGAACCGCCGACCGAGCCGCCGACGGAAGCGCCGACCGAACTGCCGACGCCCTCGCCCGTTCCCACCGCGATCCCGATCGGCGCGGAGGGCATGGAAGGCGGAGAAACGGCAGCAAGCGTTCCCGCGACCCCCGTGCAGAGACACGGCATGTTCTCCTGCGCAGGCGTGGAGATCACCCCTGCGCCGACGGCAGCACCGACAGCCGTTCCGACGCCCGTTCCCACACCGGAACCCACGCCCGAACCGACCGAGGTCCCCACTCCCGAGCCAACACCGGAACCCACGCCCGAACCGACGCCCGAGCCGACGCCGGAACCCACGCCCGAACCGACGCCCACACCGGAACCCGAACTGGTCAACGGACACTTCCTGCCGGAAGGCATCCCGGAACAGCTCCTGATGGACCGTGAAAACGGACTCTGGGCATTCCGCGATCAGAATACCGACATTGCGATCCACCGTGTGGAAACGCAGGACGGCGACGGCGATCCGCAGGTTTACTTCATCGCGCACGTCTGGATGCGCAACAATCAGCACCGCGCCGGCTTCGGCAATGAAGAACGAAACGGCATCGGCACAAAAGAAGCGTATCGCATCGCACGCCGCTACGGCGCCGTGCTGCTGATCACCGGCGACAACATGCGCAACTTCAAGGAAGCGAAGACGCTGAAGAGCACACTGATCCGCGACGGCTACCTGTATCAGGACAAGACCGGCGAATCCGTCATGGCATGGAACGAACGCACGCTGACCTTTGACATGTTCGATACCAAGACCTTTACGGCGAACGATCTTCTGCAGCGCGGTTACCGCGACGTTTACTGCTTCGGTCCGATCATGGTGCAGAACGGCGAACTCAAGCCGAATCTCGACAAGCACCGGATGTGCGGCAAGAACCCGCGCACCGGCATCGGCGTGGTCGAGCCGGGACATTTCGTGCTGATCGTTGCGGACGGCAGACAGAAGGACTATGCCATCGGTCTTTCGCTGGTGGACTTTGCCAACCTGTTCAAAGAGGAAGGCTGCGTCTCCGCCTACAACCTCGACGGCGGCGTTTCCGCGGCGATGGTCTTCATGGGCGAGCATCTCAATACGCACCTGAACATCAAGGATTACAGCCAGCAGCGCAATCTGCCGGACGCGCTTCTGTTCGGTCACACCCTGCTTCTGCCCGACGAGAACGATCCGGCGCCCGAGTTCACCGGCATTCGCACCGGTGCGGACGACCAACTGATCATTGCGCCGCAGAATCCGTCATATTACCATCCGTAATCGATCTTATCTTCAGGAAGGATCCTTATGAAAGATCTTATGCAGAACAGCCCGTACACGTCCCGCAAACCGATATCCCGTTCTGCGGGGTACGGGCTTTTTGCGTTGTTGTGCCTTGCGCTCTGTCTCTTTGCCGCCTGCGGCTCTCGCGGCTCCGCGGCGAAGCCGATCGTGATCAGCGAGGTCGTTTCCTCGAACACAGCGCTTGACGATGCGGCGCTCGGCACGGCGGACTGGATCGAGCTGTTCAATCCGTCCGACACGGACGTCAGCCTTGCGGGTTATGTTCTGACCGATAAGGCGGATGAGTACGATTCCGAAAATGTGCTTCCCGACATGCGGATCCCTGCGAACGGCTATGTCATCGTGTTTGCCCGTTCCGATGCGGATGCTGACACGTTCTGTCTCCCCTTCGGGCTTTCGAAGAACGGCGACAGTCTGTATCTGCTGGATCCTCAGGGAAATCTTCTGGAAAAGCTGTACATTCCCGCCCTTCCCGAAAACGTGTCGTATGCGCGCCGCGCCGACGGCAGCTTCGGTTACTGCACTGCGCCGACGCCCGCCTCCGCAAATACTGCGGAGATCACCGACAAGCGGCCGCAATCGGCGGCAGGCGCAGACGAAGCTTCGAACCGGTCCGAAACCGTACTGTATATTGACGAGGTCGTGACACAGGATCTTCCGACCGGCGCTTTCTTCGGCGCGGACTGGATCGAGCTGTACAATCCGAACGATCGGGAATTATCCCTTTCGGGCTTCTTCCTTTCCGACCGCGAGGACAAGCCGGACAAGGCAGTCCTTCCGGATGTGACGATCCCGGCAGAAGGGTATGCGTTGATTCCGTGCGGCACGGAGGACGGGCTTGATCTTCGGCTCTCCTCCGCAGGCGAAACGCTTTGGCTGTACGATCCAAAACTGGATCTTGTCGATACCGTCGCCGTTCCGTCGCTGCTTGCGGGCCAGTCATGGGCAAAAACGAAAAGCGGCGTATTCGGCTACTGCGGCAAACCGACGCCGGGCGCAGCGAACGAAGACGCTCTGATCGGTGCGGAACAGACGCTGCCCGCGGACGCGTCCGAACCGCTTCTGCTGAACGAGGCGCTGTTCCGGAACACCTACTCTGTGATCGATCAGTACGGGGATCACTCCGATTTCGCCGAACTGTACAACCGCGGAACGGAGCCGGTTCGCCTTTCGGACTACTGGCTGAGCGACGATTTTTCCGATCCGCTGAAGTGGAACTGCCCCGACGTTACGCTGGATCCGGGCGAATACCTGCTGATCTTCCTGACCGGCAGGGACTCCCTTGAAAAGGAGATCCATGCGCCCTTCTCCGTCTCCTCATCGGACAGCGGTCTGATGCTGTACCGCTCCGCGACCCGAACGGCGCAGCAGATCCCGTGGATCGACGGACTTACGAAGAACACCTCCGTCGGTCTTGACGAGGACGGCAGCCTGATTTTCTTCAAGTACCCGACGCCCGGCGCGGAAAACGCAGCGTCGGTCGGCGACGTCACGGAGCTTTGCGCCTTCCCCGCCGACGGCGTCTTTATCAGCGAGGTCTCCTCGTCCGGAAAAGGCGAGGACTGGATCGAGCTGTGCAACGGTTCCGCATCTGCCGCGGATCTATCCGGCTGGTATCTCTGCGACAATTCCGCACAGGACCACCGTTTTTTGCTGGGCGGCACGCTGGATGCGTCCGCATACCGGGTCTTCCGACCGGACAGCTTCGGCGTCGCCGCAACCGGCGAAGCCGTTTTTTTGTTTGACGCGAACGGATTTTTGCGCGACCGGTTTGAAACCGGCGATCTCTCCGGCGGCAGCATTACAAGCGGACGGACGGACGACCCGTCCGTTGACCGCGTCTTTTTCCTGAAAGCAACGCCGGGCAAAAAGAATTCCTCGTCGTTCGTGCTCGGCAGAACGCCGTCCCCCATCCTTTCGGAAACCGCACTGTACCGCACGGAGCCGTTCTCCGTTTCGATCCGCTGCGCCGATCCGGACGCCGTGATCCGCTATACGCTGGACGGCAGCGAGCCGACCGACAGCTCCGCAATCTATTCGGCGCCGATCGTGATCGAAAAATCCGTCACGCTCCGCGTGAGAACGCAGTCCGCAAACAGCCTGCCGAGCAGGATCGTCACCGCGCATTATCTGTTCGTCGAACCGCACACGCTGCCGGTGGTCTGCATTGCGTGCAATCCGAAAAAGTTCCGGGAATTCACACAAATCGACCGAATCAAGACCTATCCGCACACCGATGCGCATATTACGTATTATGAGTCGGACGGAACGCTCGGCACATCCTTCCCCGCCGACATCAATCCGCGCGGAAACCAGTCCATCAAGTATCCGCAGAAATCCTTCTCGATCCATCTCCGCGCAAGGCTCGGACAGAGCACGGTGAACTATCCCTTCTGGGGCGAGGGCACCGCGCTGGACTATGCGTCGCTGATTCTGCGCAACGGCAGTCAGGACTACGCAAAGGCGCGTCTGCGCGACTCGTTCGCCCTCTGCGCCGTGTCCGGGCTGTCCCTGGACAGCGCGCGCACCCGCCCCGTGATCGTGTACGTCAACGGCACGTATTACGGGATCATGGATTTCAACGAGTGCATGAATCAGGATTATCTGGTAACGCATTTCGGCGTCGATTCCTCCGGGATCAGCCATATCTCGACGAATGCGGCGGTGCGGTACGGCTCCATAAAGGACTTCACCCGCGTCCGTTCCTTCGCCAAATCGAACCAGTTCTCCGACGACGCCGTCGTCGCCGAATTTGCGCAGTGGGTGGACGTCGACTACATCATCGACTATGTGATCGCGCAGACCTTCTTCTGCAACTACGATGTGAAGAATCAAAGCTATTGGGCGACGAGCGACTATACGATCCGCTGGCGTCCGGTCTTCTATGACATCGACCGCTGCTTTACGGACGGCTCCACATATCGAAACCTGTTTATCGCTTACTTCAACAAGGACGGCGTCAAATATGACTCCATGGGTCACGTTGTCAACATGGACCTCTATGCCTCGCTTCGCCGCAATCCCGCCTGGTGCGACCGATTCGTGCACCGCTATGCAAAACTGCTGCAGACGGACTTTACCGTGGAACGTCTGCAGACGCTTCTGGATCGCGTCGCAGCGGCGCTGCGGCCCGAAATGGAGCGGCATATCGCGCTGTACCGCGCCCCCTCGTCCGTGGAAACATGGGAGAAATACGTCGCCTCCATGCGGAAAGAGATCGCCGCGCGGCATGCGGAGATCCAGAAGCAGATCTGTAAGGAATTTCACCTCAGTGAAGCGGACTGGGAGGCGATCATGGCTGCCGAACGTCCCGGCGCTTAACACCGTTTTGCATGCAAAAACGATCCTCTGTAAAGGTACAGAGGATCGTTTTCTGTTCAGGTCCTATCGCTCCAGCTTCTTCAGCAGCGGACGCACGGCAAGGGTGAC
Source organism: Clostridia bacterium (assembly GCA_045576895.1). Classification (GTDB taxonomy): domain Bacteria; phylum Bacillota; class Clostridia; order Christensenellales; family CAG-138; genus UBA3792. The sequence goes on along the minus strand of JAZNHI010000193.1, from coordinate 3,416 downwards.
GAGGATCAGCACCATTACGCCCGCAGCCGTGATCGCCGCCAGCATGATCCAGTGCCGCGCCATCATCGCCGCGACGCTGAGCTTGAACAGCCCGGGCAGAAACGCCGCGGCTGCCGCAAAGCCGCAGCACATTGCGGCGCAGATCGCAATCCGGAGCTTTGAGAACGGACGGCAGGTCAGAATCAGATTGCCGAGCCCGATCACGCCGGCGGACAGCACCGCCATCGTCGAAGCGACGGATTCCGGCGTGCCGTAATAGTGCGCGATCATCGCGGAAAGCGCGCACACAACGACGCCGGTCGCGCCGGGCGCCGCCTTCAGCAGAATCCGTTTCAAAAAGTGTCCCTGCGCGCGTTCGTTGCTCGGTTCCAGCGCAAGGAAGAACGACGGGATCCCGACCGTCAGCGCACTGACCAGTGTCAGATGGATCGGTTCAAAGGGGTATCGCAGCGGCAGAAACAGCGCAATCAGGATGTTCAGCACACTCAGCACGAAGGAGTACAGCGTCTTCTGCAGGAACAGCGACGCGGTCCTTGTGATGTTGCCGATGACCCTTCTCCCCTCCGCCACCACTGCGGGCAGAGAATTGAAATCGTTGTTGAGCAGCACAAGCTGCGCGGCATGCTCGGTCGCCTCCGCGCCGCCCGCCATTGCGATGGAGCAGTCCGCTGCCTTCAGCGACGGGATATCGTTGACGCCGTCGCCCGTCATGGCGACGTTGTGTCCCTTCGTCTTCAGCGCCTCGACAAGCAGCCGTTTCCGATCCGGCGTGAGCCTGCCGAAAATCACGTAATCCTCCGCCGCGGCGCACAGTTCTTCATCCGAAAGCGCGGCGCAGTCCGCATACCGATCGCTGTCCGGAAGTTCCAGTGCGCGCGCTGCCGCCGCGACCGTGCGCGGGTCGTCGCCGCTCATGATGCGCACCGAAACGCCCTCCTCCCGGAACCATCGCAGCGTTTCCTTTGCCGCGGGACGCAGTTCTTCCCGCAGCACGATCAGCCCGAGCAGGCGCTTGACCTGCGGCAGCTCGTTATATCGGATCTTTCCGTCCGCCTCCGCAAGCAGCAGCACGCGGAACCCTTCCTCCGCCGTCCGTTCCGCCTCCGGAACCGTCCGCTCCGTCACAAAGGACGGCGCGCCGAGGATCAGCGTTTTTCCGTCCGGAAACGTCGCCGCGGATTTTTTGCGCACGGAGGAAAACGGCATGACCGCCGTCGCTCTGCCCGATCCGTTTCCGAACCGGTTTGCAATCGCTTTCAGCGTGCCGGAGCTTGCCTCGAACGCGGACATGAACTGTGTGATCTTTTCTGTGAGCTCCGCTTCGTCCGCCTCGAGCGGGATCATCCGGTCGAATGTCATCTCGCCCGTGGTCAGTGTGCCGGTCTTGTCCGTGCAGAGCGTATCCGCGCGCGCAAGCGTCTCAATGCCGAACAGCTCCTGCACAAGCGTTTTACGCCTGCCGAGCTTGATGACGCCCGCCGTCAAAGCGACGGACGTCAGAAGGATCAGCCCCTCCGGGATCATGCCGATCATGGCGGCGACCGCCTTCGGCACCGCATCCGCGATCGGCGTTTTCAGAAGAAAATACTGTTCCAGAAAGAGCACGATCCCGATCGGCACCAACAGCTTGCTGACAAGCGAAACGAGTCTGTTGAGCTCGGTCATCAGTTCGGACTTCGGCGAGCGGATGCGCTTCGCCTCCCGCATCAGCCGTGCGGCGTACGCCTCGTCGCCGACCGCAACCGTCTGCGCCGTGACCCTGCCCTCCGTGAGAAAGCTCCCGGACATCAGCATGTCCCCCGCCTTGCGCGGGACCGGCTCGCTCTCTCCGGTGAGCAGCGATTCATCCGCGGCACAGAAGCCGTCCGTGATCACGACGTCCGCCGGGATCTGATCGCCGATCCGGAACACCGCAAGATCACCGAGCACCAGCTCCTCCGGCGGGCATTGCGTTTCCATGCCGTCGCGGATCACGCGGACCGTTTTTGCGTCCAGAAGCCGCAGTTTTTTCAGCATCGCACGGGCACGCAGCTCCTGGATCGTGCCAATCAGCGTGTTCGAAAACACCACGCCGAGGAACATCATATTGCGCCAGGAACCGACGAGTGCAAGGCATGCCGCCAATGCAAAGTTCAGCAGATTGAACAGGGTGAACAGATTGTCCGCCACGATGCGCAGAACGCTCTTGCCGGGGTCCTCCGACCGCCGGTTGCTCTGTCCCGCGGCGGCGCGCCTTGCCGCCTCTTCTCTTGAAAGGCCTTCCCCCGGTGTGCGCACAGTGCCCTCCGGCGGCGCAGTCGGAATATGCAGCGCTGCGTTCGCATGTTCGGTTTTCGGTTGTCTTCTCACGCGTTCACCCCTCGTCTGAACCGCTGCATTCTGTCTTCGGATCCGTCACAGCCATTCGACCGTACCGGTTGCAATGTCGTATACCGCGCCCGCAATCTCCAGTTCCGGAAGCGAAGCGAACGCTTCCCGGATCGTGCTCACACCGTGCAGAATGTTCTTCCGACACGCCGCATCCGGATCGGTCTCCATGCCGATCGCTGCGCGAATGTCGTCGGTGATCGCGGAAACGAAGCCCGCCGCGTGTCCCGAAAGCGCAGCCGCTACCGCTCCGCAGCCCGTGTGTCCGAGCATCAGTACCAGAGAACAGCCGAGGTGCTCCGCCGCATATTCGATGCTGCCGAGCGCATGTCGATCAAGCACGTTTCCCGCAACGCGGATCACAAACAGATCGCCGATGTCCGCGGAAAAGATTTTTTCCGGAATCACGCGGGAATCGGAACAGCAGATCACGATCGCATACGGATGCTGTCCCTCCTTTGCGGTCTGCTCCCGCCGCGCGTCATATCCCGCGGCGCAGTACCGGCGATTGCCTTCGATCAGTTTTTCACGCGCGTTCACAGCCGTTCCTCCCCGTTATACATTCAATATGTCCCGAATCTCGCCGCCGCATGCCTCAAGCAGCTCTTTGCCCGCCGCAACGCAGACGGAATCCTCTTTTGCAATCCGGTCGAGCATCTCGCACAGCGCCAGAAGATCCTCCGGCTTTGTGCGGATCAGCGCACGGTAACGCTCGATCATCTGCTCCTCCGTGATCCCGCGGAAATACCGGTTGTCCCCCGCAGCGATCCTGACGTTTGCGCTGCGAAGCGGGTCGACCGAGGACACCGCGCTCAGGATGAACCCGGTAAGATCCGGATCCTCCCTGATGAAATCGCGCACGAACGCCGCCGCCTCGCGCATGACGCCGAGCGAACGCGCGGGCTTCGGATCGCGATAGGTATAGAAGTACAGCTCGCCGGTGTCACGCCCGACAAAGCCGCAGCCGTACGCGCCGCCCTGCACGCGGATCCGGTTCCAAAGATAGGTGAAATTCAGTACGTTTGCAAGCACCGGAATGCTGCCCGTGT
>JAZNHI010000192.1:0-4467 GCA_045576895.1 Clostridia bacterium | reverse complement strand
CAGGCCGACGGCACCGTCACCATCCCCGAAGCGCTGCGTCCCTACATGGGATTCAAGGATCACATCGGATAAGCATGCAAACGGGAAGGACGCGCCTTCCCGTTTTTTTGCAGACAAAGAAGCCGGAAGGAGCAATCCTTCCGGCTTTTCATTGATCGTCAGTTCGGCTTGCGCATGCCGCAGAGGTAGCAGAAATTCGCTTCCGTTTCGTTCTTCGTGCCGCAGTTCGGGCAGTTCCATTCGGTCGGAACGGGCGCGGGCTTCGGCGCGGGCGCTTCTTTAAGCGGTTTTCCGCAGCGCAGACAGGTCTTGCGTTCCGCGCTCTGCCGCTGACCGCAGTGCGGGCAGGAGATCATATCGGGATTTGTCAGCGTCTCTCCCTTGAATTTCACGCCGCAGTTCCAGCAGACCCGGCGATCCGCGGGCTGCACCGCATCGCACTGCGGACAGCGGATCCGATCCTCGCCGTGGATGATCGGTACGACGATAAGGTTCGGATCCACCTTCGGCGGTTCCTTTGTCGGTTCGGGATATTTGACGCTGTGGTCCTTCGGCGCCGCTTCGATTTCCTTCGGCGCGGCGGTCGAAGCGCCGTTTTGCAGGAGCTGCTTGATGTCGGAGAGCAGCTTTTTGCTTTCCTGATTCGTTTGCCGGTTGATCTCCGTATCCTCCACATACTGTCCCAACGCGTACATCCCCGCGCAGCTGATCCATGCGGTAATGGTTCCCAGCGTCATGATCAGCAGGAAGATGCCGACTCCGGCGAAGAATCCGGCGCCGTCGCCTCTGCAGGTGTATGAAGACAGTTTCCCGACGGAGACCGCCATATAGATCGCATAGGCGATCGTTCCGACCATCATAATACCGAAGAGCACTTTTGCAAAGCTTTTGAGCTTGCTTCCGATATTGTCAAACATAGAAAGTCCCTCCTCCGTTCATTATTGAAATTGTATTTCTTTTCGCGGGGATTGTCAATCGCCTGCGCGAAAATCCGCGAAAAATGCGATCCGGCGGCAGGAGATTGCGCCGCGGCAAGGGCGGGGAAGCGGCGCCGCTTCTTGACGAGCCGCCCGCGCGCATGCTATCATAGGAGCAGAAAAACGATTCCGGTCCGAAGGACCGAACGAGGGGTTTATGGATGTATTCAACGTGATCTCCCTGCTGGGCGGACTTGCCATGTTCCTGTACGGCATGCGGCTCATGGGGGATTCCTTAAAGGAGAATTCCTCCGGAACACTGAAACGCGCCATGAGCAAGGTGACGAACAATCCCCTGAAGGCGTTTGTTCTCGGCGTGCTCGTGACCGCGCTGATCCAATCCTCGACCGCGACGATCGTCATCACAGCGGGTCTGGTGGGCGCCGGGATCCTGACGCTGCATCAATCGCTCGGCATCATCATCGGCGCGAACGTCGGCACCACGGTCACGGGTCAGATCATCCGCCTTCTGGACATCGACTCCTCCGGCTCGTCGTTTCTGCGCGTGTTCCAGCCGTCCACGCTCGCCCCGATCGCGCTGATCATCGGCGTGGTGCTGATTATGACCGCCTTTTTCAAGAACGCGCGGTCCATCGGCAACATCGCGATCGGTTTCGGCATCCTCTTTTCCGGTCTTCTGAACATGACCGGCGCGGTCAATACGCTGACCGAAGCGGGCGTGTTTGACAAGCTCTTCGCGCGGCTCGGCGACAACCCGTTTCTGGGCTACGTCACCGGCGCGGGCGTAGCGTTCACGCTGCAGAGCTCCTCGGCGACCATCGGCATTCTGCAGGCGTTCTCGCAATCGGGGATGCTGGCGTTCAAATCCGTCTATTCGGTCATCGTCGGCGTCTACCTCGGTGACTGCGTGACCACGGCGATCGTCATCTTCATCGGTTCCAAGGCGGAGGCGCGCCGCGTGGGCGTCGTCAACATCCTGTTCAATCTCTGCAAATCGGCGCTGGTCCTGATCGCTGTGACCGTCGTGCACAAGCTGGGGCTTCTGAACGGGCTGTGGGACAAAACGGTAAACTCCGGCATCATCGCGAACACCAACACGATCTTCAACCTCTGCTGCGCAGCGGCGCTGCTGCCGATGATGGGCGTTTATGAAAAGCTGAGCCGCAAGATCGTCAGGGACAAGCCCGCGAAGGACAGCAAGTACAAGGACGTCACCGACGCGCTGAACCCGGTCTTCTTCAACACCCCCGCGCTTGCGCTGCAGAGCTGCTACAAAACGCTGCTCGCCTGCTTCACCGCCGCGCGGACAAACATCGAGAAATCCTTCGACCTTCTCAAACAGTACGATCCCGCCATTTACAAGGCGATCCTTTCGGAGGAGGAAGAGATCGACCGCATGACCGACGCGCTCAGCAAATACATGGTAAGCTTTCTGCCGCATCTGACGATCGACAGCCATGTTTCGATCCTGAATCAGTATTACAAGGTCGTGTCGGAATTCGAGCGTCTGGGCGATCATGCGGTGAACATCGCGCAGCTTGCGGAATCCATGCAAAAGAACGGCACGCGCTTTTCGGACGCCGCCGTTTCGGAGATCGCGGTCCTCGAGAGCGCGCTCACCCGGATCCTCGACGAGACGGAGCAGACCTTTGCGAAGCGCGATGTGGACGCCGCGGCGCGGATCGAGCCGCTGGTGCAGGTCTCGGGCGATCTTGTCAACAAGCTGAAAAAGAACCATCTCCGGCGCATGAGCACGGGCGAATGCAACGCTTACGCCGATACGACCTTCTCGAACCTGATGGTGGAGTTCCGCCGGATCGGCGACGTGTGCAGCAACGTCGGCATTGCGACGATGGTCCGTGTGCATCCGGAGCTTGCCGATCATGAGCATCTGTACGTCGAACGGCTGCACGCCGGCGGCGACGAGACGTTCGACACGGCGTACAAGCGCGCGTACCGGCAGTATTTCTCGCTGCTGGAGCGTCCGGCACCGTCCGCGCCGAAAGAAAGCGAACCGCCCGCGGAGAACGAACCGCCCGCCGGACCGCAGGCGGAGGAAGCGAAACCGCAGCCTGCAAAAGCATAGTCTGACAGAAAAAAGGACGCATCCCGTGTTTTGCGGAATGCGTCCTGTTTGTTTTGAAGCGTTACAGCGGCTTGACCGCGCGGGTCGCAAAAAACGTCGGGATGTGCAGCTCGTGCAGCCGCCCCTCGCCGTTCGTGTCCTCGTAGAGATGCGTCAGAATGAAGCCCGCCTCGAGCTGCCCGCCGATCTGCTCCCCGAGCGTGTGCGAAAACTCCACGGCGCAGTCGCAGCGTTCGAGCTGTTCCATCTGCGCGGGATTGTTGAGCGGGTCGAACGGAAAGCTGTTCACGACCTGCGTTTCATCTTCGCCGTCGAACAGGAAGTTGATCCCGTTGTCGAGCCCCGAGAGCAGAACGCCGCCGGGCTTCAGGATGCGGAAGCACTCCGAAAAGATCGGTCTGACCTCCCGGACGTAGCAGTTGGACACCGGATGAAAGATAAGATCGAACGTTTCGTCCGCAAACGGCAGCGGCTGCGTCATGTCCGCCTTGACGATCGCGATCGGATAGCCCTCGCGTTCGGAAACGCGCCGTTCGGAATCGAGCTGCGCGTCCGAATAATCGAGCACGGTGCAGTCCGCGCCAAGCGCGGCAAAGACCGGCATCTGCTGCCCGCCGCCGCTTGCAAGCCCGAGGATCTTCTTTCCCCGCAGCGCGCCGAACCACGCGTGCGGCACGGGCTTCGTCGGCGTCAGAAGCACGTTCCAGTCGCCGTTTTTCGCCTTTTCATAGGTCTTGTGATCGATCGGGATCCCCCATTTCCAGCCTTCTTCGACCCAGCGGTCGATCGCCTTTGCATTGATATCCTGATACTGCATGGTTTCCTCCGTACAAAAAAGGAGCACCGCAGAGTGCTCCCCGTATCGTTTCAGTTGACAGTTCCGCCGAGCTCCTCGGTCCAGCGGAACGTGCCGGTCTTCCGGACGTTTTCGCCGTAGATGGTTCTGAAATCGTCGCGCATGGAGATCACGTTGAAGCCGAGCGCCTCCCATTTCGCGCGAAGCTCGTCCCCCTTCTCCGGATGCCCGTAATCGCGCACGTCGTCGTCCGCGATCAGCATGAACGCAAGGCTCTTATAAGGATTGTTGCTGATCGTGTAGAGATGCATGGCGGAATCGCCGCTGCTGTTTCCGAACGAAAGCACCGGCTGCCTGCCGATCTCGCGCACGATCGCCGTGACCTTGTTTGTCTTCAGATTCTTCACCTGCAGCCGATCGGTGCGGACCAGCTCGTCCTCAGGCTGGAACGTATAGTCAAGGCTGTCCTTGTCGCCCTGCCCGCTTGCTTCCAGCGCGACGTCCATGCCGATGAAGTGATCCGACGGCACGTCGACCATGCCCTCAAAGAGCTCGCGGCAGATGTAGCGGTCGCTGCCGCTGACGACGTAGACGGTGAAGCTGTTCTCCGTGAGGTAATCGATCACCTCAACGATCGGGCGATAGAA
>JAZNHI010000191.1:0-4193 GCA_045576895.1 Clostridia bacterium | reverse complement strand
GTGACCGACACGCTGCTGCCCGTCGTGGCGTTCGACGACGCGATCGGTCTGATGATCTTCTCCGTCTGCTTCTCTCTGGCGAAGTCCATGAGCACCGGCGCTGCGATCACCGTCCATGAAGCGCTCCTGAAGCCGCTTCTGGAGATCGCAATGTCGATCGGCATCGGCGCGATCCTCGGCGCGATCCTGGCGCTCTGCATGCGGGTTTTCCATTCGCGGGCGAACCGCCTGTGCCTGATGATCACCGCGGTTATCCTCGGCGTGGCATTCTCCGATCTGCTGGATCTCAGCTCGCTGCTTGTGTGCATGATGATCGGCGCGCTGTTTGCGAACCTCCGCAACGACGCCGCGGAGATCCTCGACGGCACCGAGCAGTGGACGCCGCCGCTCTTTATGCTGTTCTTCGTGCTTTCGGGTGCGGAGCTGGATCTGACCATTCTGCCGATCGTCGGCGTCATGGGCGTTGTGTATCTTGCCGCGCGTTCGCTCGGCAAGTATTTCGGCGCATTCTTCGGCGCGATGCTTTCAAAATCCGAACGGACCGTCCGGCACTATCTCGGCATTACGCTGCTGCCGCAGGCGGGCGTCGCCATCGGTATGGCGCAGTCCATCGCCGCAAACCCGGAGCTGCACAGCGCCGGTATCTCCTCCCAGATCGTGGCGATCGTGCTGTTTGCCACGCTGATCTATGAACTGGTCGGTCCGGTCGCAACGAAGCTTGCGCTGACCGCCGCGGGCGAAATTCCCAAACAACCCAAACGACAGAAAAAAGCCAAGGCGTCCAAGGCTTAAAGGCGCCGGAAAGGAATCATCAATTCATGAGCGAATGTACCCATGACTGCAGCAGTTGCGCGCAGAACTGCTCCGAACGGACCGAAGAAAACGAATTCCGCGCAAAGCTCAACAACTTCTCCACGGTGAAGAAGGTCGTTGCCGTTTTAAGCGGCAAGGGCGGCGTCGGCAAATCCCTCGTCACCTCCCTTTTGGCCGTCAATGCGATGCGCAACGGCGATCACGTGGCGATCCTTGACGCGGATATCACCGGTCCGTCGATCCCGAACGCGTTCGGCGTCCATGAAAAGGCGACCGGCAGCGACATCGGCATCTTCCCCGTCACTTCCAAGCTCGGCGTCGACATGATGTCGATCAACCTGCTCCTCGAGAACGAGACCGATCCCGTCGTGTGGCGCGGACCGATCATCGCCGGAACCGTCAAGCAGTTCTGGACCGACGTCATCTGGAAAGACGTCGATATCATGTTCATCGACATGCCTCCGGGAACGGGCGACGTGCCGCTGACCGTGTTCCAGTCCCTGCCGATCGACGGCGTCGTCGTCGTCACCTCTCCGCAGGAGCTTGTCGGCATGGTCGTGCAGAAGGCGGTCAACATGGCGAACATGATGAACATTCCCGTGCTCGGCGTCGTCGAGAACTACAGCTACTTTGAATGCCCCGACTGCGGAAAACGCCACAACCTGTTTGGCGACAGCCACATTGAAAAGGTCGCGGAAGAGAACGGTGTCAAAACCGTCTGCCGCATCCCGATCAACCCGAAGCTCGCCGCCGCATGCGACGCGGGGCTCATTGAGCTCTACGAGGGCGACTGGCTGAACGAACTGACAGCAAAGATCGAAACGCTATGACACACGAAGAAAAAGCTCTGCAGTATTTCACGAACGGCGCAAACTGCGCACAGGCGGTCGTGATGGCCTACGCCGACGAGCTCGGCATGGATGAAAAGACGGCGGCTCGCCTTGCCTCCTCCTTCGGCGGCGGCATCGGCAGGCTCAGAGAGGTCTGCGGCGCGGTGTCCGGCATGATGATGGTCTACGGACTTTTGAAAGGCTACGACGATCTTCAGGATCCCGGCGCAAAGAAAGCGCACTATGCGAACGTGCAGGCGCTTGCTGCGAAGTTCCGCGAGGAGAACGGCTCCATCATCTGCCGCGAGATCCTCTCCGTCCGGAAGGACGAACAGAACGATCCGAACCCCACCCCGCGCGACGCACAGTTCTTCCATTCGCGTCCGTGCCTCGGCTGCGTCGCCGGCGCGGCGCGGATCCTGGATGAAGCGCTGAAAACGGAATAACGGAATCGAAACCGGCTTCGGCCGGTTTCTTTCGTTTGTATTTGACTTTTTAACCATTCATGCTATAATCAAGATATCGAAAGTCGAAAGGAGACGTTTATGATTCCGTATACGCAGCTGGACAAACCCGCCCTTGAAGCAGAACTGAATACCGTGAAAGAAGCCTATGAGGCGATCAAAGCGAAGGGACTGAAGCTCGATATGTCGCGCGGCAAGCCCGGAAAGGCGCAGCTCGATCTCTCCAACGATATGCTGAAGGTGCTTTCCGACCGCGAGGATTGCTATGACGACGCGCTTGACGTCTGCAATTACGGCAATCTGTTCGGTATCCCGTCTGCAAGAAAGCTCTTTGCCGAGCTTCTCGACGTAAAGCCCTCCGAGGTTATCGTCGGCGGCAGCGCCTCGCTGCAGCTGATGTACAACCTGATTTCGACCGCGTTCACGCACGGACTTCTGAAGAGCCCCGAACCGTGGTGCAAGCGCGGCAAGCTGCGCTTCCTCTGCCCCGCGCCCGGCTATGACCGGCATTTCCGCATCACGGAATTCTTCGGTATGGAGCTGATCCCGATCGCCATGACCGACGAAGGTCCCGATATGGACGCCGTGCTGCAGTGGATCAAGGATCCGACGGTCGTCGGTATCTGGTGCGTGCCGAAGTATTCAAATCCGGACGGCATCATCTACTCGAACCGCGTCATCCATGCGATCGCTTCGATGAAACCCGCGGCGCCCGACTTTGCGCTGATGTGGGACAATGCGTACTGCATCCACGAGTTTGACGGCGACTACGTGCCGTTCCCCGACATTCTGAAGCTCTGTGCCGAATACGGCAACGCGGACATGGTCTATGAATTCGCGTCCACCTCGAAGGTCACCTTCCCCGGCGCCGGCATCTCCTGCATGTGCGCAAGCGAAGCGAACCTTGCGTATTTCCAGAAAACGCTCGGCGTACAAATCATCAGCTTCGACAAGGTCAATCAGCTGCGCCACGTGCGTTTCCTGAAGGACAAGGAAACGACGCTTGCGCTGATGAAAAAGCATGCGGAGATTCTGAATCCGCGGTTTGCCGCCGTGTGCGACGCGCTGGACCGCGAGGTCGTCTCCCGCGGGATCGGACATTATAACCGTCCGAAGGGCGGCTACTTCGTAAGCCTCTACGCCATGCCGCAGACCGCAAAGCGCGCGCTGCAGCTCGTGAAGGAAGCGGGCGTGACGATGACCCCCGCCGGCGCAACCTATCCCTACGGACAGGATCCGTTCGACAGCAACATCCGCATCGCGCCGACGCTGCCGCCGGTTGAAGAACTGACCGTTGCGATCGACGTCTTCTGTCTCTGCCTGCGCATTGCCGCGCTTGAACAGCTTTTGAAAACCGTTTCGGAATAATGAAAAATGCTCCCGAAATCCTTTGACAGGGTCGGGAGCATTCGTTATAATAATGTTGTCAATCATATATAAAAACGGGAGGAGATTCTATGGAACTGAAAGACCAAATTCTGCAAACCAAAGAACGTAAAAAGGGCTTTTTGAAGGCGATGCCCGAAAACACGCGCACGCAGGTCGATACCTACACGAAGCTGGACAAGATCTCCGACAAGTATTGGATTGCAATCGTATGCGGCGCGGTTCTGGCATTAATCGGCTACCTGATCGCATGTCTGTCAAAGGATGAATCCAAGTGGATCCTCAATCTGATCCCCGCCGCGCTTCTGATCGGCGGCAGCATCATCTCGGCGTTCTATTTCAAATCTCTCACCAAAAAAGCCAAGAAGGCGATCACGCTCGGCGCATCCGACTACGTGGAGGAGCTGAACGCGATCAATGCGCGTCTTTCCGGTCTCGAAAAAGCGGAGAAGGCGCGTGTCGAAGCGGAGCGGCAGGAGCAAAAAGCAAAGGCGCGCGCAGAAGCGGCGCAGCGCGATGCGGAGCTTGCGCTGCAGCGTCAGCAGGAAGCCATGCAGCATGTCTCTCAGGCGGTGCAGAGTACTCCCGCGCCGCTGCCCGTGCAGCCTGCGGAAGCAGCCGTAAACCCGGATATGCCCGAACAGCAGTAACCCGGAATCGCAATCGAGCCCGCCGAGTGCGCGCGCGGCGGGCCCGGTTT
>JAZNHI010000190.1:0-5217 GCA_045576895.1 Clostridia bacterium | reverse complement strand
CGGCGGGCACGGTGCTTTCGATCGACCTGAAGCCGGGGCTTACGGAGGAGCAGCTGGACGCAAGGCTTTTACGGGATCTTGCGGCGAACGCGAAAAAGACGTTCTCCGGCGCGCTGTACGGGCTGCTGCCGCAGAAGCTCCTGGGCGTTGTGCTCGACGCCGCCGGGATCGACGGAACCGCGCAGGCGGGCAACTGTACGAAGGCGCAGAGAAGAGCGCTTGTCGAAACGCTGAAGGGGCTGAAGCTGCATGTGACCGGAACGCGTCCGATCGCGGAGGCGATCGTCACGCGCGGCGGCGTGAAGGTTGCGGAGGTCAACCCTTCCACGATGGAGTCAAAGAAGATCGCGAACCTGTATTTTGCGGGGGAGCTTCTCGATACGGACGCCTTTACGGGCGGATTCAACCTGCAGATCGCCTGGTCGACGGGTGCGCTTGCGGGCAGCAGCATTCCTACGGAGGTATAGTCAAATGAAACCAAGCATCGGCATCGACGGACCCGCGGGCGCGGGCAAGAGCACGGTTGCAAAGCGGGTCGCAAAGATTCTGAACATCCCGTACCTCGATACGGGCGCGATGTACCGCGGCGTTGCGGTGGCGGCAAAGCGGCACGGCGTGGGCTTCACGGACGAGGAAGCGGTCGCGGCGCTGGTCGAAGCGATCGACCTTCGCGTGCAGTACACGGAAACCGGCGAACAGCACATCGTTGTCGACGGCGAGGACGTCACGGGAGAGCTCCGCACCGAGGAGATCGGGCAGGGCGCGTCGCTCGTGAGCCGCGTTCCCGCCGTGCGCGACCGGATGACGGAGCTGCAGCGCGAGGTGGCGCATGCGCAGCGCGTGATCATGGACGGACGCGACATCTGCACGAACGTTCTTTTCGACACGCCCTACAAGTTTTTTATCACGGCGTCGGCGGAGGAGCGCGCGAACCGGCGGTATAAGCAGCTTCTGGAGAGCGGGCAGGAAGCCGATTACGACACGATCCTGAAGGACATCATCCGCCGCGACAGGCAGGACAGCGAGCGCGCCTACAAGCCGCTGTACTGCGGCGCGGACACGAAGCGGATCGACACAACGAACATGACGATCGAGGAAGCAGTCGAAGCAATTCTTTCGGAGGTATGATATGCTGTACGTCTTTGCGTGCATCATCCTGAAGCCGATCCTCTGGCTGTACGGGCGGCCGAAGATCTACAACCGTGCGGCGCTGAAAAGCAAGGGCAAGGTGATCTATGTCAGCAACCATGTCAAGATGAGCGATCCGATCTGGATCGCGGCGATCGTGTGGCGATGCATCCACTTCATGGCGAAATCCACGCTGTTTTCGTCCAGGTTTATGACGACGGTCTTCCGGCTGCTTTTGTGCTTCCCGGTCAATCAGCGCACGGCGGACACGAAGTCGATCAAGCACGCGTGCGAGCTTCTGAACAAGGGCAAGGCGTTCGGCGTGTTCCCGGAGGGACACCGCTCGGCGACGGAGACCGACACGGACGCGTTCGACAAGGGCTGCGCGTTCATCGCGCTTCGCGCGGACGCGCCGATCGTACCGCTGTACATCGTGCACCACGACCGGAAGTTCGGGCAAAGGCTGAAGGTCGCGGTCGGCGATCCGATCTATCCCGCCGAGGTGAAGGCGCACTGCCCGGGTAAGAAGCCGGTCGACGCCGTCAACGCGGCGATCACGGATTCCATGATGACGCTCAGGGACATCGCGGAGAACCGTCTATGAGGATCCTTCTCGCAAAGCACAGCGGGTTCTGCTTCGGCGTGTCGCGGGCGATCGGGCTGGTGAACAAAGCGGCGGAGGAGAACGCGCGGGTCTTCACCTACGGCAGGATCATCCACAACGAGCGCACGGTCGGCGAGCTCGAAGCGCGCGGCATCCATGCGGTCGATTCGATTGACATGCTTGCGGCGGGCGACACGCTGGTGATCCGGGCGCACGGCGCGCCGCCGGAGGTCTTTCGTGCGTGCGAAGAAAAGGGCGTTCGCGTGATCGACGCCACGTGTCCGTTCGTGAAGCGCATCCATCGGATCGTCGGGCGGGCGGCGGAGAAGGGGGAGCGCGTCGCGATCCTCGGAAAGCCAGAGCATCCCGAGGTGATCGGGATCAGAAGCCGCGCGGGGGAGAACGCCGCTGTCCTGACGGGTGAAGCGGACGCGGAACGGTTCCCGTCCTGCGGATCGCTGACCTTCGTTTCGCAGACGACGGCGAAGAAGGAGACGTACGACGCGGTCCTGCGCATTCTTTCGGAAAAGATCCCGGCGCTTTCGGCGCACTGCACGGTCTGCGATACGACGCAGCTCAGGCAGGAGGAGGCGAAGATGCTTGCAAAGCGGTGTACGCGGATCTTCGTTCTCGGCTCCGAAACGAGCGCAAACACCTGCGCTCTGTATGATTTGTGTAAAAAATCTTGCGAAAAGGCAGAAATCATCGACAATATCGGTAAAATTCCTCTTGCAAAAATAAAAGACGATGATATAATAGGGATTATCGCAGGCGCATCGACGCCACCAGCGATGATTAGGGAGGTTAAACAAGTAATGAGCGAACTCGAAAAGACGACAGTTGAAACCATCGAAGCGGAAGCTCCCGCTGAGGTTGTCGCCGAAACCACTGAACAGGTCGTTGCGGAAGCAGAACAGGCAGTTACGGAAGCGGCAGCGGAAACAGTCGAAGCGGTCGAAGAAGTGAAAGAGACCGTCGAAGAAGCACCGGCAGTCGTGGAAGAAGCAGTCGAAGAAGCAGTTGAAGCAGCGCCCGCTGCTGTCGAGGCGGAGGCAGAAGCCGAACCCGAAACGTTTGAACAGGCCTTTGAAAAGACCGTGAAGCGGATTCGTCCGGGCCAGATGATCACGGGCACCGTGATCCAGGTGGTCGACGGCGAAGTATTTGTCAACATCGGTTACAAGGCCGACGGCGTGATCCCGAAGGGAGAATTCTCCGCGGATCCCGAAGTCCGTGCGGAAGACGTTGTCAAAGAGGGTGACAGCATCGACGTAGAAGTACTCATGGTCAACGACGGCGAAGGCAATGTCCGCCTTTCCCGCAAGAATGTCGAAGGCAGAAAGCTGATGGACGAAATGTTCGCAGAAGACGTCGAAGGCAAGACCTTTGAGGCAGTGGTCAAGGAAGTCGTCAAGGGCGGACTGATCGCCGACATCAACGGCGTTCGCGCGTTCGTTCCGGCTTCGCACGTTTCTACGAAATACGTTGAGAATCTCAACGACTACGTCGGCAAGACCATCAAGGTCAAGGTTCTCGAAGCGGACAAGGCAAAGAAGCGCATCGTCGCTTCCATCAAGCAGGTCCTCGTCGAGGAGGCAAAGGCAGCGAAGGCGGCCAAGTGGGACGCGCTCGTCGTCGGCGAGAAGGTCCGCGGCGTCGTCCGCCGCATCACCGATTTCGGCGCGTTTGTCGACATCGGCGGCCTGGACGGTCTCGTTCACGTAACGGACTGCGCATGGGGCAGAGTCAAGCATCCGAGCGACGCGCTGTCCATCGGTCAGGAGATCGAGGTTCTGATCCTCGGCGTCGACCGTGAAAAGGAACGCATCTCGCTGGGCTACAAGCAGCTCCAGCCGAAGCCCTGGACCAAGGCGGCGGAGAAGTATCCGATCGGCTCGATCGTCGAGGGCAAGGTCGTCCGCATCGTTCCGTTCGGCGCGTTCGTCGCGCTGGAGCCGACGATCGACGGTCTCATCCACATCTCTCAGGTCGGCGTACACCGCATCGAGAAGGTCGAGGACGAGATCAAGGTTGGCGACATCGTTCGCTGCAAGGTGCTCGACGTCAACGTCGAAGCAAAGCGCATCAGCCTCTCCCGCAAGGACGCTCTGATCGAGGAGAACCCCGAGATCGCGGAGCAGCTTGCTGCAGAGAAGGCGGAGCGCGAGCGTGTGAACGCGGAGCGCAAGGCGCAGCGTGAAGCACAGCGCGAGCAGCAGAACAAGGAGCGCGAGGAGCGCAATGCCCGCCGCGCGCAGGACAACAACGGCGAGCGCCGCGAATCCCGTCCGGATCGCCGCCGCCGCAATTCCGAGGACGGCGAGTACGAGCTGCCCCCGGTCACGCAGACGACCACCTCTCTGGCGAGCCTGTTTGCGAATTTCAAGGCGGAAGAGGAGTAATCTCCGCCCCCAAACAAGACGGAAAAGCCGATCGGTAAAGCGATCGGTTTTCTTTTTCCGAACGGCATACGGTTCAAATTATGAAAAATATTTGAAAAATATGCAAGAATCCTCTTCCATTCTTGAAAAGTATCTGTTATAATACGTTCGTACGTATGGCGTGCAAATTTATAATCCTGCACGGCAGGAAAAACAAATCAGGAGGAAAAACAAACTATGAAGAAAATCATTGCATTGCTGATGGTTCTCGCAATGGTGCTTGCGCTGGTTGCTTGCGGCACGAAGCCCGCAGAGACGGAGAAGCCGGAAGAGCAGCCGCAGCAGCAGGCGGAGCAGCCGGAGCAGCAGCCGGAGCAGCAGCCCGAGCAGCAGCCGGAGCAGCCCGCGGTGGTTGACCCCGAGTCCATCCCGGACACGATGACGAGCGCAGACGGCAAGTATGAGATCGCGTTCGTTACCGACGTCGGTCAGCTGAAGGACAAGTCCTTCAACCAGGGCACCTGGGAAGGCTGCAAGCTCTATGCAGCGGCAAACGGTCTGTCCTACAAGTACTATCAGCCCGCGAACGCCGACCAGGCGAGGGACGACGCCCGCTATGCCGCCATGAAGGCGGCAGCGGACGGCGGTGCGAAGATCATCGTTTGCGCAGGCTTCATGCAGGCAGGCGCACTCGAGAAGGCAGCGAAGGAATTCACGGACGTCAACTTCATCTTCATCGATGGTTGGGATCTCGGTCTTCCCAATGTTGCAGGTATCGCGTATCATGAGGAGCAGGCCGGTTACCTCGCAGGCTATGCGGTAGTCATGGAAGGCTACACCAAGCTCGGCTTCTGCGGCGGCGGCGGCGGCACGAACCCGGCATGCTGCCGTTACGGCTATGGCTTCGTCCAGGGCGCAAACGCAGCGGGTGCTGAAAAGGGCATCAACGTCGACGTCAGATATTCCTGGCAGTACGGCTCGTCCTTCTCCGCTTCCCCCGAACTGCAGACGATGGCGTCCGGCTGGTATGCAAACGGCACGGAAATCATCTTCGCTTGCGGTGGTTCCATGTTCTCCTCCATCGCGGCAGCAGCATCCGAGTAT